>JAYTOT010000320.1:0-5298 GCA_043747645.1 Pseudomonadota bacterium | reverse complement strand
TGCAAGGATTGAATATTATTTTTTCAACTCAAGTGAATTCAGACCCCTGATCTTGCTCTATTAAATAGCAAGATGTTTTAGGCTTTTCACATTGCAAGTACTGGGGGCGAACTAAAAACTGGGGAAACGAGTATCAGCAGTTAATATTTCTTTTTTTGTGATTTTTTCTGCAAAACAGAGGCCAATTGAAGCCAATTTTTTACGTGCATTCATTGGTATAATCTAGTTTTTTACTTACAAATGCGATGGTATTTTCAACATGAAGTATCCAGCCAGGATTTAAATCTAGTGGTTTGAGCCAATCACAGGCCTCTTTCAATTCCAGAGCTGAGGGCTGAAGAGCTAAAACATCGGGCAAATCTCGCGTGCGGTCGCAAAGCGCCCATAGCTTTGTCTTAATCAGATCGCATCTACCTAAGGCATGCAATGTTATTGTTCGCCCATCAAAAACTTTCTGCAATCGAATTTCCCAATGTTTAGGTAAGTCTTTTTTCAAGCCAGCAGGAGCATTGTTCAACCAATCCTGAGCAAGACCATGACTTTTTGCAAATAACATTGCGTCGTTCACCAATTCTAACGCTAGCGAATCATTTAATAAGTCTAAATTTTGTGTCTGCCTCTGAATAATTCCCAATAAAATCAGTGCAGAACCCCCTACAATAATGCCTTCGAACTGCATTTTTCTTACTTCTAGATGTTCATCAAATTTTTAATAATAGCAAGAACTTCCAATCTCCCCGCCTTTTTTTTACTTTCGCTAAAATCAACGGACCAGAAACCGTATGATACAGTAATTTAACCGTATCATACAGCTTATCGGAAAGTCACAAATTTTTCTGAGCCCCCATTTTTCCATACCATTCCACATCAATTTCTCAAGTGATGCTTGGATTCGTTTCTGCTGCCAACAGCCGCTGTTGGCGCAATTTTTCAAGGGGCAAATAATATTCTCGCAATAAAGGGCCTTGGTTTTTTGGACTTGCAATTGGAGACCGTTCCAAATTTTGAAAAAGACTTTGGGATGGCAAAAAGATCTGGTGCTCAACTACATTCACATCAATCAAAGGGTTTAGCGTCGTCTCAATAAGATGGCAGGTTAAAACGGCGCAGCCCAATTCTACCGCACGGGCACTTGCACATCGCCCCACTCACCTTAAGATTTCGCCGGACCATTTAAACTAAGACAGGGGGCGCATAAAATTTCAACAACAGAGAAAATAATCAAAGACTATTATCATGGAACAAGTGTCTGAACTCTGCATTTTAACAAGTGCTACGCATTCCGCTCGAGCATCGGCAGAATTTATAATCAGCGGCAAGTATCTTAAATCCCAAAAAGGACTCCCTCCAGCCCGCGGCCAAACGTACCGCATTGCTGTGGGAGCCTTTTTTGAAATTAAAAACGATAAAATATCGCGAATATCTAATTATTATAATCTTCCGGAGTGGATTAATTCCGTAAGCAATGCAGTAGTTTAATTTTTATTTTCATTTTTGTTTGATCAATAAGCAATCGTCTGCAACTAAAATATTCATACCCTTAGCACTTGTATTTGCTGAAAATTTGTATTGCAAATTACAGAATTTTTGTCGGATAAAACCAAAAGTTTGATTCCAACGAATAGATTCCCCACTTGGATCGGCAGGATTCTGATGTGCTTCAAAAACTTCCCAGTCCCATGGCAGCGATCCAGGTGTTAGCGCCAATTTTCAGCAAATGTGAAGTTGCAAGAGTTCTTTTTGGAGCCTAACCTAGCAGACAAATGCAAGCAGCAATTCTTAAGACTAAAATTAAATTGCAGCGATAGAAATGGAAGGTAATTTTTATGGATAGAAGAAAATTTTTACGGAGCGCAAGTTCTTTGAGCGCGTTTTCAGCAGTAAGCTCTTTTCCTATTTTTCTAGAGGGGTGTAAAGCACGCATTTTTAATCAAGACTCAGATCCCTCAGCCATAAATTTAGATGCCCGAGGCGAAGATTGGCAATTCGACGCTGTGACCATTTCGCCAAGTAATAAACTTCATCCAGTTCATCTGCCCGTTGGTATAAAACGACATGTTCTCATTGTTGGTGGTGGTCTGGCAGGACTTTCTGCCGGCATGGAGCTTGTTGAAAGAGGGTATCAAGTCACAATTAAAGAAGCAGCTCCTCAGCTTGGCGGGCGTCTTGCAACGCGAACCGAGAAACTTTCGACCGGAACTTTTCAGGTAGAACACGGGCTACACATGTGGTTTTATCAATATTATAATTTCCTAGATATTCTAGGTGAAAAGCGCCTTAATTTACTCGATAAATACTTTGTTGATTTCAAAGAAGTTGCATATCAGTTTGCAGACTACAAACCTGAAGTGATTAAAAGTGTAGGTGCTTACCCCTTTAATTTGGTGAATATTTTACTAACTTCAAAAAATTTAAATCTTTTGACTGTACCTGGTGTGCTCAAAGCCCTTCCTGATTTAGTGGGCTATGATCATAGTAAAATTTATCAAAAATATGATAATATTTCTCTAAAAGAGTGGGCTAAACTCAAAGAAGTAAACAAAGATTTTTACAATATCATTTTAGAACCAGCAGCATCGGTGACCTTAAATGACCCTGATAAAGTCAGTGCTGCCGAAATGTTGATGTACACAAACTATTATTTTCTGGGCCATCCTCGTGCATTTTGGCGTAAAGTAACAAACGTTGATCATGCCACTGCAGTCATTAATCCTATGGCTGATTTCATTCGCCAAAAAGGCGGTGTGATTAAAACAAACTCCCCCGTTACTGGATTCAAAATTGAAAATGGAAGAGTGATAGGCGAAATTGATCAAAAAGAAATCTATGACGCCGTCATTCTTGCTACAGATGTTCCTGGCAGCAAAGCAATTTTAAACAACACTCTGGCTGCTGATATGCCCAGCGAGAAAGCACTGAAAACTCTTCAAGACTGTGTGCAAGCTCTAAAAACAGCACCTCATTACACGATGCTCAGAGTGTGGTTTGACAAACCCACAGATCCGAATCGGCCAGATGTTCAACGTGTGATTGAAACACCTGACTTTAAACCCGTCCATTTATTGTGCTTGTTTCATATGCTTGAAAAAGAAAGCAGAGATTGGGCAAATGCAAATGGAGGCTCTATTATTGAATATCATCTCTACAATACACCTGAATTCAAAGACCTTTCTCAAGAAGAAATTTGGAGCAAAGTAAAACCTCAATCTGACAAAGTGCTGCCAGAGCTAGCAACTGCCAAGCCACTGGCTTTTGCAATGCGAGGCTATGACAATTTTACTTCCTTCGAAGTGGGACAAGCTACAATCCGGCCACTCTCCGATTCTGCTCGTGCGGTGGGCATTTCTAATTTGGGCCTTGCTGGTGATTGGATTTCAACCAACTATCCCAGTGCCCTTATGGAAAGAGCGATTAGCACCGGACGTGAATGTGCAAATCATATTTTGTTAGATGACAACGTCAGGCAAGTTGAGCTCCGAGTGGCAAAAAGCCGTGGGCCTGGCTTATTCCCTAAGTTTTAAAGTAACAGTTGCCACTTGCAAAAAATAATCAAAGAGCATCTTTAAATTTTTGAGCCATATCTTCAGGCAATAAGGCACTGGTTCGATTTTTGAGATCAAAACAAACCAACACAATTTCGACAGTTGAACACAATATTTGCTCCATTCCATTTTCAGTCTGTAGTTGTGTATGAATTTGCTGCTTAACCACAACGGATTTACCAGAGACCTGCAATACTTCGGAACTCACAAGTGCGACATCACCAAACACCAGGGGCTTGCGGTATGTAATGTTCGCCGATGCCACCACCAAAAAAATTCCATCGCGAATCATTTGATCGAAGGGGCAATTGATTTTTTTGAGCACATCTATTCGCGCCCTTTCGTAATATTCCAAATAACGAGGGTGATAAACCACTCCGCCAGAATCGACATCACCAAAATTAACGACTTGTTCGAAATTATAGATTTGAGGCACTCGATTATCCTTTGCATTTAATAAAAGGCGAAAAATTCCGCCCGAGCAGAATCAGCATCGAGCGGAGTCTTGTTCTTGCAAAGTAATGCAAGATATAAAAAATGGCTCCCCAGGACGGGCTTGAACCGCCGACCAGGTGACTAACAGTCTCCTGGAATTAGCGTAGCAGATACTTAGCAGTACTCAGCTTGCATTGTCACATCGGTCAAACGGTGAGCTTACAAATCATCGACCATTCGGGATTTGAAGACTGGTTTCTATTCTGGAATCTTTAGATGCGAGATGATTTCTGAGATCGCTATCATTTCTGTGGCATGGCGCGCGCTTGTTTTGGTTCAGATGGAAATGGAGTAATGGATTTTTTTTAGCCCTCTTTTTTTTGACACCATTTAATGGATGACAATTTGATTCTCCAATTTCAATGTTCCCCTTTTTTGTCGTATTTCCCTAGCTTTTTCAAATTTTTCGTCACGCAATTTATGTATCTCGCTTGCTTTACCTTCCATCATATCTGTCGGTGAAACATAGCCTATTGCGCTGTGTAACCTGACATCATTGTAGTGCAAAATCCAATTTGTCACTATTTCTTTCGCTTCCTCAATTGTTTTAGGCTGTTTTGGGCGAATGCATTTTTCTTTGATAGTTCGATGCCACCTTTCAATTTTCCCATTGCTTTGCGGGTAATATGGAGAAGTCATGACATGCGTCATCCCAGAAAGACGAATAAAATCTTTAAAATCTCGAGAGACAAATTGTGGACCTCGATCTGATATCATGCGAGGATTTGCATTTGAATATTCTTCTTTTGCACGGGTAATAATTATTTCAACGTCATCTTCTTTCATTGCCTCGAGAATATCCCAGGAAACTATTTTTCTTGAATAACCATCAAGAACACTGCAAAGGTAATAAAATGTTCCGGAAATATTGATATACGATACGTCAGTGTGCCAATGCTCATTTGCTTTCAACGGCTGTTCAAAACCGGTTCCTTTTTTTGAAGGCTTTAAGTTTCTATTATCAAGAACACCAGCCTCTTTTAGCACTCGATAAACTGAAGATGGACTGGCGCAAACTACATTCTTATCGACCATCATAAATGCCAATCGGCGATAACCTTCAAGCGGATTTTCTGTATGAAATTGCAGGATTTCTGCTTTTTCGTTGTTATCAAGCCAAAAATCGCGAGGTATTTTCCCGTTGTGTGAATTTATCTTGCCATGTATTGGTTCAGCCTGAAATGGAGGCTGGGAAAAATTTGCAGTGAAGTGAAAGTTTAGAAAAATACTAAATTGAATTTTTGAGCCGACAATTTTTGTG
>JAYTOT010000319.1:0-1042 GCA_043747645.1 Pseudomonadota bacterium | reverse complement strand
CTCACCCGTTGTGAGAGTTTGTTTGCGAATAAAATGCGCTGGGGCTTGAGCCGCCTTGCCTTTTGAAATTTCAAAATAATATCCGAATGCTCTGGTATATCCTATTTTAAGCGAACTAATTCCAGTTTTATTGCGTTCATTTTCTTCTAATTTTGAAATGAGAGAATCGATGTTTGTTTCAAGTGAAATAATTTCGTCGAGCTTTGCATTAAAGCCCAGTTTAAAAATGCGCCCGCCTTTGCCAAGAATAGCTGCGGGATCAGCATCTATAGATTCATTCAAAAAACTGCACAATAGAGCCAAATTTTCTGCCCAAGTTATGACTGCTGTATTTTGAGAATCAACCGAGATTTTAGAGCCCAAAAGAATTTGAACTTCGGAATTCAAATTCTTAAGGCCCTGGTGCTGGTTTAAGAACAAAAATAATTTTGGTAAACTTTCCAGAGTTTGGCGCATCCAACAAAGGCTTTTAGGATCAATATATCCTTGTGCAGCGCGCGAAAGAAGGCGATCTAAATCGGCCGTCTGGCGCAATTCTGCTTCTAAACTTCTTCGCGAAGTGCTTTCTGACCGCAGCTCTTTGACACAATTAAGTGCAGATTCAATTTTTTTGGAGTCCTTAAAAGGATAATTTAAACGCCTCGCCAAATAACGCGACCCAGTGGCAGTCACACAATGATTCAAAAACCAATACAGACTTCCTTTACGCTCGCCAGTCGAGGTCTGAAAAAAATCGAGATGCCTGCGCGTGGCATCGTCTATGAGCAGGTGATCGAGCACGAAATAGGTTTCAATGCGAGTTAAATTGCTCAAAATCCCACGCTGCGACTGTTTAAGGTACGATAGAATTCCTGCGGCGGCAGTGAGTCCTCCTGCAAAAGCCTCTAACCCAAAATGCGTCGGCAATTTATCTTTAAAGAATTCCTTAAATATACGAAGGCAATCGGGCTGTGAACGCAAAACCCATGGCTCAAGGGCGCTCACCCTGGGCGGAATCTGAAATAATTGCCTCATTTGAGCAATGGTTTCTGTTACCTTATCG
>JAYTOT010000318.1:0-2096 GCA_043747645.1 Pseudomonadota bacterium | reverse complement strand
AGAAGACTAAATTATTTTATAAATGCTTTTCAGAGTCTCTCAATAAACACCGGAAAGATAAGTGAGTTTAAATTTGAACATCTATAAAATAATTCAGTCTTCTTACTTATTAAAATTATGCCCTTCTTTGTTGGTCTTAATTGCCGCAAATACATTGCAGGTCTTGGCGCAACCGAAATCTGTCTTTGGTGCTTATAAACAATGTCCATTCGCTTGCAGATTTGTAAACATCAATCGTGATTTTACTTTTGAGCAGTTGTTGGACGGCGATTTATTTAATAACCAACGAACCAAAGGCAAATGGCGGTTTATTGGCGAGAACAAAATTAAAGCTGAAAGTGCAAAACCAAACGGAGAGCCTCAAGTTAAAGAAATATCTGAAAATCGGAATAGTTTTATTGTTACGGTTGTTGATTGGGCTGGCGCAGTGATTCCAAGTGCCGAGATTTCAGGCAATTCAAACGGCAAAAGTTTCAAATGCCTGACAGCCAAAGATGGAAGTTGCGAGATTCCGAAATCCGTACAGTTTGATGTTGCTGTTGCAAATTATCGTGGAACGCACAAAATCAAAGACACACGCGCCGATGTTTTTCTTGTTGAGTTGACTTGCGACAAACTTGAGCCGATTATTGACGAAGTTTGGTTAATTGAAGGCAATCGTTTATTCGTATCAGACGAAAATGGAGTGTTCGACAAGGAAATCTGGCTTGAAAAGATTAGCCGCAAAAAGGCAAGGAAACTTTTCCCTTGATAACGCAAAGCCCAACAAATCAATGGACGTGAGGGCGAAACAGCGACTTTGTTTGTTAGCTTATCCATTTAACTTTGGCGGGCTTGGCGACGGTTTCGCCCCACGTCATCCCAACCGTTAGCCGGTTCTTTTGTTGTCAGACATTAAGATTATAAACTCGAAAATTTTCATTATCAGTTTCTTGAGCGGAGTGGTTTCTTTTGTTGCTCTAAATATTTATGGTTACGGCAAAGTTTTTGACCCGATGTGCAGTTTTCCTGTTGAGTTTGGCTTTCCTTTCACGTTAGGAACTTACGGCGGCTTTGTTACTACGACGCATATTCTTTGGAGCGGCGTAGTTGCAAATAGAATTGTTGCGCTCTGTTTAAGTTTCGTTTTGGTTTGGGTAATCGTTAAGATTCGTTTGGTGCTAAATAAAATGCTCTGATTTACGGGTTATTTGCAACCGAAAATTATAGAGTGTCTCTGAGTTTCAAAATCGGTAGTGGCGAAATTAAAGACGCTCCGCGTTTTCTTGATGTTGCGCGTAGATAAACGGCGCGGTGAGAATAAACACGGGGCTGACAATTCAATAAACGTAAAGACGAAACAACGACTTTTTTACCGCATTGTTCGTTAAACTTTAACGGACTTGGCGGCGGTTCCGCCGCCCATCATCTCAACCGTTGAGCATTTCGCAGTAAATATCAAATCATTCAAAAATTTAACGAACAAATTTTTGCTGATTGTCGAACCGCCGGAGATTTGTGAAAATGACAGGGATGAATGATGAATCTGATTTTGAGGAGCAATCCGGCACTATTCCGCGCCGTGATTTTTTGAAAGATGCGATACTTGCCGCCGGAGTTGCGGCTATTTTCCCTTTCTCATTACAAGGTCAAACCAAAATGATGAACAAATACGGACTCTACGGAAAACTACAGGCTCAAGTTGGAAAAGGTAAAGAGCTTGGCGAAATACTTTTGAAAGCGGCAAAGTTGATGGAAAATGCCAAAGGCTGCATTCTTTACATTGTCAATAAAGAAGTCGGCAATCCTGACAGCATTTATATTATCGAAGTTTGGGCGAGCAAAGAAGACCACGACAAATCGCTGGGAGTTCCGGGCGTGAGCGAACTTATCAAACAGGCATTGCCGATTCTCGAAGGGAAGCCGACGGGCGGAACGACGCTCGAAGTGCTTGGCGGCAAAGGCATCTAGTGCTTTGTAATCTAAGTTTTGATAATTAAAGTTCGGGTGCGTTTTGAGTTCAAACTTTAGTTTGCCGTTTCCGCTGCGCTTCGCTGGCGGAAATCACACGCTGAAGCGTGAACTCAAAACTTTAAAAACTTAGGTTACTTAGCACT
>JAYTOT010000317.1:0-2383 GCA_043747645.1 Pseudomonadota bacterium | reverse complement strand
TTTAGTAGTGATTCACACTGAACGCACTAAAGTAACGTAATAGAGCTCTCACTTATGATAACTCCCATTATGTCGGGTGAGATTTTCGATGTGAATTTTAGAAACCAGAAATGTATGTTGAGGGCTAAAAGAAACACTGAAAGGCTTAAAAATGAAAATAAAAAACAAAAGTAAGAGCAGAAGGACTCTAAATAAAACGTCGAAAAAAAACAGAAGAAAAAAAAACAGAAGGAAAAAGGCAGAAGGAAAAACTCTAAACTACGATAGGCATGATTCAACAGGAATTTCCGAATTTGGTAATTTATGCCAAACGCATGGAGCTTGAACTTTATGGACGCGAACTTTGGTATTGTTTTGGATGACCCTTCGCTTGAACTCAATTTTGCAGATCAACCTGAATGGAAGCAAACAATTGCTTGCTATTCTGTATTTGGTAGCGACAAAAGCCAAGCAGGAGAAGTGCTTCAATGCACGTCCTTTGAAGGTTGGCGCAATGCAGTCATGTCCCCTCGGGTTGCGCATTATTTGAATCCCAAGCTCATCGCCAAAGAAGCTTTGTCCCGATTTTCTTCCTGTACAGACTTGAGGCAGTTTGACAGAAAATTTGCGTACTTTAATGTGCGATTGCCCCAAGGAAAAGAAATTCCTGGCAAATTTTTAAGTGAAATGGAATCGCTTGGGTTTTACAACAATTCAAAATCCACAGTTGTTTTGTTTCGAGATGTCATGAAAATCGCGTTGCCCAAGGGAATGGTTTTTGCTTCAGGTAGCATTGTTAATTCGCAACGCCTCAGGCAGCATTTTTTAGAGATTATGAAAGATGCTTTCATTCAAAAATCGAAAGAAAAATTCACTCTTTTTTGGAACGAAATTCTTCTCGCGATTCCAAAGGCAACAGGAACCACCCGTGTTGTAATAATATATACGGCGCGAGGAAAGCCAGCCGCTGCGGGCCTAGTAACTTCCACTTCTTCTGGTGCATTTTTGTGGTGTGGAGGCGTAAAAACCCTATATCGTTCGCAAGGATTGTCAAAAGCACTCATTGCAATCAGGCAAGTTTTGTCTCAGCAAGATGGCTGCAATCGGTGGTCATATTCTACCTCAAATGCCAGAATGAAAGTGCGCGGCGACTTGCACTACGATGAATATTATTTTTCAACGGAGCGGTAATTCTTTGTTTTGGAGTTCATGAGTCGCATTAGAATCTGGCACTAAGAATGTTGAAATCAAGACAACACAAATGGCCGGGTGCCTGTGAGCACTTCAAAACCTAATTTTCGCAAAATAGGCTCAGATGTTGGCAGAGCATCTACCAAAGCAATATGGCATTGGCGCAACAAAGCCGCACGCATCCGGGCATACACAAGGGCGCTAAAGTAACCGCGGCAACGGTGTGTCGTTTTAGTGCGCCCGCCACAGAGTTCTGCAAAAATACTATTTTTATTGTAATGAGTTCGCCCACAAGAAACAGGTTCAGAATCACAATAGGCGACAAACAAACTCATACTACTGGGATTGTGAAGTGCTTCTGCGAGCAATCGATCCGATTCTGCCTCAACATTTTTTCGGCCAATTTCGCGCGAAATTCCTGCCATTTCTTTGAGGCCGATTTTGATATTACTTGAATCAAATTCAACAATTTTTATTTTAGAATGACCTTTATGAGCGTGTTTAGAAATTGAATCAATGTCATTCAAATCAAAACAAAGAACCAATTCTGAATCTTGTTGTTCAAAACCCGATGAAATTAATAACTCTCGCAAAAAATCGTTATTATTGTCGCAATCAAATGTTTTCCATTCAAGCGAATAATTGCTTTTACGCGCCAATTTAACTTCTGATTCTATGATGCTTTTCAAATTCTCTCGTGGCGCATTGACCGCTAAAATACGACACTCCGTGCGGTCTGTCGATAACTCACGCACCACAATGCCATTATTTTCGAGACTCCATCGTTGCTTGTCGAATGCTTGCAGAATTTCATTTTTGTTCAAATTGATTCCTTATCGATGATTAATTTAGAGAATCAAAGAGTTCTTGGAGCAATCCTAAACATTTCTATTTAAATTCTGCAACCAAATCGGCCCATGACGGCGCATTCAAGGGTTGTTTTATTTGTTTTGACGTATCAATTTTATATTGATGTCGTTCTATTTCTTTGTCAATATTATATATTTTATAACATAATTCATGATTAATATTTAAGGTATCTGCACCAAATGGAACAATAACCTCCATGCCATTTTTCATCCAGCGATTTTCAAACAGCTCTAGACACCGTGTATATACTTCACGCGGCCTGAAATTCTGAAAATTTCCGATTCATCAAAAAATATGTTACAGAATCCAAAAACCAGAGGATTCAAAAGTGACAATTTCCTTA
>JAYTOT010000316.1:0-6215 GCA_043747645.1 Pseudomonadota bacterium | reverse complement strand
TCCGTATGATTAAATAAGTTGAATTTATTTATATATTAAATTAGTCTTTAAATCAAGATATTATTGCGCTTATTTTCTTAGATTAAGAGCATTGGGCCGGTCCTACTCGATTCGAAATTTGAGCCGCGCAACTGACTCCTGAGCTCATGCGTATTTTGGCTTTATGCTGAATTTAATTTTGGTCAAACGAGTGCTCCTGGCTCAATGGACTGTCGACTTTCGCTAGGGGCACTTGGTGCTCTTTGATGAGCTTTGCAGTATCCGAGCCGTATGGCGTCTGTGACAACTTAATTTTTCTGTGAATTGAAGTTGCAAAATTCTAGAGTTTTAATTTTGCCCATACTTCATTTCCAACTGAATCAAAACACAGCGAGATGGAATTTACTCAAAAACAATTCTGGGTTTTTTCCCAATCAGCGCGCTGAGATGTGCTATAGTTCCCATGCTTAAGTTTGAATTCCCTTTCACCAACTTTGAAGTAATCCGTGTACTTACCTCAAGCCTGCGGGTCAGTTCATTGAACCCAATTTTTTCGCGCGCCATATACTCTGCTACGGCAGCACTGACGCTTTCCTGCAGAGATTTTGTGGCCTGAATCTCGGCCTCTGCTGCAGCGTCCAGCTGATCAATTTCATTTTTGCTGAACATTTCTTTTCGAATGTCAGAGTAGTCTTCAAAGTTATCGACCAATTCGCGTTTTGTTTTCACTTTTGCTTTCCTCCGTCTATTAAATCTCGCAAAGCGTCCATTCGCTGCCGCGCCATTTCGATGTCCCGTTTCTGAGTCGACTTGTCGCCACCGACTAAGAGCACCAGCATCACATCTTCAACTCGGTGGCAATAAACTCTAAATCCAGGCCCTTTAGAGTCGTCTCTTGCTTCAAACAATCCGTTCCCAAGGTATTTGCCATTTGGGTACGGCAGCGAAGTTCCGAAGGCTTCCAAAAGCTTAAGTAGTTTGTCGACTCTTCTTTTCTCATCAAGGCTCAGACCCATTAGCCATTCTCGGACAGGCTTCTCGCCGCTGAGGCTTTCCCAGAATTTCAATCTGTACATCGGCACCTCCTATACTTTACTTTAGTGCACTGGTTTATATTTGTAAAGCAATTGGATCGTCTTATGCGGAATTTTTCAGAATGGATGTCCCGTGAGCCAAGCACTCGCCTTCCTGGCGGAATCGCTTGTAAAATTTGCCCCAGCATAATGAGAAAATGGCCCGAATTTTTAGAGCAAAAATCTAACTTTGTAGCGTCATAAAAAATAACTGACGCGTTCAAATTCCAAATTTTACAGTCAGGCAAATTACAACTAAGGCAATTTTGCCGCATTATACTCCTGCAATAATTACGGTGGCTCGTGCAGACGGATTGACGCTGTAATTTCCTGAAGATTCTGCTTTAAAATTTACATTTGGCCAAAATTAAATTCTATCGGGCGGGAACCAACTCTTACGATAAAATTGATGGTAACGTTGTCTGGATCTTTGAAAAATGAGGGAGTATTTTTTGCCTCGGTGCCCCCTTTTGCAAGACGAGTGCTTATTAAAAAAATAGCGCTTAATTTTTATCAACACACCTGCACGCTCTGCCAATGATACTTGAGACAGTCCTTGCTTTGTGTTTAAGCTAATAAGTAGGCAGGTTGCGGCACAATGTGTCGAATATTCGAGCCAGTTTAATGTGTGGATTTCATCAATTTGACTCAAAATTATTTACCTCGCAATAATTTAAGGAAGATTTAAATGAAGTATTGCATATGCTGAAAGAGTGTTATGAATTGTTTGATGTTTAAACATGAAGGGCCTAATAAGTTTTAGGTCATTAGAGCACATTTCAAATGGCTGGGGGTGTTGGCTTCAAATGGGGTGGGGGTGATGAGACCCATTCGGGCAACACCAATCTAAATCAAAATTCACTCGTCTTCTTCGCCAAAAAGCTCGTTGGCTGTTAAGTTAACAGCGTCGAAGGGCGGAATCTTTCCTTCAAAACCTGCGGTGACATCGAGTATGGAAACGTAACCTTTGGGGCTCCATTCGAAAACAGTGATGACTTTTTCAAAAGGGTCAGCAATCCAGTAAAAGGGCACTTCGTGTTCGTGCAGGACAGCTTTTTTTTTAACCAGATCGTTGGCTTCATTGGTCGACAAAATTTCGCAAACCCAATCGGGCCGTTCGGTGATTGGAAAATGTTTGGGGCGATCGGGAAAATGAGATCTTTTCCACCCTGCAAGATCATGAATAAAGTAGTTTTTTGCAGAATATCGAACCGCTGGTTCTGGCAATATCCACCATCCTCCAGGTCTGCCCGGACCTCCTTTCTTATGAAAAAAGGACCGCAAGATTTCACCAATTGCACCTTGAAAATTATTGTGGTCAGGCGTAGTGGCCTGTACTTCCCAAATTTCACCCTCGTGAAATTGGCATCTGGTCTCAGCATATTGAGATTCAAATTCTTCAATGGTCACAGGCGTGAGTTTTTTGGCTGCTGTCATGGGTCCTCCAGTCTGAGAAAAGTCTATCACAAATTTAACTGTGAGCGCATTGGTAAATTCGGCACTGAGTGTGAGTATTTACTTTAATTTTCGGCGGTTCTTGAAATTTATCTTTCAAACGGTGGTGTTAATATGCTTCAGTGTTTTCTGGCGACATAAGCTTGGCTTTTATCTCTTCAACAGCAAGACTTTCTTTTTCTTCTTTGCCGAGCACGTAGGTTGCGACGCCCATTGCGACAGTGCTTCCACGAAGTGCGACTTCGACGACTTTGTCGTTTTTTGATCTGCAGAGCAAAAGACCAATTGTTGAGGCATCTCGAGCTGCATCCCGCATCTGCTCATCGACTGCGTTAACATAAAAGCGGAGTTGCCCTTCGTCACGAGGGTCGAATTCGCCCATTTTGAGATCGATAACAACGTAACAATGCAGTTTGACATGATAGAAAAGCAAATCAGCATAAAAGTCATCACCTCCAACGGAGATGTGCACTTGTTCGCCAAGAAAGGCGAAGCCTTTGCCAAGTTCAAGCAGAAATTTACGAATGTCTTTTACCAATGCATTTTGGAGGTGCCTCTCATGTGCAAATTCCTCCATAGCTAAAAAAGACAAGTTTACTGGATCATTGAGTAGACCTTTTGCGAGATCCGACTCTGCAGGTGGCAGTCGCGTATCGAAATTTGTTTGCGCACGTCCTACTCGCTCGATAAATTTGCTGTCAATTTTCATTGCAAGGACGTTGCGGCTCCAGCCTTGCTCGACGGTTTTGAACGCATACCAGAGCCGGTCAGTGCTTGAATTAAGCTTGTCTAGCAACGCGATTTGGTGGTACCAACTCAATTGCGCAAGAGGTGCTTGCGCAATTTGATCAAACGGCCAACTCTCGGCCAACTTCCTCATATACTGAAGATTTCTAGTTGAAAAACCCCTTTGTCCGGGAAACTCTGATTTTAGGTCATCTGCGATTCGAGTGAGAATCTTATCTCCCCATTTCGAGGCTTTCTGGCGCTCCAATAAATCGTAACCAATTTGCCAATAGAGCCGAACTCATTCGGCGTTGACCGACATCATCGCATGGGTTTGAGCCGATCGAATCTTTGTCTTCAATTCGCTCAAAAGGCTCGCGTATTCTCTATCAAGAGAAATTTCAGTCATTTACGCTCCAAATAGGCGGATTTGCTTTGAACCGAGTCAAAAGAAACTCTTTGGACTCCTTTGATGTCGTGGGCTCTGCAGGGAGATTTTTTGGTTTATTCACGAGACCCCCATTGAGAGAGCAAAGTATCAGTGCGAGGTTATCAGGCATTAATACTTCGTACAATCTTGTTTGAAAACTTTTCAATGACGGTTGGAGTGGCCGCGGGAGAAGGGGTGAAATTTTCATGATTTCGATTGATATCATGGTCGGATTGCAGCCTAATTTTTAGCTAAAGAGGCAATTTCGGGCTAGGTCGGCGACGCAGAGCAGCAGACACTTAAAACACGCAATTGTTGATTCGACGTGCTAAAAGTTCCCGAGACGAAATTTTCTACTCTACTTGCACTTGTGCATGCTGAAATACGTGCAAAAACTTTTTACACTTGAAAGACTTTTATGGACTTTACACCCACTCGTTCAACATTCTCTCAATCGCTTTTTTTGACCTCCATGATGCGAGTTATGTTTCGACCTGTCTTTGGTTGGAAAGATGCGTCTGTTGCTTCGCCTCAATCATTCGTTATTGATGGAATCGATGGCAGCCGATTAGAAGCAGCTCTTTTCAAAACGGACCCATATTCATCTCTTGGGATTTTCTTTTGGCGGTTACAACGCAATACACGCGCTAGCCCGTATAGATGGTTTCATAAAGTCCGCAGTTTTCGACAGTGTTCCTCCGTTTCTTGGCAATTTTTTTCACAAAGGTGCAATTGGCGCCACAATGCGTCACCTTGGAAATTCTCGCATTAAAGTGCTTTCTGGTACTGCTCCCATTGAATATTCCTTAACAAAAATTCATCGCACTCCAATGTTGCTGATTTTTGGGGATTCCGATGCTTATTGTTCAACAGCTGAACAAGCTAATATTGAAAAAATAGGAAATTTTTCAGTAAAAACTTTTTCCAATGCCTCCCATTTGGAAGCACAGAAAAAATACCGCGAAGAATACCTTCGACACATCGCAGAATTCTTATAGCTGAGGGTTGCGATACAAAATCACAAAAGGCCCACAGTTGCTTTGTTGATGCTGGTGGCTTGGATTTACGCGCCTTTGTGCTTATCAATAAGTCTTGGTATTGGTTACCTTATCATTTGTAAAATGATTTCATGAACTATAAACGCATTCGTAAATCCGCATTAAAATGAATACACGCGTCGCAATTATTCATCGTTCATGGCAAAAAAAGCGACTTAAAACTGCCATAAACTTCTCTGGTTGTTCGAAATGCGGATAATGCGCAGAGCCGTTCAATTTGCAGCCATTGATAGGGTTTTGGAGTCGAGGTGCTGCAGGACCGTTCATGAGAACATCGAAAAAACCTTGAATAAGCATACAGGGCTGTAAGAGAAGACTCGGGTCAAATGTTCCAGCATTAAAACTTTCATCTTGAAAAGTAGCGGCCACTTGAAAATAGACTTCGTCAGAATCGGAAAAGTTTGACTGTTTTTGAGCTTTATTCCACCATCGCATGGCTTCTTCGTTAATCCAATAAAATTTCTGACGCTCAGACTGCCTGTACTCAGATCCTATGAATTGTTCTCTCACTTGTTTCGCAAGTTCATAGGGTTCTCCTTTGTGTTGCGATAGAAACTCACATACTCTTTGAAACCCAGCGTTGTTTCTTTCGCGCAGTATCATGATGTCCATCAAAATAGATGTGTTCATTGCATCGAGAGGATGAACACTTCTTCCAGAGATGACTGCGCAAATTTGTAGCTCAGGATTGGTGAATAAAAGGTCATAGACCAACCGTGCCCCATAGCTATGTCTATACAGAGATAGCACTCCAACTTCGCCAAACTCACGAGGTATTATGGAGAGTAAATTTTTCAAATCATCGATGTTGGTTCTGTGGGTAAGTGGAAGTTTAGTGCTTTCCGAGCGTCCGCAACCTCGCTGGTCGTAGGTTATCCAAGCAAACCCGGACGAAGTGAGCTCAGAAAAATGCGCCAATCCAGCTTCAAAATCAACGCTATTACTGCCCGGCCCGCCGTGGACATAAACTATTGTTCTACCCGAAAAGTTGTCGGGTAAATGCAATGAAGTGTGTAAATCATTTAAAATTTTAGAAATAGTCTTCAAAGATAATTGCTTTCACCAGAATTTTTTCAAGATAAACGTTTATTGCCAATTCAATTGTGCTGCAGATAGACCAAAAGCACGATGTCTGACTTGACAACGAATAATTGCAGTCGCTCAGCAAAATGGAGGCGCAATTGTATGTTTTGCTCGGCTTTTGATGTCATTTTGTGCTCTCCAATAAAGTGACTATTTTTGGCCAGACTGACTCAGCTGCATTCTTTCCGTAAATTATGGTAAAATGATCGGATTTATAGCCAAAATTTAATTTGTTTATGGTAATTATTGATACTTGAGAACCGATGTTATTTGATACCCATAAAACATTTTCTTTAGGGGCCATTTTCTGATCTTTTTCAGCCTGAAAAATAAAAGTTCTATTAGTATTTGATTGCCATAATTGCATGTAGTCGCAATCTTTTTCAACCGAAAATATATTTGATTCATTAA
>JAYTOT010000315.1:0-1348 GCA_043747645.1 Pseudomonadota bacterium | reverse complement strand
TTCCATCTTTAAAAACGTAACAAAAATCCCAGTCTCTCACTTCATGAAGTGCATGAGACACTGCAATGACAGTATTATTTGCATCGCTTTTTCGCCATTTTTCAACAGCTTGCCAAAAATACCCTGCCGATTCACTGTCTAAATTTGCAGTGGGCTCATCCAAAAGTAACAGATGAGGTTTACGTAACAATGCTCGCCCTAGAGACACTCGTGCTCGCTCGCCACCTGACAATCCTTCGCCCAAATACCCCACGTGTTTTTGCAACAATAACGAACAACCACCTGCAGAATGAGCAAGGGCCAATGCTTTTAATATATCGTACAATTCGTCGTTGCCATTCCCTTGAGTCAACTGGGAAAAATACACTAGATTTTCTTTTAAGGTTCCCTTAAAAACATAAGGGTACTGTGTGGCCAAAATTGCATTTTTTTCAAGTTTGATTTCGCCTTCAGCGGCCACAAGCAAGCCGGCGATAAGGCGCAAAAAAGTGGTTTTTCCAGCTCCACTTTCGCCCACAAATGCAACGCGTGTTCCTCTATTCACTTGAACATTGCAGTTGTGGAGCAAGCGTTTGCAACCTGAGTCTGCGACTTCAACATCGTAGCACAATTGTTTTACTTCCAGCGCAAATCGACTTGAATCATCGACAAAAATGCGCTGTTCAGAATGCTGACTAGCATGAAAACTTTGCCACAAATTACTCAATCTACGCCAAACTACAGAAATCTCGCTCCATTGAGAAAGCAGCGACGCCAAATTTTTGAGAGGACGAAACGAAAATGCAACTAGTATAAAAATAGTAGAATAAGTAGAAACCGCAACAGCTTCGTCTTGGTTTATTTTCCAATGCACCAAAATTGCAAGAAGAAACATAACAATAAGCTCGGTTATGGGTCTGAAGCTTGTGCGCAGCATAAAAGATTTTCGAATGAATGCATAAAAAGCATCAACGCGTTTTTTAAAATTTTGATATTCAAAAAACTGCGTTCGCTCTGCAGCAATACCCAATAAATTATGTCGCATCTGAAGCATATGAGTGGCCAATAAAACCTGTTTATTAGCGCTTTCGCGTGCATAATAATTCATTTTCTTAGTAATTGCTCGCAATATTAGCGCAACAGGAACAATGACAAAAAAAGCTATAAATGTTGTTTTAAAAGCCATAATTATTATGGCTCCTAAGGCAGTTAAAAGAACAAAGCCATCGCGCACCGCACTTACGGTTCCTCGGCTAATGGAGCTCTGCAATAAAGTGGAATCCATGAGCAATTGAGTGGAAGCTTTGCTGGCATCAATGGCGTCGATTAAGTTGCCTTTTGCGTTTAAAAAACCCGCAAGGAGCCCCCA
>JAYTOT010000314.1:0-1144 GCA_043747645.1 Pseudomonadota bacterium | reverse complement strand
CGTCGAACGCGCAGCCGCCGCAGCTTCGCAGTCTGGCGGCAAACTGCAATTGGAGTTGGAACGAAAACGATTACAAAACGGCGGATGCCGTGGCGAAATTGGTTTTGACCGCTCCGGTTGAGACTGCAGCGGCAAACGGTTTAATCACGTCAACTGCGACCGTTGCGGCGAACGTGCCGGCGCAGGGTTTCAACGAACAGAAGTTTGAAGTCTCGCCGCTCGACGAACTCACCAAACTCGAATTAACGCCGGAAGAACAGGATGTCGCCGGCAATCCGGCTGCCCATCAGCGGTATCAATACCTTACATATCAAGTCAAAACTGGTGTTGTCCGCATCGTCAAAGCTAAGACAGGCGATACGTTAACGAAACTTGCCGAACGCGAGGGTGTTTCGGCAATTGAACTCGCCCGTTATAACGGTGTGCTTCCGACTTCGATTTTACCGGCAGGACGCGAAATCAAAATTTCCGCAACAAATGAAAGTCGGCAAAATAATGCTCGGATAGGAAATACCTCTGCGACGGACGGTAAAGGAGAAGCAAATTGTAAAACCTCAATTTCACCTAACATTCAGAACTTGCAGCTTGGTATGACAATCAATGAAGCTTCAGAAAAACTCCACAAAAATATACCTGTAAAAAAATTGCCAAACTCCTCACCTGAAATCTACTATGCTTTGGTTTTAAATTTGAAAGGAGTTAAGAAATTAACATTAAATTTCTTTAAAAGAAAACTTTTTTGGATCAAAGTAAATTACGATAATTCAATTGAATGGAGCGGAATTTCAGAGTTTCAAAAGACAATTTCTAAAACACTCAATCTTCCAAATGTTTGGCGAGGTGAATATTCATTTGAAAAACGAATGTCATGCACCAATTTCGATATAAAAATCGTAAATTTATCTTTGAATGATTTCTCGCTTACTCTTACAGATAACAAAGCTATTAAAACTATGGCTGAAAAATTAGTGTCGAGCGAAAAAAAACGACAAGAACGAGAAAAAAGCAAAAAGGAGAATTTCAAACCTTAATTGAAATCCTCCTTTGAATTATCTTTTACCTCTAAATAAAACGACTTCAAATTAACAAAATACTGATTCTATTAGTTTTTCGTCAACTCCACGCCCGACGCTTCAAACGAAAC
>JAYTOT010000313.1:0-2708 GCA_043747645.1 Pseudomonadota bacterium | reverse complement strand
GCAAGGCCCTGGGCCATTCTGCGCGGATCAAAATTCTGCAGATTCTCATAGAAAAAGACAGCTGCATTGCAGGCGACCTTGCGGGCGAATTTGAACTGGCACAGTCTACAGTTTCAGAACACTTGCGCCTGCTTAAAGAGGCCGGACTTGTTCAAGGTACTATTGAGGGTCAGAAGCGTTGCTATTGTGTCAATCCAGTAGCGTTAAAGCTTCTTAAGAGTCTCGTCAAATCTCTTTAATGGAAGTTCGTTTTTACTTATTATTTCGACTTTCGTCGATAATCAAAATGGAGATGTCATCATGGATACTAGAGTTCATATTAGTTTGGAAGTCTCTGACCTCAACAAATCTGTGGCATTTTACAGTGCTTTATTTCAAAGAAATCCTACGAAAATTCAGTCAGATTATGCTAATTTCAGGATGGAAAACCCGCAACTGCACCTCGCTCTTGTCCATACGCCTGCACGCCGCAAAGAATTATCTGGCAACCGCCATTATGGAATTGAGCTTTTCGATGATGGACTTCTTGAGGAATGGCTCAAATCGGCAAGAGCTTTTGACCTTCCCATTCGAATCGAAAAAAACGTGACATGCTGCTACGCGGTTGCCAATAAATTTTGGGCTCAAGATCCTGACGGTCATGAATGGGAATTTTGGGTTCGAAGCGCAGAAGCCGAAACCATGCACGAGATCGGCGACACGAAAGCTACCGAATCAAAAACAAGTTCCGCGCCTGCTTGCTGTGCACCTGGGCAATGCAGCTAAATTCAACACCAAAATGCGTTGTCATGAATTAAAGCAGGAGCTGAAAACATGAAAAGTCTCTCATTTCTCGACCGCTATCTGACGCTTTGGATTTTTAGTGCTATGGCTCTCGGAATTTTTTTAGGGCGTTTGGTTCCTTCAATTCCAGAAACACTCAACAGCATGAGTTCTGGTTCTGTGTCGTGGCCAATTGCTCTGGGGCTCATTTTAATGATGTACCCGCCTCTTGCTAAGGTCAAATATGAACAACTTCCCGCCGTGTTTAAAGATAAAAAAATACTTTTACTCTCGCTCGTGCAAAATTGGGTCGTAGGGCCGATTGTGATGTTTGCACTTGCCACATTGTTTTTGCCAGACAAGCCAGAGTTGATGTCAGGGCTTATCATTATTGGTCTGGCTCGCTGCATTGCCATGGTCCTTGTGTGGAACGAACTTGCCAAAGGAAACAGTGAATATTGTGCTGGTCTTGTGGCCTTAAACTCAATTTTTCAAATCCTTTTTTTCCCTTTTTACGCGTGGCTTTTTGTCTCGTGGTTGCCAAACGCTATAGGATTGCAAGGCACAGCAATCGACATTTCAATTCTTGAAGTCGCAAAAACCATGGCAATTTACTTAGGAATTCCCTTTGCCGCAGGTGCGTTGACTCAATTTATTTTCATTCGTGCGAAAGGCAAAGATTGGTACCACGAACGCTTTGTTCCGCTCATCAGCCCTCTCACTCTGGTTGCACTTCTTTTTACAATCGTGACGATGTTTTCATTAAAGGGTAACTTTATTATATCGCTGCCCTTTGATGTTGCTCGGATTGCAATCCCACTCCTCCTGTATTTTGGCATCATGTTTTTTGCCTCGTTTGCCATGAGCCGAAAATTTGGAGCAGACACTTCAAAAAGCACCACACTTTCTCTCACTGCGGCTTCAAATAATTTTGAGCTGGCCATTGCTGTTGCCATCGCGACGTTTGGTCTGAATTCTGGTCAAGCTTTTGCCGCCGTCATTGGCCCGCTTGTGGAAGTCCCCGTCCTTCTCCTGTTGGTTAAAATCGCATTAAAAATGAGAGAAAAAGAAACTATTTTGAGTGGAACGAAGCAAATATGAAAATCCTTTTCCTCTGCGTTGCAAATTCCGCGCGAAGCCAGATTGCAGAAGGTCTGGCAAGAAACATCTTTCCGCCTGATGTCCAAGTTGAAAGCGCTGGCTCAGAACCCAGCGGTGTGGTCAATCCTCTTGCAATAGAAATAATGCAAGAAGTAAATATTGATATCTCTGGGCACCACTCCAAATTTTACGACGAGCTTCAGCCGTCGTTTTTGGCTGGAATTGATTTTGTAATTTCACTTTGTGCCGAAGAAGTCTGTCCAGCGATAGTGCATGCCCGTGCTCAAAAACTCAGTTGGCCTTTTCCAGATCCTGCAGCAGTGACAGGCACGCATGAGGAAAAGCTTGAAGCATTTCGAACTGCGCGAGAGCAAATTCGGCAGAAAATTTTAGAAATGAAAAAGTAAAATATATGGCGAGACTGAACAATGTTTTTGTGAAATGTCATTCTGGCGCTCATTGGGACGTTTGACGACGTGTAAAAGCCATGCGACATTGAAGGAGTCTTGATGGCGATGGAGTTCGCCGATACCCGCGCAATCCTTCTTTAACGGATTGAAGCTGATAACTCCTACACGAACTGCAGTCTGCGGCATTTGTTCATGCTTTGCAGGTGCGCTCACACGTGTAGGAGTTTTATGCCCTTTTTTAACCCCCAAGCGAGCCAAACTTACCAACCCGGACTTCTCGAGCAAGACGTTTTTACCTTGCCGCTAGAAGCAGGGCTCATTGGTGTCATGAGTGAATTCTACACACCAGGACAACCTCTCTGGCCCTTTCAAAACGAACGTGCATTCGGCCCTCAGAACCCGACTCGTCATACCAAGAGAATGCTTGCCATTGGC
>JAYTOT010000312.1:0-5320 GCA_043747645.1 Pseudomonadota bacterium | reverse complement strand
AGTTAAAATTTCTACTCGCGGAAAAGGCTCGCTTTGTGCAAGTCTTGCAACTTTAGCTTTGGCAATTCCTTGAATCAGCACTTTTGTACGGCCATCTGGGAGTTTGCGCGTGCGCATCACAAGAGCAACGGTACCAATATCGTAAACATCAAAAGGAGCAGGGGTTGAACTCAATAACTCAGGCGAATTTACATCTCCCGAAGCCACTGCTGCATCGGAACGAAAAGCAGACAAAAACAGATGCCGCCCACTGGCCATAGCCGCTTCAACAGCCTTTAAGCAGATGTCTTCGGCAACAAAAACCGGTAAAATCATCTGCGGGAAAACCACAATATCCTTTAAGGGGAGAAGTGGAAGGTTTTGGGGAAATCCGGCATTTTTGGCGTTCATGCGTCCTCTGTTTTCTTCCTGTGACTTGACTTCAGAACCTCTGCGCAAAAATATTCAATCATTCAGATGTGTGAAATATACGTGCGCAAAAAGGCTACATCCTCTCCTTTTATCTTCACTGAAACTGCCGAGGTTTTGTGAGTCGCAAAAATGGCGTCGCAGGCAATAAAGGACACATGCTTTTTTTTGAGACAAAATAAAAAATCCCCAGTCAAAAACCGCACATTTATGCTGCGATTTGCTGGGGAGTCAGTGTCAAAAAATAAAAGATTTGACTATTTTTTTGACGATGCTTTGTTGGGTGGCGTAGTTTTTGGCGCTGAAAGATTCGAACTTCCAGCCGCAGCAGCAGGTGCCGCAGCTTTTCGTTCTGCGCGCGCCGCAGCTTCTTCTTCAGTATAAAACACATATTGCGGAGCAGCACCGTCGTTGATTGTTTCTTTAGTTACTGTGAGCTCTTTCACATTTTTCATAGACGGAAGTTCGTACATGGTTTCAAGCATGACGTCTTCTAAAATAGCACGCAAACCACGTGCCCCTGTTTTACGTTTAATAGCTTCAAGTGCCACAGCATTCAGTGCATCACTATTAAACAAAAGGCTTACTTTTTCAAAACCAAACAAGCGTTGATACTGTTTGGTAATTGCATTTTTAGGTTGAGTTAAAACCTGAACCAATGCAGATTCGTCAAGCTCCGAAAGAGTTACGAGCACAGGCAATCGACCCATGAATTCGGGAATCATTCCGAATTTTAGCAAGTCTTCTACCCGAGCTTTTGCAAATAATTCAGACACATTAAGCTTATTTTTGCTACGTACTTCGGTACCAAAACCCATCACTGCAGAGTCCATACGACTGCGAATGATTTCTTCGAGACCTGCAAATGCACCACCGCAAATAAATAAAATATTCGTGGTGTCTACTTGCAAAAATTCTTGCTGCGGATGTTTTCGTCCACCACGAGGAGGAACATTTGCAACTGTGCCTTCAAGAAGCTTTAACAGCGCCTGCTGAACGCCTTCACCCGAAACGTCGCGAGTGATAGATGTGTTTTCGCCTTTGCGGGCAATTTTATCAATTTCATCGATGTAAGCGATGCCTTTTTGAGCTTGTTCAACATCAAAATCGGCTGCTTGCAATAGATTTAAAATGATATTTTCAACATCTTCACCAACGTAACCTGCTTCTGTTAAGTTAGTCGCGTCGGCAATTGTAAAAGGAACTTGTAATATTCTGGCCATACTTTGTGCCAAAAGTGTTTTACCACAGCCTGTGGGGCCAATGAGTAAAATATTACTTTTTGCAATTTCAACATCGTCTTTAGTACTTGTTCCGGCGTGTTCAATGCGTTTGTAATGGTTATGAAGCGCCACCGCAAGCACTTTTTTGGCGCGATCTTGGCCAATCACATAATCATCGAGTACCTTTTTAATTTCAGCAGGCGAAGGCACGCCTTCAACGCCAACTGTAAAATCGTCTTTTTCCATTTCTTCAGCAATTATATCGTTACACAATGCGATACATTCATCGCAGACGTACACATTGGGTCCTGCGATGAGTTTTTTGACTTCACGCTGACTTTTGCCACAAAAACTGCAGTGCAGCCCATGCAGATTTCCGCCGTTGCCCCTACTCGCTGAAAAATTCATTCCGCCCGTACTCATGTTGTTACCTTTTTAAAGGTGTGTCTAAAAACCAAATCAAACAGTAATTATCAAAGTCCTGTAAACGCTACTCTGTCTGTGCGAGGCATCAGTATATCGTCCACAATTCCATATTCCTTAGCCTGAACAGCGTTCATGAAAAAGTCGCGATCGCCGTCCTGCTCAATTTCCTGAATCGGTTTACCGGTATGCAGCGACAAAATTTCGTTGAGGCGTTTTTTAAGCGACAAAATTTCTTTTGCTTGAATTGCAATGTCCGTGGCCTGACCACCTGCTCCACCAGATGGCTGGTGAATCATGATGCGGCTATTTGGCAGCGCGAAACGCTTTCCCTTAGCACCAGCGGTAAGTAATAATGCTCCCATACTTGCACACTGACCAATGCAAAAAGTACGCACCTGTGGCCTTATCACTTGCATTGCGTCGTAAATAGCAAGGCCAGCAGTGACACTGCCACCAGGACTATTAATATAAAAATTAATGTCTTTTTCGGGATCTTGCGACTCCAAAAATAACAATTGTGCCACAATTAAATTGGCAACTTCATCATAAACGGGAGTTCCGAGAAAAATAATACGGTCTTTCAGCAGGCGCGACCACACATCGTACGATCTTTCGCCTCTGTTAGTTTGCTCTACAACTATAGGGACAAGCGGCATACAGCATTCCTCCTGGGGAAACTTCTGGTGCAATTGAAACGACAATAGCGTAACAAGAGTTGGGCAACATAGGAAGCAAACTTGTGGTGCTCTTCAACATGGAAAGTTCTGCCCAATAACGTAACACATAGGAGACTGCCGTCGTGACACTCACACAATACATTGGAAATGCTCACCGCCGCCCACGCAGATTGCGTAAAACAGCGTCTATTAGAGCCATGATAAACGAAACAACGCTTAAAAAAGAGCATTTAATTGCCCCCATCTTTGTGTCTGAAATCGAATCAGAATTAACTCCTATAGAAAGTTTGCCAGGTGTTTTTAGGGTGCCTGTAACGCAATTAGCAGAATGGGTATTAAAAATTCAAAGTGCAGGAATTAAAGCGGTAATGCTTTTTCCTGTTATTTTTGCCAACAAAAAAAATACCGAAGGTAACGAAGCCTGGAACCCCCAAGGACTCATACAAAATGCCATAAATATTGTTAAAAAAGCGGCGCCAGAACTTGTTATTTTTGCCGATGTGGCGCTGGATCCTTTTACCAGCCATGGGCACGATGGGCTCTTAAATGCAGCAGGTGAAATTGAAAACGACACGACTGTGGACGCACTGTGCAATATGTCTGTTACCTTAGCCCAAGCGGGTGTCGATTTTGTTTCACCGAGCGACATGATGGACGGACGCATTGGTGCCATACGCCAAGCTCTAGACGAAGCGCATTTTCAAAATGTCGGAATTTTAGCCTACAGTGCCAAATATGCGTCTGCTTTTTACGGACCATTTAGACAAGCCATAGCCTCTGGAGCCAGAGGTTTAGACAAAAAAACTTATCAAATGTCTACGGGTCAGAGCCGCGAAGCGGCAATAGAGGCAGAACTCGATGTTGCCGAAGGGGCAGATATGCTCATGGTAAAACCCGCACTTTGTTACCTTGATATTGTGGCTAAAGTGCGAGCGCAATGCAATATTCCCATTGTCGCTTACCATGTGAGTGGCGAATATGCCATGCTCAAAGCCGCCGTGCAAAACAATTGGCTCGACGAAAAACCCGCGGTGATGGAAACTTTATTATCGATAAGAAGAGCCGGCGCTGATCTTATAGTTACGTACTATGCGCAATGGGCTGCGGAAAATCTAGATATTTAACAAATACATTGAATTCTTATTCCTGTGAAATACTAAAACTTATTTCAATTTCAAATTTCAAAACTTGACCACTCGACCAAAAATTGGCATGACTCCTAGAACTCTTGTTTCAAAGGAAGTCCAACCATGAAATCAATCGGTATCTCAAAGCAATTTGCACTTATTTTATCAGTAACTTTTGGCTTTCAAATCCAGTTTTCTATTAAAGCGCAAATATCAAATACTCAAACTCTTGCGGAATTAAGAAATAAAATTATTCTACCACAATATTCTCCAGCACAAAAAAAGCAAATAGCAACTCAAGCGCAGCTCATGCTCAATCATTTTTACGTCAATTCTGAAACTAAATCTAAAAGATATGGAAACGGAACAGATATAAATCCAAAATTATCGCAAATTGTAGACAATGCAGAAAATTTGACCGACGCAGAATTGCAATTTGGACTTGCCGATGTATTTCTGTCGCAACGCGATTTGCACACTAATTTTTATCTGCCCACGCCCCATGCCTGTTACACTGCATTTTTACCTTTCAGTGTAAAACAATTTATAAAACTAGATGGTTCAACATCATTTGCAATAGATTCCAATTATTCTGATCAAATTAATTTACCTGCTTCTGAGATCAAAGAAAAATTCCAAGCGGTTCAAATTGGCGACGAACTGCTGCAGTGGAATCAGCAGCCCCTCTGGAAAATTCTCGAATCTACTGAGATATTTGGGCTCAGACATTTAGGTGCCGGAACTGCTACGGGCCCTGCCCTTTCTCGTGCACTTCAACACCTCACCTATGCATCGGGAGCCGTGGGCCCCATGCCAACCAACGACAATGTGCAACTCAAACTTTTGAGTGCTGAAGGAAAAATAAAAGAATTCAATTTACCTTGGCTTGTTAAAACGAAAAATTCTTGCCTTGAATCTCCAAATCAAATTTTTCAAGTGGCAGCGCAAAAACACCAAATGTCCCTGACAGCAATGGCACAAGAAAAAGATCAACTAGGCCTTCAATTGATTCAAGAACGAAATAATATTGTCGGTATTCCTTTAATTCCAACGGCAGATTGCATTTTAAGTTCGGCGCGCATTAAAACTGACAGAGGAGAATTTGCTTACATTCGCCTCAGTAGTTTTGTACCAGACGTCACCTCACCTCTTGATTTTCCAAAAGCATTTGCGCAATTGTTAACTCAATATTCCGACACACAAGGTCTTATTTTAGATGTGCGCGACAACGGGGGTGGATACGGGCTTATTGCCGATGCCATTCCGCAGCTCGTATCTCCACAGACGATTCAAACCACGTTAAAAAGACTGCGAGATTCTGAATGGAATCGCAAATATGTCGATACAGACACCGGAGCGGTGCTATACTTCACGCGGCCTGAAATTCTGAAAATTTCCGATTCATCAAAAAATATGTTACAGAATCCAAAAACCAGAGGATTCAAAAGTGACAATTTCC
>JAYTOT010000311.1:0-1394 GCA_043747645.1 Pseudomonadota bacterium | reverse complement strand
CCTGTGACATAAGTTAAATTTTTAGACAATTCAAAAGCTAAACTGACGTCATGATCCACCGTCAAGCCAATTACGTCTGATAATTTTTGACTGGGTTTTCCTTTAGCCAAGCGTTCATCGACAATGGATCCCAAATCGATTTCGACACGATACTCTAAAGTCGCAAAGTCTAAATTATTTTTGATACGAATATAGGGTCCCGCGAAATAAGCGGTGGTAGAATTTTTTTGAATTGATTCATCAGACTGGAGTTGATCATCGGACTGAAATGTTAAATTTGTGCCCAGACCCAGCTCACAACCCTCCAAAATTCCATATCCGGCACTCACATAGGCACTTTCGCCGGATTCGGTATTGCGCTGCAAAGAAAAAGCCCAGAGGTCGCTGTGACCTACAAATAATATTTTAGATGGAAATGTTTTTAATTTGGATGAATGCAAATCGAATGAATTAGTTTCTCCGGTTTTGGCCGTGGTTTTATAGTTCACGGAGGAATAGGTATAGCGGACTGCTTGAAGTTCGATATAATTTGCAGAATCTTTTTTTTCTGCCATGGCAGATGCAAATGCACAAATTCCCGAAAAACAAGCAATACGCATAGCAAAATCAGAAAAAGTATTCATTTTATATTTTCCACATAAGATTTTATTTTACATGCATTACTTTTCCCATTGGCAGTTTCGTTTGTCAAGATTGCATTTTGAGGCAGACTAAAAAACCCCTGTTGTAGCTAAATGCTCTTTGCCGTGTTGTTCGCGTTGAGCGTTACTATAAGCCGACGATGCTTCAAGCTTGAGTATTTCAGTTGCATATTTGCTATCAATTATTTTTTTAAATTCTACTTGTGCCAATTCTATGTTTCGCAATCCTAAATGCAAAACCAGACCTAAATTGTAGCGCGCATTGTATTGCTGCGAGTCATATTTCAATATCTGTCTAAATGCATCAGCAGATTCACCATATTTTTTTTGCCTAAAATAAGCGTGACCAAGCATCATATAAGACAAATAAAAGTTTTTATCTAAATTTAAAAGTATTCTACTTTCTTGTATAGATTGATTTGTATTTCCGAGAGAAAGACTGATCTTTGCCATATTAAAATGAGCCAAAAATTCTGTTCGAGGGTCTAGGGCAGATTTTAAAAGCAAACTCCATCCTAAATCGTTATCACCACGCAAATAGTACGCGGCACTTTGAATGAGCAAAGATTCTCCTTCATTAAATGCTGCACTTGTGTCGAGTTTTATTAAGCTCAGTGCTCCCTCAGCATTTTCGCGGCAAAGTGCTTTGTATGCCAATCCTCGAATGGTAGAAACATCGCCTGGATTATTTAAAAGACCAGACTGCAAATTTTGCGAATTTTTTTCGTCAGTTTTTGCTGGAACATTTTTAAA
>JAYTOT010000310.1:0-4092 GCA_043747645.1 Pseudomonadota bacterium | reverse complement strand
TAAGTGCATCTTTTGAAACTCATTTAAAAAAATATCTTGTTGAAAATAAAATAGATACTCTCATCATTGCTGGAGTTTCTACGAGTGGGTGCGTGCGGGCAACTGTGGTAGATTCCATTCAAAATAATTGCAAAGCATTTGTGTGCAGCAATGCTGTTGCCGATAAATATACCGATGCGCACAGGGCGTCGCTCGTCGATATTCAAGCAAAATATGGCGAAGTGATTTCGATAGAAGTTGCATTTGAAAATTTAAAGATGTTAAAAGCATTAAAATTGAGAGAAATTTAATCTGAGGTGAATTTCCATGCGCGCACTTGAAGGGCTCAGAATTTTAGATTTCACTCATATGCTCAGCGGGCCTTATGCCACCATGATGCTGGCAGATATGGGCGCAGAAACGATTAAAATTGAGCCTCCTGTAAAGGGCGAAGCCACGCGAAAGCTTCTTGCCACAGACCCAGATCACAGTATTGATGGAATGGGCGCCTATTTTTTAACCTTGGGACGTAATAAAAAAAGCCTCACGCTTGATATTCGCACCACAGCAGGAGCACAAGTTTTTGCCGATTTGGTTAAAATTTCCGACGTGGTTGTTTATAATTTTAGAGCTGGCATGGGCGAAAAATTAGGAATTCAATACAGTCAGCTTTGCGAAATCAATCCGCGTATTATTACCTGCAGCATTAGCGGATTTGGCGAAACAGGTCCTCTCAAAAATAACGCGAGTTTCGACGCCGTCGCGCAGGCTGTGGGCGGTGGAATGAGTCTCACGGGCAACGCAGATTCTCCTTTGCGATCTGGAATTCCCATTGGCGATTTGGGCGGTGGGTTAATGGCGACTATCGGTATTTTAGGTGCGCTTCAGGCCCGCCAGACCACGGGAAAAGGTCAGCATATCGATATTTCTATGCAAGATGCTCAGGTGAGTTTGTTAAATTATATCGCCACCATGACATTTCTTTCTGGCAAACAACCACAGCCTTCGGGCAACGCACATTTCGTGCATGTTCCCTACGACTCTTTTGCAGCCTCCGATGGTTTTTTAATTGTTGCGGTTATTACAGATGCTCAGTGGGAACAGCTTGTTTCTGTCTTAAATTTGAGAGAATTAAACAATCCAGAAAATAAAACGCAGCCCGGCCGCCTCAAAAATAAAGTGAATATCACAAATAATTTAAATTCACTTTTTGCAACCAATTGTAAAAGTCATTGGCTTGCTTTGTTGCAGTCTGTCGGAATTCCGAGTGCTCCGGTAAATTCTCTGCCAGAAGTTTTGAATTCAGAGCACATTCAGGCACGTAATATGGTAGTTTCGGTTAAACACCCCAATGGCACGCAAACAAAGCAACCGGGAAATCCGGTAAAATATTCAGGCACACCTTGCGATTTATTTACCCCGCCACCTTTGTTGGGTTCGGATAATGAAGAAATATTATCTCAATTGCTCAAATTTTCAGACGATAAAATCAGCCAACTTCGAAACGAGGGAGTTATTTGATCATGACAAGTGATTTAAAATTATGGGAAGTTGGGCCACGTGATGGCTTACAAAGTGAAAAGAAAATACTCACTCCTCAAGAAAAAATGCAACTTATTTCTGCTCTTTATAAAGCAGGATCGCGGAATATGGAGGTTGGGAGTTTTGTAAGCCCAAAATCTATTCCCACACTAACTGAATCCGAAGTGGTTTTGCAGCATGCGCTCACGTTGCAAAATTTAAATGCCAATTCTCTTATTATGAATGCAAAGGGGCTCGATAGGGCCCTTGCTGCAGGCGCAAAAAGTGTGTGTTTAGTTGCAATAGTGTCAGACAGTTTGAGTCAAAAAAATGCACATAGGCCCTCTCAACAGCTTTTCGATGAAAGTCTGGAATTGCTTGAGCGTGCGCGCAATAATAATCTTTTTGTGCGCGTCGACATTGCCACATCTTGGGTTTGCCCCTTTGAAGGTCCTATCAATTTTAATCGCGTGATTCCTTTTGTGGAAGCCTTTGTGAAGGGAGGAGCCGACGAAATTGCCCTTGCCGATACCATCGGGCATGCCTACCCTGCTCAGGTGAAGAATAGTTTTGAAACTTTATCAAAAATATTTGGTTCTCTCCAAAAAATAGGTGCTCATTTTCACGACACGCAAGGTTTTGGCATTGCAAATACAGCTGCGGCTCTTGAGGCAGGTGTGCGTATTTTTGATTCCAGCATCGGAGGCATTGGCGGTTGCCCCTACGCGCCTGGTGCTGCGGGAAACTTAGCCACGGAAGACATTGTGTTATTAGCACAAAAAATGGGTTTAAATACTGGCTTAGATTTGAATGAAATTTGGAATGCTGTAGAACTCACTGGCCAGCTCATTGGACGCAAAGTGGGCGGACGCAGTGCTGGATGGTGGTACGGGCGAAATAAAGCGCAGGAACAAGGCGGACTTTAAAGTGAATCAGGCAGCGTCGAAACTAACGCTTCTCGATAGAATTTGGAAAGAACATGAAGTATTTCCAGAACAAACAGATCAGCCAGCAATTCTTTATATTGACTTACATTTGATACACGAAGTGACTTCTCACACTGCATTTGCTGAATTAAAAAGTAGAAATTTGCAGGTTTATGCGCCGTTAAAAACATTGGCCCAATGCGATCACGCCATTCCAACGACACGTGATTCTGAGAATCATTCGTTGCTTTATGCGAACTCTGATACCAAAAATCAAGTGGAGTTATTAATTCAAAATTGTTCCGATTTCGGCATTGAATGTTTCACTTCTGGTGATAAAAATCATGGCATTGTGCATGTAGTGGGGCCGGAATTGGGGCTGGCGTGGCCCGGCAGAACAATAGTTTGCGGAGACAGTCACACTTGCACGCAAGGAGCGTATGGCGCATTGGCATTTGGTATTGGATCTACAGAAGTCGCTCATGTGCTAGCAACTCAGTGTTTATTGGTGCGCAAGCCGGTGAGTGTCTCTGTATTTATTTCTGGAAAAATACCTGAACATTCCACGGCAAAAGATTTGGCACTCTATGTATTGAGCAAACTTAAATTAGAGAAAATTGCAAAAATTGCTTCGGAAAAAAGCGCTGGTACAGGATTTGTTTTAGAATTTTTAGGCCCTGCGGTGAGAACAATGAGTATGGAAGAACGCCTCACTCTTTGCAATATGGCCGTCGAAGCCGGAGCGCGCACGGGACTCATGGCTGCAGATTCTGTCACATTTGCCGATTTGCAATTCAGAGAAAGAGCTCCTAAATCAGCAGAATTCACTCAATTAAAACGAAAATGGATGAGTTTTAATGATGATGAATTTTGTCCAGGGTCATACGTTTGTAATGTGGCAATTGATGCGTCTCAACTCACGCCACGAGTGAGCTACGGAACCTCGCCGAGTTTGAGTATTAGTTGCAAGGAATTAAATTCTTCAGATATTCCACTTTTAAAAAAACCAATAGATGTTGTTTTTTTAGGAAGCTGCACCAATGGTCGCATTTCTGATTTGCGACTTGCTGCAAAGTTTTTGAAAAATAATAAGATTAATATAAATGTGACATGTGTTGTGGTTCCAGGGAGTTTAGCTGTTAAAAAAACTGCGGAGGCAGAGGGCCTAGACAAAATATTTGTAAATGCGGGTGCTCAGTGGCGCGAACCCGGATGTTCTTTTTGCGTGGCAATGAATGGTGATTATTTAAAGCCTGGGCAAGTAGCAGTATCTACAAGTATCCGGAATTTTGTCGGACGTCAGGGCCCTGGTTCTCATACTATTTTGGCCAGCCCTGCTACAGCAATAGTTAGCGCAATTCGTGGATTTGTGTGCGACCCACGCGAATTTACAAGTGAGATATAGCATGAGCGCAAAAAAAAACGATTCTAATAAAAATGTGGTCTCACTTAAATTGTACTCAATGCCGTATTCAAACATCGATACGGATCAAATTTATCCGGGCCGGTTTTTGAGTTTGACTTCTCGCACCGCAATGAAAAAGGCCCTTTTTGCAGACGCTCGAATTTTTCCTTTTTTGGAAGATTCTGAAGTGCCTAAAATGATTGTTGCGGGGCCGCAATTTGGTTGTGGATCTTCACGCGAACACGCTTGTTGGGCATTGGC
>JAYTOT010000309.1:0-1828 GCA_043747645.1 Pseudomonadota bacterium | reverse complement strand
TCCACGCAATCTTTCGATATTTATTGAGTAAGGATGAAAAGCATTTATAAAATAATTCAGTCTCCTTACTTACCTGATTTATTTCGCAAGAGGTCTATTGCTGATTATTAAATTTTACAACTGACATTTTGATAGTTTATACCAAATGTCAACAGAACCTAGAGACATAATAAAACTCCTCCAAAAGTGATTGAAATAGTGTTATTATACCGAAAACACAGCCTCTTATGAATTGGGCAACAGTATCCGGGCGTTTTTGAGACAAGTAACGAACGATTTATTTTTCAGATGTCTTTTAGTTTTTGATCCATTGAATTTGTAAATTACCAATTTGCCGAGCTGTGTCCAACTACAACTCTGTAAATAACCGGCAGATTGGCGAGCAGCATTGTCAGCCAGACGCGCGGGCGTTTACTGTCTTCGGCGAGATAAAAAATACGCGGCGGAAAATAGACGATCAGCGCAATAACGCTCCACATCAAAATTCTGCCGAAAAATTGCCCGATGCTCGTAATTCTCGTCGTTGAATAGTTTGTGGACGTGATGACATTCCAAACGATTTGGAACAGGATCATATTCAGATAAATACTCGCATCGCCGAGCAGTTCCGAAATCCGATTGCGGAAAAACGCGGTGCGAGGCGGATGTTTCGGCGGCGAAAAATAGCGATAAACGAAAAAAGTTTGAATAGCGGCGACAGGCAAACCTAAAACGCTTACTATACCGAGAACGGATTCGCTTATCTTTTCATCACCGTAAATCGCAGTCTGAACTAAAGTCGAGATGCCGATGTAAAGAAGAATGCTCAGGATAAAGTAGAAAATCGGATTGCCGAGACAGCCGATAAAATTGTTGTCGTCCGATAAATCGGCGTCCTTGCCCTCAAGCTGAAGCCGCTGATGAACGTGCGGACGCTTTAAGATCGCGCCGAGCGGCGGCAAGAGAAAGATCCCGACCAAAAACACCAGCATCACCACTTCAGCAAATCGGTCGCCGTCCGATACCTGCTGGAAAATGCCCATAAAATAGCGGCTCAGCCAGCGCATCAGGAATACGTTCAAAAGAAAAACGATGATATCAAGGAGTATCCCGCGATTTATGAGCGCAAAGATGTTATTTGATAGATTGTTAATTGGGGCAGCACTCGGCTGCCAATCGGCAATTTTTTCGATTATTGATTTCTCTTTATTCCTTTTTGCCATAGCTCTGATGAAATCTAAATTCCAAAATTAGTTGAAACAATCTCAATTGCTGCGATGAACACAGGAGAAGCAGGAAAATAATAAGTGCAAAGTTTCATAGTCATTCTGACTCCCGCCAACTTGAAACCAAAGCTTACCGAAAATCTGTCTTAGAAAGGGGGTTAAAAGTCTCCAAAGGGACTGGCAGGAGGGAACGTGCGATAAACCCACACTAAAAGTATTTTTTGCCGGAAGATTTCTGTTTTTACTTTTAGACATGGCAAAAGTAGCCTGTTTTCGCTCAAAATGTTGGTTGTTCGTTTCATCCGGGTTAGGACGATTTCCGTTTCTTCCAATTTTCGGAAATTTTAATGTTTATTGAAAATTGAACGGAGATATGGTAATTATCGAAGTTTCAACTAATTAACTTACTACGTTTTGCTTGTGTGGGTTTATCGCACGTTCCCTCCCGTCTGTCCGATTTGCTTTCAAAGCACACGCCCCCGCCGCAGATTACACGACTTCTCGGTTGTAGTGTGATGACTGATATGGTCAAGTTTTAGTGGATACAAAACTCTCTATCTTTCCTCCATTTTTAATTTTCCACTCTGCTTCAAATTCGATTGGACTTTGGTAGCCTAAACTCG
>JAYTOT010000308.1:0-45200 GCA_043747645.1 Pseudomonadota bacterium | reverse complement strand
AAACTATAGAGTTTTAAATCTGGGCACCGGTGAAGGAGTCACAGTAAAAGAACTGGTAGCCACATTCGAAAAAGTCTACGGCAGAACGTTGAATAAAGTAGAAACCGCTGCCAGGCCAGGCGACGTTGCAGGTTCGTACGCCAATGCCGATTTGGCACGTAAAATGATTGATTGGGCACCAATCTACAATTTGGCAGATGGAATTCGTGACGCCATTAAATGGGGTGAAATTCGCACCAATATCCTATACTGGCCGAACTGAATTTTTAAATAAAAAAAATTTTAAATATTTTATTCGACGGAATTTTCAGACTCGTCGGAAGCCTTATTTTTTGGCGTTTTCCAATTCAGTAATTGCTGCACCAACTTGCCATTTTTATAATTAGAAAGCGTCATTTTTGCCTTTGGCTCTCCCTGAGAATCGACGGGACCATAGACTGACGAACCTTCGGCGCTAAAATCGGAACTGTGCAAAGCGGCAATCATTTTTTGAGAATTATTTCCTGATGCACGATACTGTGCTTGACGAACTAGTATAAGCGCATCAAATGTTTGCCGTTCTAAATCTAAGGAGCCCTCATAAGTTTCTAGTTCAGTTTGAAGATACGACAAGAAACTCCCAGAACTTAATATTGGAACACGAGCACCATTCAAAAACTGATCTACTATAGAAACTTTACCTAAACCATCGGACCAAGTTCTATCGCCAATGTATCGAATATTTCTGGCTTCGTTGAATGCCATAGTTGAGGCTATGTATTTCATTTTAGGCAGGGATTCTGGAATAAAAATAGCGTCGAATCTAATTTTTGCAGATAATTTAACTTCACGGGGGTCGAATTTTCTTTTTTCTGACTCCGCTTTTTTTCGCAGTATTTTTGCAGATGCATCGAATTCATCTTTACGAGATTCGAAATCTTGGGCACCTAATACCGACTGAACTGTGTCCTGAAATACTTGTTGATTGACGTCGTAATACCGCATTTGTTCCACTGCAAAATTAGATTCCTGACAAACTGCATTAAATGCTCCTGCCATTTCGGCACCGTAAGCATCGTTAGCTGCAAGGATTGCGACATTTTTAAATCCTAAGTCATTTTGCAGGTGCGGCACCAACAAGTGAGCCTGGCTTTTTGCCAATACACCCATGCGCACTATATTTTTTGTAAAGATCTCTGGCGAAAATGACACCGGACCGAGAGCAAATAAAGGTACGCCAAACAATTGCGCGGAATTTAGAGCGCCCATAGTTTGATGTCCCGAGATGGGGCCTAATATAATGTGAACTTTTTCTTCCAATATAAGACTTAAGGCTCCTTGCTCTGCCGCGCCAACATCGGAACCTATTCCCCGGATAAAGTAACTAAATGAAACATCTTGAGCAGCAGGTGAACCGGAAAAGGCCGAAACTGCGCGTAAAATACGATGCTTGTATTTAGTGAATTGGGGCCCCCAGGGTAACAAAATACCGACACGCATCATTCGAGGCTTATCGGAATTTAATGATTGCAAGCGGGCATTTATTTTTTCAATTGGTATGGAAATTCCGAAAGAATTGAGTGATTTAATTTTTGCGAACAGTGGCGCAGCAGTCTTAGAATCTCCGGAACTCAATGCCTTTATTGCATCCCAATCATCAGAATTTGAGGCCGAACTAAAAACTGAACTCGAAATGTGATTAGAAGCAACTGCGGCAGGAGAGGCTGTAGTTTGTGGCTGTTTTTTTTCGGAATGTTTTACTGGTTCTTCGGAAATTGATTTATTTTCTACACCGAGTCGAGATTTGACTTCGGCTAAAGTGACTTTGCGATCGCCTAAGATTTTGAGATCGACCTCTCTAAGCTTTTGGCCCTCAAGTAATGCCAATAATTTTTGCAGATAAACGACTTCGGTGCGGCTATCTTGCAACCGCCGACCAACCTCTGCACCCAATGCCCAAATGCGAGCGAGATAAATTGGCGTAAAAATAGGATCGGGGTATTTTTTAAGCAAGGTACGAGCTTCTATATTTGCTTCTTGAATGACATAAATCTGGAGCAGAGCATAAAAGCAAAGCGACACGTGTTTCTTTATTAAGGCGCCGCTTGAAAGTGAATTTTCGAGGTTTTTCCGAGAAGTTTCAAAATCGCCATTTATACTTTCGATAACGCCAATGCGACAACGTGCAAAAGAAAGATCGCGCGAAGTTCCAAAAGGATTTTTGGCCACCTCTTCGAATTTTTTCAGAGCCAAGTCGTTTTGCCCTTTAGAAAATAATTCTTCGGCAGCGTCCAAGGGCGAGGATTGTGCGTGCAAATAAAATTGATGCAAGGAAAAATAAAATCCTAACAAACACGCTAAAAATTTAAGGTACTTATTAGGAAAATTTAAAAAAGATCTGTCTTTAGTCGGGTGACGCCACGCGAACCATTGCGGTACGCAGCACTCTTTCGCCAATTTTATATCCTGCAACAAATTCATCGATTACCGTTTCCTGTGTCAAGGCCGCATCGACTACTTTGGCAACTGCGTTATGAAACATAGGATTAAACGGGTTTCCTTGACCAGGAAGTCGTTCGATTCCGTGTTTCTTTACTGAGTCTTGGAAGACCTTTGAAACGAGTTGCACACCTTCGACAATGGAAGCCATTTTTTTGCCTTCTTCAGTGTCTAGTGAGAAGGGCGAGTCATCAATGGTCGCCATTGCCTTGTCAAAAGCATCGATGACCGGCAAAAGATCGCGAGCAAATTCAGATATTGAATATTGACGCACATCTTGGCGTTCTTTTTCGGAGCGCTTACGTGCGTTATCGAAATCTGCCGCCATTCTGAGCATTTTATCGTGCAATTCGGCATTTTTGGCATTCGCAGCTTCTAATGACTGCTTGAGAGTTTCAAACTCATCTTCTGCGTAGTCGTTGCCATCGAAAATTTCGGCATCACTGAGTTCGGAATCGTTATTCGCGGATTCTGCTTCTGGGCTTCCGGCAGAAGAATCTTCTGAATTTGCAAACACATCACTGAATCGACTCGATAAAATCATGAAAATGACCCTCCTACATTCCTATTATCACCGCTGAAACTTAATCGCCCATGAAAGAAGGTCAAGACTCTTATGCTCAAAAACTTGCAAACTGGTGGCTCTCAGACAAGAATGTGCCCGATTTTGAAATGTATTTTTCACTCTCTCGAGGACTGAATTTATGCTTGACCCTAAATTTATTCGCGACAATCTTGAAAAAATTACCATGGCGGCAAAACAAAAAAATGTCGATTTTAAACCCCAAATGTTTTTGGAAATATACGAATCGCGCCTGAAGATTATAGAAAAGACTGAAAGTTTGCGACGCCAAAGGAACGAGGGCTCTGACCTTGTAAAAAAAGCTACTAACAAAGAAGAACGCGAAGCGTTGCTCATTAAAATGCGCGCTGTTGGCGAAGAACTCACTACTGCCGAAGCCGAAATGCGGGACATTGAAAAACTGTTCGACGACATTATGCTCACTGTTCCAAGCATTCCCTCTGCCGACACTCCCGTGGGCGCAAGCGACGCGGACAATGTGGAATGGCGCAAAGTAGGAACTCTACCAAAATCCAATTTTACTCCTAAAGATCATATTGAATTAGGCACATCGCTGAACCTTATTGATTTTCAACGAGGAACTCAAACTGCAGGCTCACGCAGCTATTTTTTGACTGGAATTGGTGCGGAATTAGAACGTGCCATTCATAGCCTTACCCTTGATTTGCTCAAACAACGCAATTTTAAAATGATGAGTATTCCTGTATTGGTTCGCCCTGCAGCAATGCTTGGCACTGGCTACTTACCAGGCGGAAAAGACCAAGCTTACTATGTGGAAAAAGATGATTTATGGCTCATTGGCACATCAGAAGTGAGCCTTGCGCATTATCATTCGGGAGAAATATTGGATGCCAATCAGCTACCAGTTAAAATGTGTGCGCACTCCAGTTGCTTTAGAAGGGAAGCTGGGGCCCACGGAAAAGACACAAAGGGCTTGTACCGCGTGCATCAATTTCAAAAAATTGAGCAAGTCGTTATTTGCGAACCAAATATAGAAATTAGCGATAAAATTCATATGGAACTGCTGCAAAATGCCGAAGATATTTTGGCATTATTAGAACTCCCATACCGTGTTGTTAAAGTCTGCACGGGCGATTTAGGCCAAGGGCAAGTTAAAAAACATGATATTGAAACATGGATGCCAAGCCGCAATAACTACGGAGAAACACACAGCTGCTCTAGCTTTTATGATTTTCAATCGCGCAGGCTCAAAATTAGAATTCGCGACTCTGAAGGCAGACCCCAATTTGCATACACATTAAATAATACTGCAATTGCAACGCCACGCGCTTTGATACCTTTACTTGAAAACCATCAAACGAGCGATGGCAAAGTAAAAATTCCAAAAGCATTGCAAAAATACATGGGCGGCCTCACCGTTATTGGTTAGGCGTAATGGTTTTGGCTTCGGGGCGGAGTTCTAACGAGTCTGACGGTGCAAAAACCTTAAATTTAGACAAAAGTCCGAGTTCATCTCGGGCTTTTTTAATGCTCGAAATAATAAGTTCAAAAATGTGTTTTGCTTCGCCACGTAGAGATTCGTCAACAATTTTTTCTTCTAATAATTCTTCAAATTCTTCTGATGCGTTTAAAATAATTCCCAGTGGATTATTTAATTTATCGCCCAATCGAATGGCCATGCGCCCTAATTCTTCGAACCTGGCATTATTAATTTTAACTTCCGTTTTTACCAGTTCACTAAAATAATTTAAATTTTCGAGGCTCATTGTGAGTGACTGAGCCAGAGACTTAACAAATGGCACCAAATTAATATCTGAGGTCAGCTGTGAATCGGCAGATATGCAAATAAGTCCAAACGGTGCGTTTTCTCGGATAAGTGGAATAGAAAGAGCATATTCTTTGATAACAGGCTCTAAAGATGATCCCAATGCAAAATCTAAATCAGATTTTTGCACTGGAGATTGAGACATTTCAGAAACAGTAAATAGTTGGTCCATTCTCGGAAATCGTTCATTTTGTTTGATGTCATCTTTTTGAGTCAAATTAAATACAATTTTGGTGAATTCCGACTCAGAAGAATCGTCGTGGTAAAATGCTGAAACGTAATATTTTTCTGCAGGTTGAAGTTCCTGAATGAAATAACCAGCAGCTTCTATGACCACTGCTGCGCGTTCTTTAGCAATTGCCATAAAACGAGAGGCATTAAAGAGTATTTCGAGCCGCTGACTCAAGCGTGTTAAGTTAATATGACTCTCAATTCGGGCTAATAGCTCATCGCTCACAATTGGTTTTGTGAGATAATCGTTTGCTCCGGCAGCAAAACCTTCGGCCAAATCCGCAACCTGATTTTTAGCCGACAACAAAATAATGGGCATTTCGGAGGCGTTGAAAGATTTACGCACGCGCTTACAGACTTCGTAACCCGACATTTTCGGCATCATAATATCGAGTAACATCAAATCTGGCTTTTCGCTTTCAATGATTTTAAGAGCTTCTTCGCCATTAGCTGCGTGCAAAGTTTGATAATTTTGCAGGGTCAAGTGATTTACAATGACTTGAACGTTTACAGGTTCATCGTCGACAATTAATATTTTTATTTTACGATGATTTACGACTTCATCTTCTTCTAAGACAGCTTCTGGCACAACAATTGGCGCCATTTGGACTCTTTGCAGGGCACGTCTTCGGCTTGAAGCTACATTTGCAAGATTATTCACTTTTGAGTCTTCGCTTATTGGCAATAATATTTTAAATTGAGAGCCAATTCCAAGCTGAGACTCTACCAAAATTTGACCGCCATGGAGTTCTACCAATTGTCGCGAAATGGTAAGGCCAAGGCCAGTTCCGCCATATTGGCGCTCTGTAGATCCGTCGACCTGTTCAAAAGACTTAAAAATACTATCAAGTTTATCTTCTGGAATACCAATTCCAGTGTCTGATATTTCAACTATTAAACTAAAATTACTGACATATGCAGATATTTCTATTTTTCCGGCTTCCGTAAATTTAATTGCGTTGCCTATTATATTATGAAAAATCTGGTGAATTCGGTCTTCATCGGCACTAATATTTGGAATATTTGAAGGGACATTATTGATAATTTCTAAATTTTTAACTTCAACCAGTGGATTGGAAAGCGCTACTACCATATCAATTATATCTTTGATATTGAGTGACCTCTTTCGCAAATTCAAATTTTTGTGCTTTAATTTGGCAAAATCTAAAATGTCGTTGACCAAAGAATTGAGCCTGCGACCACTCAATGCAATCATGTCAAGATTTTTGGCCTGTTTAGGAGTCAGCTCACCCACGGCACCTTCAATCATAGATTCCGCGATTCCAATAATTCCGTTTAATGGCGTGCGTAATTCATGAGAGGTATTTGCTAAAAATTCGTCTTTCAGTTTGTCCATGCGCGTCAAATCTGCATTCTTTTTTTCGAGAGCCACAGACATTTCTGCCAAAGTTGCATTTTTAGACAAAAGATCGGCCGATTTTTTTTCAAGCTCTAGAGCATATTTTTGCCGACTTTTATAAACTTCGGTGAACCTAAAAATAAGTATTATTGCCAATGATATTATCAGCGTAAATGTTCCAAAACGAGCCATTTCTGTTGTTCCAGAAATAATTCTTGTCTCGATCAAAATGTCATTCATACCAAGAGCAGTTTGCATAAAAATACCAAATGCAAAAAGGCGACCTTCAAAGTTAGATTTTATGCCTTTATGCAGCGATTGAAAAATAACGAAAAACATTAATACAGCCAGAAAAAGCTGAAAAGGAAGAAGTGTTTTCATTATGGGCAAAACACCAAAGACATCCAATAATACAGAAAATACTGCATACGGAGCTAATATTATTGTAATATAATTGAGTTTTTTATACCCAAATACTGTAGTAAAGAAACCTCCAAGCCCTATGGGAAACAAATAGATTGAAAATATCTCTAGGTACATCCAATACACTGGAGAATCAATTAAGATTTGTTTGACGGAAGTCCGTGTTAAAAACCAAGTTCCAATGCTTATTCCTGCAATAGCAAAATAAACATATGAGGAATCATGCCGCAACATGAGGAATGCAATTAATGACACCAGACCAAAACAAATTATTATAATCGCAAGAACAATACGACTGGAATCATTTCGAATCATTTTCGTAATTTGAGTTTCACTATTGCCTAATGAGACTGGGGAAATTATTCCAATATTTTCGTGACTGGAATAAATACGAAAATAAACATCTGATTGGCTATAGTTTTGCGGCATGTCTATGATGTGCCAAGGATATCCTAAGAATTTTACCGAACCAGAATTACCTGGGTCACCAAATTTATAGATGAGTTGATTTTCAAAAAATATTTCCGCAACTTGGTCAAAGGCATGAATATACAGCGAAGGATTTACGACTTTTGTTTTTGGAAGGCGTACTTTTGTCCACAAATACTTTGAGCCATTTCGACCTGGTATTGCTTTTAAATCTGAAGCAGGTAGCCAGTCTGTAGCATTTAATATTGATGCCGGGGTGCTTAAAAATCCTCCAGCGGGCTCTTGCTCTGAAGCATCGCCCCAGCGGTAGCTCCATCCGGATGAAACTTCGATAGAATTTTCTTGGGCATAACCCAATCCACAAAAGGAAAATTGCACAGCAAATAAGGCTAAAAATATTTTAAGCACATATTTAAATGCTTTAAACCCACCAAAATCAAATATGTTTAGAATATTTAATCTCACGCGCTGCACCCACTCAATTGTGATTCAATTTCGGATCAGAAGTACTCCCGATCCTACCAGGGAGTGTTCGGTACTTTTGAAAGGTAATTGAATGGTCATAAAAATGGCGCTGTAATACAGGAATATTAAACTGCTTTTATTATTACAATAAAGGGAATAAATGACTAAAAACTATAACTTAGTTTTTTGGAAAGCGGTAAGTCAAAACCAACTCACGGGCCGCTTTGGTTTCGTCGACTTTTTCGCGGAAGACCCTTTGGGGTGCGATGGCCACATCAGGGTTTGCCAAAACCTCTTTAAAAGCAGAAATAAAACGATCTAATTCGGACCGACTTTCTGTTTCGGTGGGCTCAATCATTATGGCATTTTTGACACACAACGGAAAATGAACCGTTGGAGGATGCATACCGTAGTCGATAAGGCGCTTGGCCATTTTTGTGGTGTCGAGTTGGCCTCTGTCGCGCTGAAATTTGTCGTTAAATACGACTTCGTGCAAAGTGGGAGCATCGACTGGCAAATGCAAACTGCTGCTCAATTCGGCCCGGATGTAATTGGCATTTAAAATTGCATTTTCACTCACTTTTCGCAGGCCATCGGCACCCAAGGCTCGAATGTAACACCAAGCTCGAATGAACATTCCGTAGTTTCCAAAAAAAGCTTTAACTTGCCCAATGGATTTTGGAAAATTAGAATTTAATTTGTAAACACCACCAGTTTTTTCAACAATAGGGACAGGCAAAAAAGGTTGCAATAATGCACTCACCGCAACAGGACCCGAACCAGGCCCACCGCCGCCATGAGGAGTTGAAAATGTTTTGTGCAAATTAAATTGAATGACATCGGCTCCGTAATCACCTGGGCGGCTCAAGCCCATAACAGCATTTAAATTTGCACCGTCGATGTAAAGTAACGCACCCTTAGAGTGAAGCATTTGCGCGATTTCTTTGATGTGCTTTTCAAAAATGCCTAAAGTATTAGGGTTTGTGATCATTAATGCTGCAACGTCATTATTCAAAACCGCTGCCACAGCTTCAGTGTGCATCACACCATCGGAACCTGTTGCAATTTGCACAATTTGAAATCCAGCGAGTGCTGCACTGGCCGGGTTAGTGCCGTGGGCTGTATCGGCCGTTAAAATGGTCTTACGCCCTTGGCCTTGCGCCCTGTGGTAGGCGGCAATCATCATGAGGCCCGTGAGTTCACCGTGTGCGCCAGCGGCTGGCTGCAAGCTCACTCCCGGTAAGCCTGTGACGGCGCGCAAATCGTTCTGGAGTTCGAACATAATTTGCAAATGACCTTGCGACCACTCTTCAGGGTCGTAAGGGTGGGCGCAACTGAGTTCTGGGCTGCGCGAAATTTCTTCGTTCAGGCGAGGGTTGTATTTCATGGTGCAGGAACCAAGCGGATAAATACCCAAATCAATGGCGTAATTCCATGTTGAAAGGCGCGTATAATGCCTCACAACTTCGGGTTCAGAGAGCTCTGGAAGGCGAGGGGGAGTAGTGCGCAGGTGGGCACCGAATATTTTTGACGCGTCTATTTTTGGTACGTCTAATTCAGTGATTCCAACAGCAATGGCACCAGGACGAGAAATTTCGAACAACGTGGGTTCTTCGAGAACTACTGCCTGACCGGTGGTATTTTTCATAAAGTTTAACATATTTTATACACCTTTTTACGCTAATTCTTTAATAGCAAGCGCAAGAGACTCAATGTCTTCGCGCGATTTTTGCTCGGTGACAGCCACCAAAATTCCAGTTTTATCGTCGGAATAAAAACGCTCCAAAACCAGCCCGGGTGCTATGCCCCGTGCTATGGCCTTGCGTGCAAATTCGGCTGCTGGCGTAGCAAGCTCAATGACAAATTCATTAAATGTGGCACTTTTTGAATAACGCAATTTAGCTTTGCCTGTTTTTTGAATGATGTCTTTAGCAAATTCAGCTTTTGCTAAATTTTGCTCGGCCAAGATTTTAAATCCTTGCTTGCCTGTCATGGCCAACCAAATAGAGCCCCAAAGTGCAAATAAATTTTGATTGGTGCAAATATTTGAAGTCGCTTTTTCGCGTCGGATGTGCTGCTCACGCGTGCTTAATGTGAGTGCGTAAGAACGTCTGTTTTGCGCATCTACAGTTTCACCGCAAAGGCGCCCGGGCATTTGGCGCACATATTCTGCTTTTGCAGTAAACAAACCTACGTAAGGGCCACCAAAACTTTGAGGCAAGCCGAAACTCTGGCCTTCTCCTGTGGCAATATCAGCATCGAAATCGCCAGGTGGCTTTAACAAACCTAAACTTAATGGCTCGGTGACGTTTGAAATATACAACGCATTTTTACTTTTAGTGATTTCAGATAAATTTTGTTGATTTTCAACAACACCCATAAAATTGGGGCTCTGACACACAAAACCCATGACATCGTCGACCAATAACGATTTTAATGCGGTTTCGGAAGTGGTTCCGTTTTCTGTCAGCGGCACTGTCGAAAGCTCTACTCCCAAGTTAGTGAGATAGGTTTTCATCACATTAATGTATTCTGGGTGAACACCTTGCGACACTAATATTCTTTTTTTATCTTTTTTGAGACGCATGGCCATGAGGGCCGCTTCAGCAAGAGATGTGGAGCCATCGTAGTGCGAGGCATTTGAAACTTCCATTCCAAAAAGCTCGGCAACCATGGTTTGAAATTCAAACAATGCTTGCAGGGTTCCTTGCGACATTTCAGGCTGGTAAGGAGTGTATGAGGTCAAAAATTCGCCGCGTAAAGTGAGTTGGTTTACGGCTGCGGGGCAATAGTGGTCGTAAATACCTGCCCCAATAAAACTCAATGAACCACGCATGTAGCGACATTGGCGCATGATATTTTGAATGCGTTTTTTAATTTCCATTTCTGAAAGTGCGGGGCCGTTTTCGAGGGCCCCTTTGAGTCGCACGTCGGAAGGAATTCCAACCAATAATTTTTCGATAGAATCGACTCCACAAGCTTTTAACAAACTCACTCTGTCGGATTCTGTGTTGGGAATAAAACGGTGCTCGAAATTCATTTTTTCTCCAATTTAACGTAAAAAAGGGCGGGCTCCAAACCCACCCTTTTTTACACTGAAAAGCCTAATGATTTGCATCTTCTGCAATGTATTTTTCATATTCTACCGAACTCATGAGCCCTGCCACTTGGGTGCTCAGTGTGACCTTACACAACCAGTATTTGGCATGGGGGTCGTCGGCAATGAGTTCGGGGGCATTGGTGAGTTCTGTGTTGATTTGAGTCACTACTCCTGCCACAGGCAGGTACAAATCGCTGACAGTTTTTGTAGATTCAATGGTGCCAAAGGAATCGCCTGCTTTAAATGTGGCGCCCACTTTTGGCAAATCGATATGAACCACGTCGCCCAATTGTTCGATGGCATATTTAGTAATGCCAACGGTTGCCGTGGTGCCTTCGACAGAAATCCACTCGTGTTCTTTGGTGTAAAGCAATTGAGCAGGGTACGTCATATTCTGAACCATCCTGATTTAAATGGAATTAGCTCTGGGCTGTTCCCTGTGTGTAAAACGGTTTTTTCACAACTTTAGCAAGCTTTCGTTCGGAACGGATTTCGATCCAAATTTCTTGACCCAGCTTCGAGTGTTCTTCAAACACATAGGCCATTCCAACGTTTTTGCCAACCGTGGGGCCCGGCGAACCGCTCGTCACAATGCCTACGGAATTGGTTGCCGTCGCGCTCGAAAAAACAGGGTATCCGTGGCGGCCAATGGCTCTGTCGACCATTTCGAAGCCAACTAATTTATTCGAAATTCCCAATTGTTTCTGAGTTTTTAAAGCTTCAGACCCTACAAAATTGCCCTTGTCGAGTTTAGTCACCCAACCCAAACCACATTCTAGGGCGGTGCGGGAATCGTCCATATCGTTGCCGTAAAGCAAATAGCCCATTTCGAGTCGCAAGGTGTCGCGTGCACCCAATCCGCAGGGCTTGATTCCAAATTGAGCCCCGTTTTTAAGCAGGCCTTGCCATATTCCAGGCGCAGATGCCGCGGGAATATAGAGTTCATAGCCAAGTTCACCAGTGTATCCGGTGCGCGCTATAATGGCCGGAGTTCCAAACACTTTACCTTCGGCAAAATGATAATATTTGAGGTCGTTGATTTTAATATCGACCACTTGCGCCAAAAGCTCGCGGGCTTTGGGGCCTTGCAAAGCAATTTGTGCGTATTCATCGCTTAAATTTTCAAGCACAACGCCGGAAGTGGGCATGTTTTTTTGAAGCCATGCGAAATCTTTGTCGGCATTGCTGGCATTCACACAAATAAAAAAACTGTCTAAACCCTTACGATAAACAATGATATCGTCAATAATTGTACCCTGCTGAGTGCAAAATGCACCGTATTGCGCTTGGCCAATAATGGTTTTAGAAATATCGTTTGTGGTCATGTGCTGCAAAAAATCAAGCGCGCCTCGGCCAGAAACTAAAATTTCACCCATGTGACTCACATCGAACAAGCCCACTGCCGTGCGCACAGTGCGGTGTTCGTCGACCACACCACTGTACTGAACAGGCATGTCCCACCCGCCGAAATCAACCATGCGCGCACCCAAGGCACGGTGCTCAGCGTTGAGCGGTGTGCGCTTTAATGGGCCAGCAGATGCTTCGGAGGCCAGGGGAACCTGATGAGAATTTAAAATTCCTGAGGCGCGCATATAAACCTCGTTACTTTGTTAATTTTTCTTTGTTTTTATTGTACAATTCGATAGCTTTTTCTACAATTTTTTCAGCAGCAGCGCGATCAACCCAACCGTTTATTTCAACAGTCTTTTTTTCGAGGGCTTTGTAAGATCGGTAAAATTGTTCAATTTCACGAATGACATGAGCATTGACTTCCGACAATTCTTGAATGTTTTTATAGTGTGGGTCGTCGACATGCACTGCCAATATTTTATCGTCTTCTTCGCCGCCATCAATCATTTTCATGGCGCCAATGACACGTGTGTTCATGAGACACAAGGGCATTGCGGGCTCTTGACCCAAAACCATAATGTCGAGAGCATCGCCGTCGTCGCAATAAGTTTGAGGAATAAATCCGTAGTTGGTCGGGTAAAACACCGAGCTCGACAACACGCGATCGAAACCCAACATTCCCGACTCTTTGTCGATTTCGTATTTGCTTTTAGAACCACGGGGAATTTCAATGATTGCTGTGACCAGCGAGGGAACTTTTTTACCCACGCTCACGTTGTGCCAGGGGTGCCAAGGATTAATAGTCATAAAATTGCCCTTTCGTGTTCTGACGCGATTTATACCTTGCGTTTGTACCGGCATGCGCAATTTTTCTCAAGCTAGTTGCCAGGTAATATGCTCCCTCACTAGACGCCCGGCCTTGCAGGGATCCGAAAATACTAATTACCGTTTGCGAGTCTCATTTGTTCAAAAGCACTAGAATGTCGTGGAAGGGACATGAGGCTGGTACAAAGCAGCACACCTGACCAAAAAATCCGCACTGTCGAATATTTTTACATCCGGTGCCTTTATTAATCTCAATTCCGAAATATCTAACTTACTATATCTTATCAACTTTTCTATCAAGACATCGCCTGATGCCGTTCACGCAAATGATGGCATGAAATCTGCTGGGTCATCTGGGCAGTCAAACATCTAGGTTGAGCCGCTACTTCTCTCAACCACGACGCAATTGTCAGTCCCAATTTTGGGGGCCTTTTTATGGTTCGAATAAATGGTTTTGGATACTCAGTTCTCCTAATCGCTAGCTTGGCAGCATGTGGCAAATCTAAAGGTTTGAAAGATCCGGGTCCGCTGGTACCAGCAAATAATCAAGAGGCTCCACCAAAAAAAGACGAATCTGAGAAAACCACTCCAATTAACGTTGGAAAACCAACGCCAGATTTTGACCAACCCAACGAAATACGCGAGAAAAATGATTACGTGGGTCGCACGTTTGATGAATCCTCTCGCTGGAAAATTGTCGGAGAGGATGAAGAAAATGTACACCCACTCATGGCGGCGAAAATATCATGCGCAGAATTGGCCGACTGCCCCCAAGACGTCGCAGCGCTTCTCATCGATACCACTGAACGTCCTGGTAGAAGCTTTCGCGATCCAAATTGTACAGGCGCTCTCGTCGCACCTCGAGTTCTCCTCACAAACCGCCATTGCATTCCTGAGCATTTACGCAAACCGGGGGCCAAAGTCGCAAACAAAATTGTAGCGACATTCGCGGCGGTCGACGGCCTGCCACGCGAAACTATCTGCGTATCGCGAGTCATTGGAATCACCGTTGACATTCCTCCGCCGAATGGAAGCACCATGAGTCCAGATTACGCGTTTTTGGAACTCGACGTTCCATCCACTCGTTTGCCGTTTCGGTGGAGTAAACAGCAAGTAACAGACGGCGAGCGGGTTCACTATTACTCGTATTCCGGCAAACAAGACTCCACTTTCCCAGCCGCGCGGCATTCATGCGAGGTCACCACGTAAACCATATTCGCGCCTGGGTTCACTTTGGGTTCGGACCCCATCATCTCCCTTGGCAGCTGCGCAGTTGCTGGGGGACATAGCGGTTCTCCACTTGTTAATGAACAGGGCACCCTTGTAGGAATCATTCAGGGCCAACTGAACCCCACCTTCCTCTCAATAATGTCAATGTTCTACAAAGGACATGGATTCGCATCTAACGATTTCGAACGAAGGGGAGTAGCCACTTCCACCCTCTGCATCCCTGAACCCGGATCTTGGGGCCAGCCACTTGACTCTGCATGCTCGAAGGGCTGGGAAGCAGATGCTAAGTCTCCGAGTTTGATGTCTGACAGCGCAAAAGCTGACGTCAAAAAAGCATTCGAAGATTGGTCAACGACACCCGAAGCAGCCTTAGCTAAATGGGATCTCGTAGAGAAATATGATGGGCTCTTCGCGGGGGCGTTCATCGCTCTTCCTCAGTGCTTGTTCAAAGACGCGGCGGGACTTGACAAAGGGAAATTCAAGTTTCCGCTGAAATTGTGGAACCAATCCGTGACAAAGTTGGGGCGTCTTGAAGGTGATGTATCGCTCGGGAAGAGCCAAGACACCATTGTGGCAAGTTTTGATGCGAACTCATTCGGAAGTGAAAGTGCCGTGACTGTTAATTTCTTGAACGAATCAGGCAAGGGAAGTTGGTACATCAATTCTGAGTCGAATGGTCGTGTCCTAAAAATTTGCAATTGACCGGGTGTTTTGGTTCAATTGGAAATGGAGTCGAAACTTGTTTTTGACTTTCGCCGCCAGAAAAATGACCAAAAAATACTCATTTTGCTATACTAAAGCAGCTACAAAAACTAGATTAAATACACTAACAAAAGCCGAGTCCTCCGACAGGAAAAAATGAAATCATACACTTTTCTCGTTTCGCTCGCTTTGCTAGTGAATAGCCAAATAGCACTATCTAAAACAACTCAAGAACCTGATCAGACAAAGAATGACAATACTAATCAACCAAAGTCGTCAAAAGAAAACAGGAAACAAATTACCGCCAATTTTGGTACGGAGCTTTCTTATGGCTACAACTTTGTAGCTGGCTATCATTTTCTGCCCGATCTCATTGCAGAAATATGGTTTGAAAAAGATTTACAAGGCACTTCAGGTTGCCGTCGGTTTGATATTCAAAACACGAATTATTTCGGCATACGCTCGCGATATTTTTTCGGAAACAGCTTTAATATTTCCGCTTTTAGCTACTACGTGCGAAGCAAATACAATTGCGTTTCCTTCACTTGGGCGGACGGTCCCAAAGAACCTTACGAAATCCTAAGAAATCAGAACTATGCAAGTTTAGGAGCGGGGTTCTCTTTGGGCAATCGATGGCAATGGGATAATTTTTATCTAGGAGGGGAATGGATAGGCTTAGGTATTGAAAAAGTCGTTAAAAAATACTCTACAAAAGAACCTCCTTTAAGCGGCAAAGTCATTATTTCCAGACTAACATTTGGCATTTCACTTTAAATAAAAATCTACCAATCTAAATTGCAAAAGGCAAAAACAGGAACAATTATAAACTATAAAACCTCTATAGCCATTATACACAGCACATTTTCGTAATGTTTTTTTCCAATGCGACAATTTTCTTCACCATGTATTATTTCTTTGCTTTTACTAAGATTATTCGACTATCTAACAGGCATTTTGAATTTGGGATACTCGTAAACTCGAACCCGCCGGCCATTGAGTTTAAATATAGATTTCTAAACCCTCACATGCCATACGGAAATTTTTTAAATTCAGCCGCATGTTTTTCGCGCACGGGCCCCAAGGCCAAAGAATATGATTTTAACAGCCGCAGAGCGTAATCAAGCCGCTCACGTAACAATGTGTCGTCGGGGCTTTGCGCTGTGTCTGAATTTAAAACATGTTCTACATCACGCACAATAATATGTTCTGGCATGTAAGCTATATGATTATTTTTGTAACTGCTCATGCGAAGCTCTGCGACAGGATAACTGCCTCCCTTGCCGGCACTGACACCAACAATTAGTCCTGGTTTGTGGGTTAGTTCATCGTTAGAGCACAACAAAAATAAATTTTTCAACGCTGGCGGAACCATGCCTGCCCATTCGGGCGAGACCACAACAATGCCATCTGCAGCAGCCAATTTTTGTGACACGGGTCCAAATTTTTCTTTCCAGCGTGGCGAATTTTGCCATACTTCTTCGTCCCACATGGGCAAATTCAATTCGGCCAAACTCAACACTTCTGCCTGGACTGTGGAATCATTTTGAGTCAGCATTTTGCTGGCAAACTGGGCCACTTTTTGAGATTGGGAAACCTTACGATGACTACCCGAAATAAGAACTATTTTCATAAATACCCCAAAAAAAATTAAATATTAAATGCCTCAACCCCACCATCTTCAATCAAAGCCTCTAGGCCAGATTCATCTCGAATGTCTTCGTCAGAGTCGGAAAATTCTTTTGGCGGAGCCAATAGCTGCAACAGATCTTCTCGCGATAAATGTTTAAAGACCTCTGCATCCTGCTCAACAAACCGATCGAAAATGAGCTTTTTACGGTTGATGATTTCATCAATTCGTTCTTCTAAAGTACCTTTTGTCACTAACTTATACACCTGGACATTTCGATTTTGACCAATGCGGTGCACACGGTCTGTGGCTTGATTTTCTTTCGCAGCATTCCACCATCTGTCGAAGTGAATCACCACATTTGCAGCAGTGAGATCAATACCCGTTCCGCCAGCTAATAGCGAACCCAAAAACACTTTGCAATGCGGATTTTCCTGAAATTCTTTCACAATGGCACCACGGTGAGTAGAGCTTCCTGTCAAACAAACATGCTGAACACCTTGAGCAGTGAGCCGCGTAGAAAGCCTTGCAATCATTTTTGCATATTGAGAAAACACCACTACTTTTTGATCACTTTCAAGAGCTTCTCGCAATAATTCATCGAAAAGATCTAATTTACCGCTACCAACACCCTCATAACGAGAATCAATAAGAGACGGATCGTTACAAATTTGCTTTAACAAAGAAATAATCGAAAACACATGAATGTAAGGAATAGGTCCGTCGTTCGACTGAATAGCATCTACAAGTGGCGTGCCTTTTAATGCCAGTGCGTCGCGATACAATTCAAATTGTTGTCGATTTAATGGACAGTGCTTAACATCTTCTACTTTTTCTGGAAGATCTTTAAGCACATCGCGCTTATTTCGTCTCATTTTTAGAGGATGAATAAGCCGTTGCAATTCTTTTTCTACCATGGCAACGCCTTCGGTTGCCATCATGTATTTCTTTTTAAATTCTGAATCTGATCCCAAATAATTGGGTGCTATAAAATCGAATAAATTCTTGAGCTCCATTAAATCATTTTCTAATGGAGTACCCGTTAAGCACAAGCGCATCTGACTTGGAATACGACAAGCAGCGCGGTAGGTGCGCGTGGTCTGATTTTTAACCAAGTGTGCTTCGTCTAAAATAACCACACTCCATGGAGCTACCATCATTAAAGCAACATCACGCAATAATATTCCGTAGCTTGTAATAATAACGCGGTGTTCGCGACCTGGCTTTAATGCGTCTTGCCTGCGGCTTGTGCCATGATACGCAATGACTTCTACATTTGGAATAAATTTAGCTGTTTTATCGACCCAGTGATCGATGACACTTGTGGGACAAACCACTAATGTCATTTTTTTAGGTTCTTCTTTAGCAATGGCAGCTATAAGTCCCATGGCTTGGTGGGTTTTTCCCAAGCCCATTTCGTCGGCCAAAAGGCCGCCCAATTTATTTTTGTAGAGCCAATAAAGCCACTTGACTCCGTCTTCCTGATATTCTCTGAGAGTTAGATTGGTACTTGCCATGCTAGGATATTCAAGTTCTTTTGTTGACACTAATCCTTGCCGGATACGGCTTACAACGTCGCCTTGACCTTTTATTTCTGACTCTCTAGCAAATTGTTCTCTAAATTTAATAAACTCAAGTGGAGTGAGTTTCAGTTTGCCGTCTTGAGAAATTTTGCCTTGAAGCCAATCGATTTCGTCAGAAATCTTTATCCAACCATTTTTAGTGGCTAAGTATTGCCTTCCTTCGGCGCGGGCTTTTAATATTGCCAGCAAAATACCTTCAGATTCTGCCGATTTTTGAGAGCCATCAGAGCCCTCAGCACGTGTGGGGTCCCACTCTGTAAGCGACAATCCTTGAAACTCTGGATTGACTATAAAGGATCCATCTGGAGCAGCTTTTAAATGCAATTCTGGAATTTTAAGCGCGTCAAGAACTTGAATTTTTGAGAGCCCTTTTGCAAGTCTAATTTCTGCTGTTTCGCGCAATCGTTGAAATTTAGATTGAAATAAAGCTGCAACGGTATCGCCTTCTAAATTAGCATTTTTAGGGTATTCTTCCCAACGCATGAGCTGCGATGGAGTCATTGCATCCTTGAAGCCCACAAATCCATATTTTTTTATATAACAAGCAATGCGCCCCGAAGCAGGAGTTTCGAGTTCGCTGACTTCGATAATCTTTTTTTCTTCGCCGGCAGCATTGTGAATTGCCAAACAACGGGTAATTTGAAGTCCTTGTTTACCAAGCTTTTTAACGTTAAAAAAACGTTTTGCATAAAATGCATTTTCGAGATCTATTGCAATTTTTTTGGGAGCTAAATCGCCAATTTCTACTTCTGTTAATGCGCGGTAAGAGTCGTCGACTCCTAAGCGGTAAGATAACTTTTTAGTTCCATCAATTAAAACATGTACAAGCAGAGTCCATTCTTCTTCAATAAATGTCAAAGACTGTATTTTTGTTTGAGCGCCACCCAAAATAGAATCAAATTGAAACAAAGTCGTTTTTTGATTTTCTACATGTGGCTGCGCCTGACGAGACGATGTTGCCTGAAATTCTAATTCATTTTTAGGATTGTAATCGATACGCATATATTTGTCTGATGCGCCCGATCCCAAATTCATGCGCACCAAAAGGTCGGGTTTATCTTGATCTAAATATATGCAAAATGCAGCTAAGTGAGAGCATTTTTCGCCACGCCTGCGGTTAGCTTGGCACGTGCATTCCATCCATTGAACGCATTTTCCCTGCCCGTGCAATTTGAGGCGCACATCGTAATTTTCACCAATTCCAGCTTTGCATTTAGCGCTTACCATTTCGCCATAGGCCTGCATTCCGGCAACACCGCCGGAATTGTAAACAGAAATGCCGCTACTCCAATTTTGCGTCGTGAATTGAGGAAAAACAAATTCAATAAAAGATATAGCTGACATAGAAGTCCAATCACTCAACGTCGCGTTGTTTTTCAAGCATCAAAAACCGAGCCAGACTCGTTTGCGCCACGGAACTTGCACGCACTACCCAATTTTTAGGACTCGCAATTAGAGTACCAATGGCTACATTATGTGGAGAATCTAAAGGTGCGACGCCGCTAAACCAGGTGTATAAAGTTGCTCGTTCTTCGGCATCCGAAAGGGTTCCTGTTTTTCCGCCGATTTCGAATCTATCGCGGGCTGTTCCCCTACGTCTGAAAAACTTCCGACTCGTTCCTGTTAAAATTGTTTCTTGCATACAGCGGAAAAGTTTTTCTGAAGTTTTTTTGCTAAAAACATGAGAAATTTCGCGTGGCGCTGCGGTGTAAACTTGCTTTCCTGATTGATCGAACGCCGCTTCAACCAAATAAGGAGCCATCATAATGCCTCCGTTACCGGCTGTTGCAGATAACAATGCTGCGTGAATTGGAGTTAATTTTGTTGCCCCAAAACCCGCTCCTGCCTCACCAACTTCGAGAGCAGACGCTGTTTCGAGTTGTGGCATTAGTGCCGCACTTGTTTCGATACGTAAATCGCTTGGTATTGGTTTATTGAACATATATTTTTCTGCATACTGTCTTAAAGTAGAAAGCCCCGTCCAATAAAGCGCTACTCTTGCAAAAACCGTATTGCAGCTACTTCCAAATGCTCTTGCTAAAGTGAGTTTTTGCCTATCTGCTGCTGTATCTCGAATCCAATTTTGATTTCGAAGATGGCCGCATCCACCTCTAAAGGAAATTTCATCGTCTGGGTCGATTCCTGTTTTTTCGATTGCTGCTGTGGCAGTAATTATTTTCATTAAACTCGCAGCTGGTGCTTTGGCAGCGATGGCAATTGTGTCATCAGAAACCAATGGATTTGCAATTTCGGATTTTCTTTCACTCAGCGCTAATATTTTTCCGGTCCGAGATTCTATAATGACAGTTGCGCCAGCCACATTTCTTTGCGCGTCAAAATTCTTTTTTGTTGATTCTTGGAGATCTCTACTTAGAGTAAGCTTTAATTTAAATCCTCGATAATTTGCCATCAATGCACCGTCTGGAGACGCATAAATATGCGGGGCTAATTCTTTCCAAATAATTTGACCAAATGGAGTTTTAAAAGCTTGTTTTTCATTTGTTGGCTCTTCGCGCGGGTCTTGATATCCCAAATTCTGAAACTCCGTATGGACCTGAACCGGACCTTCCACCTGATTGCTTGATTCGTCGTCGTTAGAATCTTTTGGCACCAGTTCAGAAACCAATGATTTATTATCTACATTTTCAACTGCCCTATGAGTATCTACAAGTTTTGGCAAATTTAAATTTGTGCTAGAAATTCCCGCTGAATCTGCATTTAGTACAACATGATAAAATGCTAAAACTGCAATTGAAATTAAAACCGCAAATCCAGTATAGAATTTGGCCCATCGAAAACCTTTTTGAGCTTGACGCATTACTTAAATTCCTCGAGATCAGAATGAGAAAATTCAAAAGTTTGAAATTCAACCATTGCGCTATATCCGTTACTAAAGATAGGAATGTAGCGCTCTCGTTGAGGCAAAATTTCTGTAAATGAAGGCTCTTCTCCTTGCGGAAAAGGAATCTGACATTCTACAGTACGAACCGCACTTTTTGCAAATTCATAATTTAGCGTTGTCAAACGGATGTGAGGCACCTTATTATTAAGTGTGTAAAAATTGCGCAATATTTGACGTCGCAAAAGCCACAGTTGATTCAATTTCATTTCATTATATTGAATTGAACTTAACCCGCGAACCACAACAGGATAGTACGTCGCAGCAAAATAGGCATCCATTTCTGTCAAAGTACCTGTAAATTTGCATTGTTGATTTGGTACTGGTATTTCTAAAACTTCTAGAAATGGAATGCCTTTTTTTTGACCATACCAAGCTCTGTAATTTACTTGCAAAGATTCGAATAAAGCAGCTCCCAAAGCTTTGTTTTCGGCGTTTTCAATAATTTTAATTGGCCAAACCGATTTAGGCGCTTTGAGTTCTGGCTCGTCACATTCACAACCTCTTGTACGAATGCTTAAGCTACGACGCATTGTTTTGACCCGAATTTCGGATAAATCGGAGAAATCGACAGTATCGTGCAGTTTTTGAACCACTGCAGCAAATGCCGGAGTCACTTCGTTGTCCCGTGCCATTTGTACCCGCTCCATTTGGAATTCAGACCTTTACACTAGCATTTGACTCTCAGATTTTTGAGATCCGTTCAGCCCTATTGTGCAGGAGATAGACGTGTTTTCAAAGAAAACCAAACAAGACAAAGTGGTCGCCCTCCAAGTCGTTGACGGCGGCAAAGCCAGATCGACTCGTGGAATTTCCATGTTGGCCGACGGATGCACGTTTGAGGGCAAAATGTTGCTGAATGGGGAATCGAGATTGGGCGGCAAAATCAAAGGATTTGTGGTCTCAAATGGGATTTTAACAATAGAGGAATCTGCAGTAATATCGGGACAAGTGACCGGAGATTTTATTCAAATTAATGGCAATGTAGACGGAGACGTGCGAGCCTCAGAGCTCTTGAGGCTTTCAAACACCGCAAGAATTTCTGGTGATATATGCGCCAAAAAACTCATTGTAGAAGAGGGAGCGAGCATTAACGGTCGTGTTTCGGAACTTGAAAAAACCGGCGCAAATTTCTCTGAGTCAAAAGTGGCTCCCGTGAATCAAAAAAACATTGAAAAAGTGGCTTCGTAGAAATTGATGGGGCAGTAAAATGGCTGAAAAAACTACACAGAAAGCGGCGAGCCCCAGGGAATACTATCGCAAATCTAGCGAAAGAGTTTCTATGATTATGAAGCTCTATGGTGCCCCGCACATTGACTCTCCAACGCTAATTCAAAACGAACGCGATTTTGACGCAATAAAAATGATGCTTTCTCAGGTTTCATCTGCCCAACAACTAGAAGAAATTAATGACTACAGAAACGTAATTGTAGACGTGGCATCTTGGGTTGCAGCTGCATACTCGAAAGAGTTTATCAATTTCTACGCATCAAGAGTGCCCCGACCGCTCTATGTTATTAAAAAGGGCCTAGAAATTCTGCATCTCCTTTTGCACCGCGACTTGCGTCGTCGTCAATTAAGTGCCACAGAAAGCCAGCTCTATTACGATTTCAGAAAATTAATTTCTTCTCTTAATGATCCCAGAGTTACTCAAGCAGAAGAATTTATTGAAGATCAATACATCAGAAAATCATCTTAACTTTACCAATAGTCTGCTGAGACCTCGATATCACCGTATATTCGACAAAGACAAGCCAACCTATGATTTTCATCTTTAGAATTTCTGCTTAAGGTTTCAGATTCAAATTCATTTTTTGGATTGACGGCCCCCGCCTCAGAACTTGAAATTCTAACATCGCAAGCTCCGCAAACACCTACGCCCGAACAAGATGCTCCAATATTTAAATTGTTTTTTCGAAGAAAAACCCATAAATTAGAGCCTTTTCGCATTTCAAATGTGCTTTTTATATTGCCATTCAAACCGCGTACTATCACTCGAATTTTTTGAGAAGCTTCCATGAAAATTTGATTCCTTCTTTTGGAGAAGTTTTGCCTAAAATTGAGGAGACCGCTTTTCCAGGAATGCTTTGACACCCTCTTTCATTTCGGAGGTGCCGAATTGCAATCCAAATTGCTGACTTTCAAAAATGCACGCTTCTCGGAGAGGTAAGTCGAAACCTGTGGAAGCAATTCTTTTCGCGGCTTTAATTGCTTCTGGTCCGTTTTTCAAAATTTGCGAAATTAATTTTTCGGTCTGAGGAATCAATTCCTCAGAGGGCCAAATATGATTCACTAAACCCACGCGCAAGGCTTCTTCAGCACTGTATTTATCGCCCGTAGACATCCATTCTAAAGCCTGCGCTAAGCCAATACGTCGAGCTAGTTTTTGAGTCCCGCCAAATCCCGGAATGAGGCCCAAGCTCGTTTCTGGTAGGCCAAAACGAGCCTTTTGAGACGCTACTATTATGTCTGCTGCCATGGCCAACTCTAGACCACCACCAAGCGCAAAACCCTGAATTTGAGCAATCACAATTTGCGGCAAAGCACTGAGCCGGAGAAAGACTTCGGTCCCAAATTTTGAAAACTGCGCCGCTTCTTGAGAATTCAAATTTTGCATCTCTTTAATATCGGCGCCAGCCACAAATGCTTTTTCTCCAGCTCCACTCATTAAAACCAGATGAATTTTGGTCGATTTTTCGAGAAATGAAATATATTTTTCTAAGCTATGTATTACATCATTATTAATTGCGTTAAGTGCTTCGGGGCGATTGATTTGCAACTTTGCAACTGCGCCAGAAATTTCCAAACTAACTACTGAGCTCATTTTAACTCCTCAAAAAAAGCACTCATTCGAAAAATGAAAGACAATTTAAATAATGCTAATTCGTTTCCCACCCTGGAATTTCAAGTTTCTGACTCCCACATGTGGCACCGACGCGATGGATTCGACTTTGCCTCTCGCAAGATTGAGATTGACTTATTTTTAGCGTTCTAGCTTTCTGCGACTGCTTGTTTGCTTTTTTTAAGCCTTTTTCAGTGACAAATACCTTCACAAAAGTAGGCGATTTTCTATTCAGCCAAAGTATCTTAAGGACTCCTTCTCCTTTATGCAAACCTTGTAGGCTCAAGGTGTCGAAGGCAGAACGCACGATTCTAACCGCTGCATTTTGACTCAATTCTACGGACCCGATATTTTTTTTAGGCAAAGTTTTGAGTTGTCCTACTTTCAAATAGATGGGGTCGGCCTCTATTTCTTTTGCATATACCAAAGGCAGATAAGTAATATTTAGAATAAAAACAGAAAAAATAAAAACCGACGGCATTTTTTTCAAAACGAATTTCCTATAAATATCCAATTAGAACAACCTTGAACAACTTCAAAATTATCGGCCTCTTTAACGAGAATGTTCCACGGCAAACTATGGCTATGGGCGAACTCCCCAAGTCTCGATTTTTTTGGTCTCTCGCCTAAAAATGCCAAACCTCCGTCTTTTTGTTTGGATTTATAGATATAAATTCCGAGGGAACATTTGTTCTTTTCAACCACCTGAAATAACTCCAAGCTCTGGCCTTCTCGAAAATCTGCATCACCCGAAATTCCACTCATTTTTAAGACGCCATTTTGCCAAACGAGCTTAGGCTGTGTCGACCTCGCAAAAGCTGCTGGAGGAGCAGAGTGACTTAAAGACCGCCAAAAAACCTGCACGATAGTAAATAAACAAAAACTAGCTAATAAAACACGAAACAAAAACCACATCGGTACTGAATCCCTAATCTAAGTATTCTTCAATTCAACCTCATTGCCACGCTTCTTATGACTTTACCAACGGTGGCATGAATCGGACACAATTTCTGAACACTTGATTAGTTTCAGAACAAGCAAACCCTTACGGCAAACCTTTCCTTTAGGCACACCATAGGCAGACCGAAACATTGTTGCGAAAGACTCATTAAATTAGGCCAAAATGATTTCAGAGCTCATTTACAACAGAATAGCTGTAATATGGATTACAATCTTAGGTTGTATCTTGGGAACTTTTCTATATTTCAATATGCCTGTAGAATTATTGCCCCAATCGAAGGCTACAAGCCTCTTATTTATCACAAAAAATAGCGGTCAAGATCACCACTTGTTGGCAAATAGGTACGAAAAAACCCTTAATGAAGTACTGCTAAAATTTTCGCTAGGTACAGACTTGCAAATTTCTGCAAATAAAGACATCATTAAGGGAATATTTACATCAAAAAATATTGATGATGAAAATATAATCACCGTAAAAAAAGGAATTAAAAATGCGCTTTTTGCGGCGCATTTATCTCCTTTTTTTCAGCTGCTCGCGCTCGATGCAAAAAATATCCCAATTATGACGCTGGTAGTGGAAAAAAAGAGTCAATCGATGCTCAACGACTCGGAGCTTAATAATTTGGTTGAATCTGAAGTCATTGAACCTATCAGACAAATTCCTAATATTCTTGATGTCGTAGACACCACCGAAAAAAATATCGAGAAAAACATTAGCCCCATCATTACCAGACAAAAAGAATTGATGAAAAATTCACTTCAATTATTACATTCTTTGGTAGAGTCCATAAAACCCAGAAATTCAATACTTAATAACGATCATCAGATATCCGCGAGGCAAACAGATTCAACAAAATTTGATAAAACCCCTCTTTATTTTAAACAGAAAAAATTGTTGGATGAAGTTTTCGTCATTTCTGAATCTGAGCAAGATAACAGTCAAATATCACTGCGCAACGGCATTCCAGCTCTATCTCTTTCAATCTACAAAACTCCATTTGGTAACGAAGTCGCTGGAAGCATACTTGTTCGCCAAAAAATTGCTGAACTTGGAAAAAACAACAATGACATTTCTATTGAGATAGTTTACGACTCAGCTGACTATGTCAATGCAGCTGAATCCAACGTTATTGGTAATTTAAGAGACGGAATTATTCTCACATGCGTATGCATACTCTTTTTTCTCAGAAATTTAATATCTACTTTTATTGTTTCTCTCTCAATTCCTATTTCACTTTTATTAACCCTTCCCATTTTGTACTTTGCCGGAATTTCTAGAAATGTAATGTCGCTTGCAGGCATTACACTTGGAGTTGGAGTAGTAGTAGATGCCACAATTAGCATTATAAATGGCATCAATGAAGAAATTGAAAATGGCCTCAGTCCTATGTCTGCTTCAATTCGCGCAGCTGAAGAAAACTTGCTCCCCATTGCAGCCGCTGTGCTCACTACATTTGCGGTTTTCGTACCAATTTTGCTGCTCGATGGTACGGTTGGTGACCTTTTTTATGACCTTTCCTTCACCGTAGTAGCATCACAGGCCATTAGTTTTGTGTGTGCCATATTTATAATTCCAGGAATCACAGGACTCATTTTAGAAAAAACTAAAACTGAAAAAACCAAAAAAAAGTCGCGAAATTTTTCTATAGCTGAACTCAGTTCTAAAAGTCTTCTCTTACGAATGCTTGATAAGTTACTCACTTCACACTTGGCATGTTGGACGCTTTCACTTTCATTTTTAGCTGCAGTTGCGTGGGGTCTTTCAATGATACCTCCAGCTGAATTTCTTCCTCGAACTCAAAATGGTGACTACAGGATTACCGTTGAAACGGGCTACGACTTCGCACCTTCTAGGCGACTCGAATTCGTGAAAAGAATAGATTCTATTTTAAAAGAGGAGGGCCTTAGCAATCGAATTGTTACTACTACCGCTCAAAATATCACATCCGATTTTCACAGCGATTCAAAAGCATTTGAACAAAATTCTGTGCTCAAAAAAATATCTAGGGCAGTTTCACCTTATCAAGCATTCATTAACGCACAAAACCCCCTAGATTCCGAGTCGACGAAAGGAAATGACCTAGATTTCTATGCACCCTTCAAATTAGAACATAGACAAAAAATAAAAGATTCGATTTACAAAATACCCGGAATTACATTTCAAAAATGGTCAAGCGATGCAAAATCAATGGGCCTCACTCTCACAAAACCTTCAGACTCTCTTGCCGAAAATTTTATTCCTGAATCACTGTATTCGGCTTATTGGACAACTCATTTAAATCCGACACTATTAGGAAAAGACCTCCATGCGTATAATCATCCTCCCTATAAATCGGACCAAATATTGTACGATGAAACTAAAAGCGATATTTCAATCCACCCTATAACAGGCCTGCCTAGCAAAAACAATGTTGCGGAGTTCGCCAACCATACGGGCTTGGAAGACGAAGAAATTCACATTATAGGCGGAAACAGAGTTGAACACATTCAACTTGCACTGAATGGCAAAACAGCCAGTGAGATATCTTTGCAAATAGAGAAAATATTCCAAGAATTCAAGATTAATCTGATTTGGGACCAAGCAGTGACTGAAAAAGAAACCAGCACCAAAAAACTCGAAATGTGCATTGCCTGGTCTACATTACTTACCATATTGGTTCTTTACCTGCAAAATAGGTCGATACTCATTACAACCATAATTATGTTCACATTTATTTGGGGTGCCATTGGATCGTTTCCTGGACTTGTGTTCCACAATGAAACATTAAACGCCAGCGCGCTCGTTGGATTTATTTTACTTGCAGGAACTATAGTAAATAACGGTATTTTACTAATGGATATTATAGAAAAAAACAGGCGCGAACAAAAGAGCCCAAAAATCTGCTGCCTCATTGCGGCTCAACAGCGCACAGGCCCTGTGTTAGTGACTGCTTTAACGACGGCTTTAGGCATGTTGCCTATGGTTTTTGAGACAGGAGCAGGTTCGCAAATGTACCGAGCGCTCTCTATAGTAGTGGTTTACGGCACTCTGGTAAGCACACCAGTGAGTTTACTTGGAATTCCTTGCTTAGTCATGATTTTCGGAGACATCAGAGAAACTTTTGAACGCCATAGCCTAAAGACCAAAATTGTATTTTCAAAATTAAAACTTCAAACACAATTGCGGAATCTAAAAGTATGAAAAATAGGCAATTAAAAAACTTTATTCTGCTCATGCTTCTCCTTTTTACTCTATTTTGCACCTTCTGGGGACTCACTTTCAATAACAAGATATTCAGACTTATTTCGATCAACCGACCTCATTTTTGGGCAGTGCAAATAAACGTTCCAACAAGAACTGTTGAAGAAAACAGAACAATAATAGTGAGTCCCCTTGAGCACATCATCCGGCCTCTGGACGAAATGAAGGATACAATTATCGAAACAAAACGCGATGAAATAATGCTCTATTTTTACACAGAACAAGGAATAAATGCTGGCATTTTTTCGAGAAAACTTTCAGAATCTTTAAAAATATTGACAGACCTTCCTGGACTCAGCGATATTTCTATCCACATTGTGTCTGATTTACTTCGCACCCCAAATAATAATACTCAAATTATTGATAATCACTGGACACCAGTGAGTTTCGCTTTTAAAGAAAAATTATTTTCAATCAATGCTCAGCATCAAGATAAAAATTGGCACATTAGAAATATAAAATCTCCCGATTTTCTAATCGATGTCACCAACAAAAATGACTTTTTTTTGAATCTCTCAGACAAACAAATAAAATCTTTTCTTAACGAAATAGCCGCCATAGAAGGAATCGATTTTGTAGCAGTACAAAATTTTGAAATTGACACCTTCGAAGTATTTTACAACAGCATAAATTTATCGCTATTTGGAATCACTCCCTCAGAATTCAATGCACATATAGAATCGAAACTGTATTCCAATTTTTCCACGCACAAGCAAGTTTTCGCAAGAGCCCCCAATATCATGGAATCAAAAACGGGCCCCATTGATGCACTTATGAATACTTCTGTGCTCACAAACTCTAGGCACGAAGTACCGCTTTTTAATTTGAGCCAAACGGCAATCACAAAAAGAATTTGCCAGTTTCTGCCATATCCCACTACGCAATCAGAGCTTCAACGTTCAAAGTGTTCCAATAAAAAACTCGTGGGATTAGATAAGAACCTAGAGAATTCGCAAATTTCAATATGGGCCATAGAAGGATTCGATGCGCAGAAAATAGATACCAAAATCAAAGGAATTCTGGAAACCTTTAATCGCAATGGCGATATTAAATCAAAAAAACATATCAATTTATCTTTTGTCCAATATCCAAATGAATTCTACGTTTTTGCCTTCTTTATTTTGACAATCATTTTTATGAACTCTTTTGGTATCGAATCGACCTTAAAAATTCATGCCACAAGGATATTGCTATCATTTCTTTGTTTCATAAACTTTCATTTTTTGGCAGGAATTACAAATTCCACTGAAACAAATGTGATTTTTTTCACGTGCTTAACTATTTCGCAGGCCTGTCTTGCCGTCGAACGTCACCGACCACATTCAAAGAAAAAGAAACTCATTTCTCAACTGAATCTTTATTCGGTCTTCACACTTTTTGGAATAGCAACATTTGTTGGCTCAATGCTCATCACCAAATCGTTTGGCATGTTAGATGACGCTACCTTTTTCGGAATATTAATGGCAACGACATCGGTCTCGCTTAGCCACCTCATTATGCCTAGATGCAGAATTGAAAAAACAAGTAGAAATCTATTTTTTGCAAATAAATATTGGATTTTTATGTCGGCAATTGCGACTATATCGCTCGTTTTAATTTCGACATTATCTTCGTCGCTAACGCTAAGTGAAAACAAAAACGACACTGCATTTGTGAATATAAATTCAAACCAGGAATTAAAACCTCAAATGCTCCAGAAAATTGGAGTTTCTTTAATGCAGCAATTTGAATCGCATTCTGAAAATAGAATTATAGGACCGAATTCGTCTCCTTCCATAATATTGAGTCCTGTTGAATCTACATTAGTTTTAGATGAAAATCCGTTAGCATTGCTTGAAAAATACCTGCCTGCGTTTTCGACAGAAAATCTCGGCTCGATTCAAATTACTGACAAAGTAACGAATCAAACTAAAGATTTATCGGTTGTGTCTACAGATCTTGCTCTAAATCCCCAAAATTCGCAAAAACCACCCGAATTATCGACTGTCGCCGCTTGGCTTTCGAGTGTGTATTTGAACCCAAATCTTGCCGCCAAAAATTCTAACGGTGAAATGGCTTCGAAATTACAAAATTTGTTTGCTGCGCACAAAATTCATGAGACCAAAAATGCTTTTCGTCAGAACGAGTCAAATGCGCTTTTTCTTAAGTTTAATTTGAATAGCGCAGCCGATTTTGAATCTATATTCACAAAAAAAATGACGGAGATTGAAAACACAGACTCTGGTAAACTGCACTACCACTTTGATTCACTTTCTGAAGCAAGCGGCAACGCGATGCGAACATGGATAAAAATACTTTTATTCGAACTTTTTTTCTTCTTTTTCATTTTTGCCGCAGTGACTTCGTCGACACAGCGCGCTCTTTTAGCAGTTGTCACAATTGCTGCGGCATATGCAATTCTTTTCGGGGTACACAGCATGTTTCAATTTTTTAATTTATCGAGTAAATATTCTTTGCTCAACAATGCAATGCTTTTAAATTCCAATGCCATTTTCTTTCTTTCCAGTTGGGCTTCTTGCAACATAACGGGCCACAGTATTCGCAAAGAAAACAGACAACTCAAAGATGCCTACCTGCCAATGTTAAACCTTATAATGAGAGTGCGAATATTTGTTTTGTGCTTATTTTTAACGGGAATTGCGCTATTTTATTCCGGACAATTGCAAATAAACATTGCTATAGTATTCGTTTCAACAGCGGTATTTTGGATGATTTTTCTGCCAGGTTGGCTTATGATTTGGAGTGCCATAGCAGAATATCGCAGTCGCATTTTTTTGAAACTAAATGTCTATTTCAAACCAATATGTATTCTAATTGCATTCTCTGTCTCAAGTATTAATTTTCGGGCGAAGGCACAACAGGGGCTCGCTACAATTAATACTTCCTGCAGCAGCATTGTGACAACCATCTTGCCGATTGTGGGACGCCCAAAGGGCAAAGAACCAGCCCCAGTAAAGTCTATTTTTTCTGAGAAATTGAGTCAGGAAACTCCTTGTTCGTATATAGATAGCAGACTATTAAAAGAAATTACAAATACCACACAAGAGCACCGAAATTCTGGTGAACAATACCGACTCATTGCGGCACTCAACGCTATTGTTTCTTTGAATCGTGGAAATATCGAGGCCAAAAATAGGTCCGCATCAAAAGAAAGAGGATCAGCTGTCGAATCTTCCACTCGCATTTATGGAGGATTTTACGAAGAATTTTATGGCAATATTGCTTTTACTATTTTAGAATTTAGAGAAAATTTAGCTCCAATTGTGCTTAAAATGACAGTTTCAGAGTCGAATCAGACGATTGGAATCGCAAAAATTGCCAGTTTGCTGCGAGGAGAATCTTTTAAAATAGTAGAAGATTTATTAGGTGAATCGCGCAGACTACCTGTATTTATTGCTCCAGTAGAAAGTCTCGATAAAAACAATATTTCTGAAAACCTGTCACAAGAAATGGAAATGTATATCCGAAGTAGGCTTCTTTATCCTTTGTCTACTGACCTTTTGGAAAGAAAAGTGTTTTTCAGACCAGAGGAGATCGAGGAAAAGGCTAACCATAAACTTTATGTAAAAATAAGACGAGACGGAACCAAATTTTACGCATCAATTGAAGCAAAAAATGTGGCCGATAGTACCACGCGCAGTGCGTGGATTGAAGGAGATTTAAGTCAGCTTCCTAATTTTGAGGAAGAAGTTCTTTTTGCAGCCCAAAAAATTCTTGCAATAAACGAGGGCATTGCAGACTATGGAATTGTAATGGGATTAGATGTCTGGTGGCGCACTTCGGAACTCACAAAAATGTATGCCCTGACACTAAGGCAAAATCTGGGAAACGCTGCCTTTAGTTTGAGAATGCGCACTGGCGATAGAACCGTAACTAATCGGCGTAATTTGTCGCACAGTTTGTTTCTCATTGGGTCAGCATTAGGTTGGCAATTTGCCGACCGACGATGGGTCGTCGCAGATGCCGGACTCGGCATAGACATGGGTTTTTCCACTTTAAACCTTAAAAACAGTGCTTCAACTCGGTCGATTTTATTTTCTTATGGACCGTTTGTTCAAACTCAAATGACTTATTCAAAATCTTTTGCATTTTTAGCGCGCGGCGGAGTTGAATTTCCAGGCCTGCTTAATTCACAAAACAGAAGTGATGCGGCGCTGCCTAACTATGTTATAAATGCAAGTCTGGGGATCGGAATTACGTTTTAAGAATTTGATTTTTTGATGTACGTTCTGCTCGGAAGCGGAAGAACTTTTTGTGCCACCGCATTAATATTTGATATGACCGATGCCTGCCGCGCTGTTGTCATACCAGAATTTGAAAAATGTGCTGGCGCTGACGCAGCTGTACTTGCACTATGAGAGTGTGAGCCCACTTCGTCAAAACGAGGTATTCCACCGGACAAAGGAAGAGTGGGACGCCTAAAAACGAGAGATGACTGACCCATGGCCTGAACAGAGCCTGCACCCGTGGATTCATTAAAATAGTGATGAGAGTGTTCATCGTAAGCTTCAAAAGCTCTTTGAGTCAGTTTTTTACCACGCTCCAAAGAGGCCAATAACTTAGATTTTACCTTGTGATACCCTTCAGAATCGACAGATGCTCCCGAAGAAGTGACTGTCGCGCAAAAATTTGCGTGCTCTTGAAACCAGTTTGACAATTCACGACGCCTTTCGGCTCGTTCCGATTTATCGGAAATAGGTTCCATATTTTCATCTCTATGTTGCGGCATAGTAACCTCCACAAATCTACTTTTGAGTGCAATTACATTATCTATAGAAATGACAATCATAGTACAAACTATGACTCCACTTTTCGCCCTAAATGCACTGTCGGCTGGAAAATTGGCGACTTTAGCACCCTCATTACCTTATATCCGGAAATACAAATTTTCACAGTGATTTCGCCCAGAAAATACGGACCTCGAAGCTTGCACAAGTCCGTGCAAATCGGTTTCGTGCGAACACCAGAATCCGAGTCGGGTGTGAATGTTTTCTTCGCAAGTCCAATTTAAAAATTGCTTCAATACAAATTTAATTTGGGTGTGAAAATCTGTCGACAAAAAATTCTCAAAGGACTCTATCCTTTTATTTTGACTCAATAATTGCATAACACTTGCAAAATAATTGTTTAATAAAGGACTATCTAGCATAAATACAACCGTATCTGCTCTTAAATTTAAAACCCTATTGAAAATTTTTCTCAACAATCCAAAAACCAGCTCGTCGAAGCTAGTAATATTTTGGAGGTCATCGAGTTGGTTGGTGCCTGAATTGTTATATTTCCCTGGCAAATTTAACCCTGCCAGCAGCCATCGCCTGATTGGTAATGAACCATTAGATAAATCGTTTTCGGTGCCCACAAAAAAAGTTTCGTTCGAAAAAGGAGACAAATGCCCCTGAGATATTTGATTCATCACAAATGGCTTTAGAAACGTAGGGTATACATTTACTTCGACGCCATTATTTTCGGCAGTGCCAGCTGAAACCCAAAAAAAACCGATGCCCAGTGCAGAAGCAATGCCTTCTCCGTCCACCTGCGACTCCTCAAGAAATTCTTGAAGTCGAGCCGCATGATTTATAAGGTACACTTCTCGCTGCATGAAAGTTACTCCAAAAGCTGCTTATTTGGGGATATTTTTCTGAGTTCTTGAGCTACACCGTCTAAAACACCATTGATGAATGCGCTTGAGCCAGCAGAACCAAATTGTTTTCCAATTTCAGCCGCATCGGCAATTAAAACATCTATTGGCAAATCGGGACGTGTCTGCATCTCAAAAATACAAACTCGAATAATCGCCAAATCCACCCTTCCGATGCGCTGTATTTTCCAGTTTTTAGAATGCCCAGTGATATAAGTATCTAGTTTATCTTTTTGTTCCATCACACCTTTGACGAGTTCTCGAACAAAAAAAGTCTCTTCAACCGCAATATTGAATTGCGAACAAAAGACTCTAAATCCTGTTTCTTGAAACATAAGCTGCTGATTTAAATCGACTTGATACACATATTGCACTGCAAACCGGCGCGCTTCACGAATTTGTAGGGCTGTGAGACCTGACACTGCATCTTGAAGTGACATTATTTGGTCTCTCCTAATAACTTACGAATTTTTATCATTTCAAACACTGTTTCTGCACATTCTGCGCCTTTATTTCCGAGTTTTCCACCCGCTCTGTCGAAAGCTTGTTCGAGTGTATCACACGTCAAAACGCCAAACCCCACAGGAACATTCCGCGACAATTGCACATTCATTATTCCACTTGTGGCAGCGCTACAAACGTAATCGTAGTGATTTGTAGTCCCTTTTATTACGGCGCCGAGGGCTACAACACCATCTACTTTTTTAAAATCTACTAACCATTGAGCAGCCAAAGGCAGTTCGAATGCACCGGCAACCTCTTGAACGTAAATATTTTCTTCTGAAACACCGTGCCGAACCAACCAAGCCCGCGCACCGGCAACCAATCGACTGGTTACAATATCGTTAAATCGAGCAACTGCTAGGCCAACTCGGGGAACAGAAGAGGACATGAAACGGTTCTCCTTGAATTCGAAACTCTGCACTGGTCGGAATATGATCATCTGCCGCATTTGTGAAGTGCCATTTCAACTCTGACCCCTGGAGCACTTGAAGACAAGGCTCATTTCGTGATGATATGATGACAGCGCGCCATGGGCAGTCTTTGCCGCCTCAGCTTTTGGAGAAAATTTAATGTCTGCATCTAAATTCAGTTTTATGAAGGGTCTTTTTAACGGAACCATTCAAGAAGCCAGCCTGCATCATTTTCCATTTTTCAATACAACTCGCGAAGACGACTTTCGCATGATGCACGACAGCATTGAACAGTGGCTAAAAGAAAATGTAGACAGCATGAGATTTGACGATGAAAAAAAATTACCTCCTGAAGTGCTGCAGGGACTGAAAGATATGGGACTTTTTGGACTCATAATTCCCGAAATTTATGGCGGAAGCGAATTCACCCAAACGTTTTACACTCGCACTTTGGAACTCATCAATACTGTTGACACTTCGGTTTCATTGACTGTGGGAGCGCATCAGTCAATAGGACTTAAAGGCCTTTATTTGTATGGTACAGAAGAACAAAAAAAACAATATATGCCAAATTTGGCTACAGGAAGAACCATTGCAGCCTTTGCGCTTACTGAGCCCACAGCAGGCTCAGATGCCGCTGGAATAAAAGCAAAAATAGTAAAAGATGGCGATTTTTATGTATTAAACGGCTCTAAACTATGGATTACCAATGGCGGAATTGCCGATTTTTTCACAGTTTTTGCCAAAGAAAATATTGATGGCGAAGACAAAATTACGGCATTAATGGTGACTCGCGATATGGGTGGTGTCACCCATGGCCCAGAAGAACTAAAACTAGGAATAAGAGCCTCGAGTACAGTTGAAGTTCATTTTCAAAATACGAGAGTTCCCGCCGCAAATGTGCTTGGAAAACCTGGCGATGGATTTAAAATTGCCATGGGAATATTAAATCAGGGAAGACTAGGCCTCGCAGGCGGCGCACTTGGGGCATGCCGTGCGGCACTTGATCAATCTGTGGTTTACGCAAAAAACCGAAAAGCATTTAATGCAACTATTTCTGAATTCGGGCTCATTCAAGAAATGCTCACAGAAATGACAGCCCACACTTACGCCATTGAAGCCATGACATATTTTACCACACATTTGGTAGATCAAGGTGATACCGATTACAGCATTGAAGCCGCTATCTGCAAAGTATATGCGACGGAAGCCGGCTGGAGAGTTTTAAATTTAGCCATGCAATTGCACGGCGGCAATGGCTACATGAAAGATTATGGCCTGGAAAGAAAACTCCGCGATGCCAGAATTGGTATTATTTTTGAAGGCACCAACGAAATTTTAAGACTCTTTATTGCCCTCACTGGCCTCAAAGAACCCGCGGGCGAATACACCCGCATTGGCAAAGAATTGCAGAGCTTGCAAAATATTCGCAGCCTTGAATCTTTGAACAATATGATTGGCAAAATAGGTGTCATATCTGAATTCGCGTTCACACAACTCAAACAAAATGTAGTTGCTGACAAAGTTGAAGGGTTTCACTCAAGCCTGAACAAAGAAGCCGAACGCCTATCGAGTGCCACTAAAGCACTGTCTACTACGGCTGGAAAACTCATCCGCCAGTATGGTCAAAAACTCATTGACGAACAACTTCAATTGGCGCGCCTCGCCGATATTGCAACCGATACCTTTATGATTGCCACCGTGTTGTCGCGCATTAATTCTGTGCTCGAAAAACAAGGCGGCGCAGAAAAAAATGCTGCCGAATTACAGCTCGCCCAATACATAATCAGAAATGCCAAAGCGCGCATAAACCAAAAAGTTTACGACATTAGTTCTAATAGAGACCACGATATTAAAGCTATTTCAAAACTAGTTTGTGAAAATGAAAAATATCCGTTTCATTTGATGAATTATAAATAGCATTCATGCTGACAATAATTCAGATAAAGTTACAGCTTTTGCATCCTTAAGTTTCAAAAATTCGCAAAACCATTTTAAAAGTTCCGGACTCAGAGGCTCAATCGCATTAAATTCATGGCAATCGTGCATCACGACTATCGCGCCGGGAACCAATTTTCGCTCAATTTTAGATTTTGCCTTTGAAAAAGTAGTGGCAGAAAATCCGTCCCTTACGTTTATAGTCCAATAACAAATATTCAAATTCAATTTATCGGCTGCCAAAGCCAAACGTGGCGACAAAACACCAAAGGGTGGCCTGAAAAAACGACTCCTATGTGTAGTATTTTCTTCTATTATTCTCTGGCATTTTTCCAGATCTTTCGCCAAAAAACTGGGATTTCGAAAAGAAAGACTTCTAGAATGGGAATATGAGTGATTTTCAATTTGATGCCCGCGTTTGCTCATTTCAGATAAAAGCTCTTTTTCTTTCTCGGCTTTTTTGCCAATTACAAAGAAAGTTCCTCGAAAGCCATATGATTCCAAAATATCCATGACCTGGCGAGTATAAACACTATGCGGTCCGTCATCAAAAGTAATTGCAATATTAAATGACGAAGTATTCTTTTTATCAATGACGTTTGTAAATATATTCCACGCTGGGAAAACTGCATAAAGAAAACAAATTGAGAGTGTAATAACTGAAAGTGAGATATTAATTATCAAAAAAGAAATTCCTACCGGCTTAAAACATATTATCCAAAAAGAACAAAATAAATTACTGAGCGCAAAACAGTAAAGAATTGAAATACCAAATCTTTGCGCCTTCATATAAAGCTACTCAAATCAAATTTACCCATTGAATTGAGCGGAAATGTATCTACAAAAAAAATCTTATTTGGAAATGGGCAATTATCGCGAATATTAAAATCAATTCTTAATTTCACAATATCAAATGTATTTCCTTCAATATAAGCAGTAATACATCCCCCTTTTATATAGCTATCGTCTGATATGAACCGACATACGACGCGCTCGCTATTTGTTATCTTCCTCAATTCCTCTTCCACCATAGACAACGAAACTCGGTTTCCATTATATTTTACAATCTTGTCCATGCGTCCTAAATATCGAAAGCATTCATTTCCAATGTCCAATTCAAATTTATCCGCAACAAAGATAGATCCACCTTGTACAAAAGGAGATTTCACCCAAAAAGCGTCCGATGTTTCATTAATAGATACTCCTGGTAGAAACCTAAAATTTTTGGACATATCTCGTCCAATCTCCCGATATCCCATGCCTCCCGTTTCTGTACTTCCCAGAAATTCGAAAAAAATTGCACTTCTCTCAATTTGGCTTCGCAAAAATATAAACTCTTGTTCTCTGAAATCGCCAAAAGGTGCGCCAGATGTAACAAATTTCGGGATTCCCGAATCTAAAAATTGTTTCACAGCATTCCACAAAGCTGGCACAAGAATAACACAGTCTATTTTCTTCAATAAATTAGCCAGTTTGTTGTCCAAAATCTCTGCAGCCTGGAAATCCAAAAATACTTTTGCGCCGTGCAAAAATGGAGCTAAATGTGAAAAAAGAAATCCGTAAATATGTCTCGGAGATACGAAAGACAATGTGACCGCCTGAACTGGCAAATCTAATACATTTGCAATTACCATTGCCTCACCGAGTAAATTCGACCAACTTTTTCCGTATATTTGCATATTTCCAGACGATCCGGAGGTGCAAAAAAACATCACATTTTCACAACTATTAGCAAAAACTTGCTCTATTTGCGCAGCAAGATTATGTCTGCATAAAGCATTTCCACTATGCAAAAATTCTTCAAAATTACTATTCCAATCCAAAGTCAACGCATGTTCTATTTTAGAATCCGGTGAGCAGAGCAAAGGCTTTCCGCCACCCAACAAAACCGCCCACACTAATGCCATCAATCGAATTGAACTGGATTCGTTCAACATGACCGTCGCATTTTCGAACGTTCCCGTCAAAATTTGAATGCTCTTAGCGCACGAAAAAAATTCAAATTGAGTGAAGTTCAATACCGAATCGCCTAAAAAATGGTCATCCAATTTTGCTAATATTTGATTTTGGTTAATCATTTACAAACCAACTCTGTAGTCTTAATTTCAATTTTAAGCGATGTATTCAAAAACTTATTTAATTGAATTATTTGAGGATAAATACAACCAGATGAAAATTCTTCAAAATTCAAAAATTTAAGCCCGAATCCTTCAGCAGTCTTAGAATTTACTACTAATCGATTGTCTTCCAAGACGCTATCATATGAAGAAAATTCGAAAATCTCGTTCATAACGAGGAGAATTTGACTCATTTCGAACGGCAACTTGGGGACATCAACAAATGATTTCGAAATTAATTTACCATTATTAATGCTCAAATAAATAATTGGAGTCAGAAATAGCGGATGAAGAAATGTTACTTCTAACGAATTCTTAGAAAAAACCACATTTGCCATAACTAGTTCAACTTTATTTTCAAACGTCACATTAACAGCCTGCAGCGCCTTAAAACTAGAGGGAAAGCGAGTAAAAGAATCGATGGCAATATTTTTCTTGCTCACACAAGCACTCATAAATATCAAAATTAACATTAACATTGACTTCGACTTCGACTTCGATTTAACTGTTCGACGCATTTTTCCCTCTATGTAAATTTACTTAGCATTTGCTTCCGTCGGTCTAAATTGAATTAATAGCGCCGCAATTAGCCCCGCTCCTGCACCTAAGCTCACCGTAATGCCTAAATCGTGTAGAACTGGGTGTCCTGCAAAAACCAAAACCCCGAAGCTCGAAAAAAGAGACAGTCCTGTCAATAAAATCTTAGTCAATTCAATTTTTGCATACAAATTAGAAATTGCCACAGAACTGTAGTCTACAGCCACCGACATCACCAATAGAAATCCAACGATATGAATAACGTTAACATTTCTCTCACTTAATCTAAAATAGAAAGCCAAAGTAACTGCACTAGCTAAAACGGGCATAAATATAAAAATTAAATTCCAAACACTTTTTTGTATGAAAAGAAGATATATGCCCATTACTATAATACCAATTCCAAAAAGAAAAATCATCTCCTTTCCAAGAGATGTCAATATTCTATCAAAATACACCTTTGGTGACAAAGGAAAAACTTTTTTATTTGCGCTTAGTGAAGCTTCCATATCCCGTTCATTTCCCGAGATCCCAAATATTAAAAACTTTTTGCCGTCCGCAAAAACAGCCCAAGGTTGACCGAATATTTGACTCAAATTCTTCAAATAATCTAATGAATTCAGAAATTCGCTCGCCAACGGGTATCGTATAAAAGACAATTTTATCCCTTTAACTTCGAATTTATCTTTTAGTAGTGCAATTCCTGTATCCCATTTATTTTTCAAAGAAAGTGACAAATATCTCTGATCCGCAATGTTACGATATTTTAAAAGGGGGCTCACTAGTTTCAAATTCTTCATTTCTGCTTGCAATTCAATATAAACATTTCCAATATCCCCCTGTACCTCTAAGGCATGAGGATTTTCAACTCCCAATGTCATTTGCTGCCCTAAAAAATGTTCAACTTGCGAATTGAGCAACTTCGACTGGACGCCAAAATCCGAAATGTTAGTCTTAAATTGAAGATTTGATGAAATATAAAGCAGTACAACTAAAATTCCATAAATCCAAAGCAAAGATTTATTTCCTATTTTTAGTAAAGGCCAGGAAAGAATTCTGATATTGACATCAATCAGAAATTCGCGAAAGAAATAAATAAATATCAAAAAGAAAATCATTCCACCCAATGAAGCCAACGCCAATTGCTTTAACATCGAAGAACTTCCAAAAAGCAAAACCAAAAACCCTATTAATGTCGTACCTATTGCGGAACTCATGCCAACTTTGTGCCGTTTTTTTACTTCAGATTTTACACCTGAAAGGTGAATTAAATATTCAATATTATAGCCTAAAAAAGTAGAAGTAAAAGCAATAACAATTCCATGAATTTTAAGATAAAACAATTGAACAAAGAAAATTCCGCCCACGTAAGAAATCGCGGTTCCGACAATTGCAAAAACTAAGAACAGCCAATTTCGAACGAAGAAATAATAAATTATGGCATTCATCACTATTGACAACACAAGACACAACTGAATATCTGATTGGATAACTTTATAATTTTCAAAGGCAAAAAAATCTGCTCCAATGAAAAAAATTCTATCTAATCTCTTTGACAAAGAATTGTACAACTCCCCAACTTTTACAAATGACAGTGCACCTGTGCGCCTAAATCTAACTACTTCTCCAAAATTATTGAATGAATTTGTCCCAGAGATGCTTTTAGACAACTCTGCTAGTGTAGGCTTGAGCAAAGAAAAAGGATCTTTTTGAAAATTACTTAATACTGCACTGCCCCCTGGCAGTAGAGCAAACATTGCAGCTTCATTTACAGACTTCTCTATATTATCAATTTCAAAATACGAGCCTGGATTTGCGATGCGTGTGGCGAAAAAAGTATTTGTGGCATTGATTTCAAAGTTTGTCTCTAGCAGTGGCCGCTGTTTGTACCCAGCATTCTCGATTTCTTGGAAAGTCTCTTGTTGGTAAGCGCCAGAACCTGAATTTTTTCCAAAATCGACGAATATCTCATTTGAAAAATTTCGAGCTGAATTTACTTGATCATATACCAAACCTTCTGTCTTATTTTTTGACTCCAACGACTTGGAAATATCTTCTTCTAAATCAAATTTTCTATATGAATCAATCGAAACAAAAATCAATATGACTGAAAATATTAATTGAAGAAACCTGTTAGTCATTTTCCATTACCAATTTTAAAATTTCTGAACACAAGTTCCATTTTTTCGCTGTCCGAATCAATGACAAATCGCGAGGGAAGCAAATTTGAATCAAATTCAAAATTCATTGATTTTACAAATTTTACTCGCGAATCGGCTCTAGAAATTGCTGAAATCGCGTTTTTCGAGAAGTCAATTAAAAAATCTTTTCTGAGTTCCTCGAAATTAAGGGAAAAAATTGATCGGATAAAATTGAATACTGACTTCAAACCAGCGTTTGATTGAATTTCTGCTGCTTCGTTTCCCGCAGAATTCTTATCTTTCATAACTCCGTCTGAATTTATAGTAATGACTTTTTTAAAGGGCTCAGTATATTCCCAAGTAATTAAATTCTTCGAATACCGCAATTTAATTTTCGAAACCATAGGCTTAAATAAAAACTGGCTGTACTTGGTCTGCTCTACGTCTGAGGAAACGTCTACATCTTTCTCGAATATTCGTTTTAAATTCTCCTCAGAAAGCACCATTTTTTGTGATGCGAATAGAATAGCGCTTGGAGAACTTAAAAACAAAGTAGAAAATATAACTGTCCTGCAAACGCTTTTTGAATCTAAACGCACTTTATCGACTCCATTTCAATTTAAATTTTTTAAAATAGAATCTATTTTTGGGGGGACCTCAAAATATAATTGATTAGAAATAACATCTACATAAACCTGCTTTGTAACCCCTCGGGCATAAACGTTTTTAGAATCCACTGAAACTAATTTATAATTTATAACCACAGATGGAGAATTAAAATCTTCCCAAGATGCTTCAATTAAAAACTCATCGCCATAACTTAAACTTTTTCTGTAATCTATTTGACAAAATACAACTGGCATCGAAATCCCTAGCGACTTTACATCGGGCCAGTCGAGAGCCATTTTAACTGCCAATGCTGTTCTTCCAAGCTCCAAATACTTTACGTAATTGCCATGCCATACGATGTTCATTACGTCGCAGTCATGAAATGGAACTGTGTGTCGCACAATAGATTTCATGTGTTCGCAAAGACCCCACTGCAAGTGCTAAAAAGAGATATTGCAACAGTCGCCAGCTGCAAATCCAACGGCCGATCTTCTACGACGACCGGGCTCAATTCGGCCAACGAATCTATCACACTAAGGCATTTCTCATTCAGTCTGTCCCTTAATTGAAGCTCTGGAGACACAAAAACTGCTTGCCGCAGCGCCATAAGATGAATAGCAAGAACGGATTTTGAAATCGTGGTGATATTCGCCAAATCTCTCGCAGCAATTGTACCCATGCTCACGACATCTTGATTTAAACATTCTGTCGATCTGGAAAAAATACTCATTGGTATTGAATTTTTTAGAGCTTCTGCAGTTAATGCACTACACGTTATTTGCATCGCTTTATATCCATGATTTAGATGCGCATCTGCGCCCAAATGCTGCTTTGCAACCAAATTATCTGGTAAAATGCCGCTAAATCTTGAGTCTACTAAAATTGCTAATTGCTTATCAATCAAATTTAGAACATTGGCCGTAGCTGTTTTTAATGCGTCGCATGCAGCGGCCACATGGCCACCATAAAAATGCCCACCATTTAAAATATTTTTATTTTCATGAAAAAATACTGGATTGTCATTCACCGAATTCATTTCTATTTCTAACCACGACTTGGTCCAATCGAGGGTGTCGTAAAGAACGCCAATAACCTGAGGAGCGCAACGAACAGAATAACTATCTTGCAGCCGCTGAATTGCGCCATTCGATTCATTATTTTTTAATGTTTCATTTTTTCGCGTATGTCTGGCACCAGCATTATTTAATAAATCAAATATTTTTTGAGCGGCCAATTTTTGTCCGGGATACGGTTTTAAATCATGCAGGGAACTTACAAAAGGAGAGGTTCTTCCTTCTAATATTTCCACCATTAGCGCTGTAGCGCAACAAGCCAGATCTGCAACTCTTTTAGCTTCTTGCCATGCAATTGCCGAGATGGCTGTCATAACGGAAGTACCATTCATTATTGCAAGTGCTTCTTTTGCCAAAAAACGATACGGCGCAATATTTCTGCTTTTAAAAATGTCCGACGTCGTACTGATTTTTCCATTGAAGTAGCAATTTCCCGAGCCTTCTAGAGCTGCCGCAATATAAGACAACGGTGTCAGATCCCCGCTTGCACCAACAGATCCCATTGAAGGAATAGCCGGAATAATTCGACTATCAGCTAAGTCTGCTAGCTTTTTTAAAAGCTCTAAAGAGACACCAGAACGCCCCTTAGAAAGGCAATTCAGCCTTATAATAATTGCAGCAGTGCACTGCTCTTCTGTTAAATACGGACCAACGCCGCAATTGTGGTATTGAATTAAATTATGTTGAAGCTGTTGAGCTTTTGAAGCGTCAAATCTATTTGAAGATGAATTACCATATCCGGTAGTGACTCCATATATATCTTCATTGGAATTTAACAATTGCTCTAAATATTCTCTATTTGCATTTATTATACGACAAAAATTCTCATCTCCACTCATACTAATTCGCCGAGATTTATTGAATACAAAGGAATTGACGATATCTAGAGTCAGTCGATTTTCGCTATCAATAATCAAGGTTTTCAATGACATTTTTATCACACCAAAAATCAAAAAAGTTAAACCAATTTTCGGGCTGAGTTCGGACAATTTTTTCCAACCCTACTACATATTTTAAAATAATATCGTCCACTGTAGCATTTTCCAGCCCATCCCATATTATCTCCCAATGCAGCACATAGGGACACAAATAAGAATATTCCTCTTTAATACAATAGAAAGAAACAATAGGCTTCCTTAATCTAAAAGCAATCTCAAATGGACCACGATTAAACCGAGCATTTTTACCTAAAAATAGATATTCCCCGTTTCTACTTGAGTCCATACCTCTGTCGCTCAAAAAGCAAACTACATTTTTATTATCTAAGGCTCTTTTTGCCTCCAATATAACACTGTGTGATCCGGCTGAAGCATCAATAATATTCAAACCAAAGTTGCCTGAATACGAAGCTTGCTTTTGAAAACCCGGTGATGATTTCAAGTCAATGACAACGTGAACATCGCGTTTAAAGTTATCCTGCAATACAGATCCGCAAAAAGTCCAGTCGCCATAATGCGCTCCAATTCCGACAAATCCGTTCTCAAATTTGGCATCGAATTGACATTGAAATTCCACGCTTGGCAAATGCACACCTTGTGCAAACGCCACTCGATCAATCATTGAAGCCGCAAATTGCAAATAATTATTATAAGATTTGGCATATTTCATCAACCGCGAATTCTCACCAAGTCGAGAATAAAAATTCAGCATTCCCAAGCGTGCTTTTTTGCCGCTTAAAAAATACAAAAACGGTACGAATCTTCCAAAAAAATATGAAGCTCTTATGCCTAAAATGTTTAGAAAAAATTTTAAAAAGACGCTTCCTTTTCTTTCCTTTTTCTCACCAATCTTCCAGCCTAATTTTTTCGCTAAAAAAATCAACAATACTCTTGTAAAACAAAGTCTACTATGCAATAAAAAAAGTCTGTAATTATCTTTAAATGGGCGAAAATGGCTAATTCTTTCTGTTTTAGGTGGGTAGAACACTGTTATTTCGATGCATTCAACTTCTATCCGTTGCCAAATGCTTTTAACAATTACTTCTATTTCAAAATCGTAGTGACTCTTATTGAGCCGTTCCAGCGGAATATTTTCTACTGGGTACGCTCTAAATCCTGACTGAGTGTCATTTATGATGCGACCGGTTTCTATCCACACCCAAAAATTGGAAAATTTACAT
>JAYTOT010000307.1:0-43365 GCA_043747645.1 Pseudomonadota bacterium | reverse complement strand
CCCATGTGGCTTCGACAGAATCATCGCTTATCTGCCTCACATGTTTGTTCCAAATGACTGGCTAGGTCTTGTTTGAGCGGGATTTACACCCGCTGGTTTACGTGCCCTTTGCTTGGCGCACTCATCAGCCAAACTCCATCCCAGCGGTCTTTTAAAGAAGCGTCTAAAAAATCTTGACATCGCGCAGCAAACATTTCCGATAATTCATCGCGATAATCTTGCAAAGGCTTTGCTGCCAGTGCCAGAAAATCTTGCCTAGCATCTGCAAAATTCCCATACCGATAAAATGCCAGTGCCTGCGCGAAATCCCGAACATGATCTAAAAAAAGAGAAACAATTAAGCAAAAAGACGACCAAACTGGACTCAATCGCCCAAATGCAAAAGCATAAACTACGGTCAGAACCAAAATTAACAGGGGCTCTAGCAGAGCAGTAACAAGTGTTCTTTGAGCAAATTTTTGAGTCAAAATATTTTCAATAAAAGCGGCATGGTATTCGACCCCCGGAAAATTCTCGCTAAAAGGCGATGGCCGAATATCGTCGCCTCCAATTGCAGATATTTGGCGTGACCTCACTAATCGAATTAAAACATTTAACGCGATGCTGAAAAAACAGGCTGAAGGTGACCAAAAAGCAGAGTCGATCTACCGATCTGTTCCGGGAATTGGAAAAGTTTCGAGCCGGCTTTTAGCAAATGAATTAGGCGATCTAAAACAATTCTCGAGCGTAGAAAAGCTCTATAGTTTTACAGGACTCACGCAGTCAGAATATTCCTCTGGAGATAGTGTTCGAAAGGGTCATATTAGTCGCTAAGGGTCATCGCGTATCAGAAAAACATTGGTCGAATGTGCACAGAGGGCAATTTTGTTTTTCAAGGTGCGCGCGCGTCGATAACGTAACAAATTTTTCAGTAATATCAACTCGGGATTGGCGGAAAATACAAAAGACTCAATTGCTTAACTGATTCGATTGAAATCTGAGTGTCTGGTTTTGGGAAGCGCCTGATTAAGTTTTCAACAAATAATTTAATACTTTTCCATTTTTAACATCAGGTAGCGCGTCAATCTTTCGCAATCAGATAGTTAGCCTAGGGGCTTTTAATTGTAAGAAAAAAAGGGTATTTTTTCTTACAAGATTTGAGGATTTGAATTGAAAAGAAGCATTGAATTACAAATAGTTAGTCGAATTTACGGAAAGGGTAGGGGTTGGGCCTTTTCCCCAAAACACTTTGCTCAGTTGGGAACCCGCATCAGCATCGACGTAGCGCTGAACCGTTTGCTCTCAAAAGGCATCATTCGTAGGGTCATGCGAAATGCTGGGGCGCTGCCTCCAACGGTCAGCTTGGCTTTCTGCAACCAATAGTCTCTGTTACCGGTTTGTCTGCAATTGGTTTAATAAAAAAAATTTTCGCTTTGCCGTGAGCAATTGCGTGGCTAAAAAAATCCAAAATTTACGCACGCTCACTCAGATATTGAAAGCATTTTAATCGTTTTTCGCCAAAAAATCGCACAAAATCACTCCAATTCACATCCGATTTTTTTAATCTTTCCTGCCCAAACCAAACACAACGTCTAAACTTTAGACACCTCAGCACCAACTCATGTGCAATTTAATTGAATATATTTCTGGCACGCTCATTACATAAGGCTAAATGAGCCAAATTTATGGTTGATTTAAACAGCATTGGCAATTGGCACCAACTTTGTGTGAGTCCCAATTAAAATGCGCAAAGGAGCTTTTATGCAAAAAACTATGGGTATTTTGTTTGCAATTGTCACTGCGACAAGTGCTTGCACTTCAAAAACTAAAGGTACCTCTAAGGTAAATAACATAGAACACATGAAATCGGCGATTCAAATTACTGAGGGTCCAAACGCAGGAAAATGGGATGTCACTTGCGCCAATAATACTAAAGAAGTTGTGACACAAGAAAATTTCGCCAAATCAACGGTCTGCTTAAATTTTTATAACTTTGACGCTGATAATGTTAATTCAAAACAGCTCGCTACCGTAATCATAAAGGACTCGTGGAACTCTCCGATTTTGTCGAAAGATGGAAAAACTCTTGCCTTAATCGGAATAACTGACTATGGCACAATTGTGGAAAGGGTCGACCTACAAACACAGAAATCTAGAACGTTTAATGTTTCAGAAGGCGCAGAATTTATAGGCTCCGATTCTGCAGGATCATTTTATTTCAAAGATAGAATTGACGCTGAAAATTGCTTGATGCGTCTCGATCCCGCAGCAGATAAACCAGTCAAGCAATCTTGTTTTGCGAGCGACGTAGTTCAATTTCGCTCCGTGGGACTCGATTCAATAGATAATAATTTTGGCATAATCGATGCAAATAAGTTTGAATCAATAATCGATCCAAACAAGGTAGACCCAATTGTCAAGACGACTTCAATTCAGTTCCGATTTCTTTTAAGTCCGAAATCTGAACTTAGGGAGTCAGATGTGCAATCTAGCATTGCGCAATCCAACCCTATTCAAAATGTATCCGGTAAAGGAGTTGCATTGCGAGTCAAACAACCGGAAGTCATCACTCAGAAAAATGATGAAAATACAAAAATCGGCACAATCACTCGTTTTGGCGCATTTGAAATTGTATCCACTGCAAGCGGCTGCGCAATAAACGCCTGCCCCGCTGTAAATTTCTTCACACTTCCAGGGTGGTTAAATAGCCAGGCCACTGAGCAGGTTTCTGCAGTTGTAGATGCTGGAGACCATATTCTCGTGATTCTGCGAGAATTATCAGGAAGCATGTACAATTCAGGCTTGGCACGTTCTTCAAGATTATTTTCTTTACCCAAAAGTACTTTAGGCCTCTAAATTCTGCTTTAGGTAACAGAATCGATTGAAATCAAATTTGCCCACTGAGATTCTTTTTTGGCCAGGGCAAAATATTCCGTCTCCTTACCTTTCATTGGAACACCGAAACCTCTTCTGAACAAAAAGAAGGGGTCTTTTCATGTCTAAAAATAGAACCACTAGAAAATTTGTCGTTGCCTGCGGCGTTACCTTATTGCCTTTGCAGATTGTCTCCGCTCAACCACGAAAATTTGGGGAATTGCTGGTTCAAACCCGGTCTGCATCTGATCTCAATAGAGCATTAGAGAATTCTGACTACGCCATTTTTAGCGAAAGAAGTTCTCTTTTTACGAGCGAGTCGAGCAACTGGACTAAGGTCGTTTTCGATGAAAATTCTATTTCTTTTCAGTCAGCCCTTGAAGAACTTAAAAGAAATCCGGAAGTAACATGGGCCGAACCCAATCTCATTTACAAATCGTTTCAAAATGAAAATGATTTATTACCGGCCGATGGTCCCTTTGAACCACCTGCAAAAAAACCGGCATTGCCTCAGCCTTCGCAAGCAGAACCGGGTTCTAGCGACGCCCGACTTTTTTTAATGTGGGCCTCCAAAACTTTGCGCTTGCCCGAAGTCTGGAAAATTAGCGTGGGAAACAAAAAAACGATTGTTGCAGATATCGACACTGGCATAGATTACACCCACGAAGATTTAATGCCCACATTGTGGCGAAATCCAAAAGAAACTGCTGGCGATAAAAAAGACAACGACGGCAATGGTTTTGTTGATGATGTCATTGGCTGGGACTTTGTGAGCAACGACAATTTGCCATTTGACGACGGTGGACACGGCACTCATACCGCAGGAATTATTGCAGCAGCAGAGCACAATAGTGTTGGTGTGGCAGGCGTGTCTCCGGGCGTGAGTTTAATGGCACTTCGCTTTATCAACGGAAAAACTGGGAGCGGCGAACTCGCCAATGCGTTAAAATGCATCCGATACGCAATGGACAACGGGGCAAGTGTACTCAATAATAGCTGGGGTGGAAATGAATATTCTAAAGCACTCAGTGATATTATCGAACTCGCCGGTAAAAAAGGAATTACTTTTGTTGCGGCAGCGGGAAACAGTCAGAGCAATAATGACATCACTCCCATTTACCCCGCGGCATATAAGGCAACAAATTTAATTGCTGTGGCCTCGTCTCGTAAAACCGATGAGATGTCTGGATTTTCAAATTATGGAGTTAATACTGTGCATTTAGCGGCGCCCGGAACTGGAATTTATTCTACTCTGCCTATGTGGACTCGATATCACTATGGCATGCTCGACGGCACATCTATGGCAGCTCCACAAGTTACTGGCGCCGCAGCCCTGCTCAAATCTAATTGGCCGCAGCTCACTCCGGTGCAAATAAAGTCGCTTTTAATAGCCTCAGTAGACAAGCTTCCCGCTTTCGAAGGCAAAGTAAAATCCGGCGGCCGGCTCAATATTTTTGCCGCACTTCAAACAGCAATTGCAAATTTTGGTATGCCAGAAAAAAGAATTGAAACAGAAATAAATGAATAATTCATTCAAAAATAACGCATTCAACAGTATTCAAGTCAATTTAAATTCATTTTTCTATTTTTTAATTCAAATTCAACGATTTGTAGAGGGAATGAAGTGAATCAAGAGCAAGACAGACGCGCAGACAGACGACATAAATTTTATTTCGGCGACAGCATTCAAGTGACCATTGTGGGTGAAACCTGGACCCTCACTGGCGAATGCCTCGATTTAAATCCTGTTGGACTGTCTATTGCCACAAAAAATAATATAAAATCACTTTCACTTCAATCAAATGAAGAAGTCATCATAGAAATTTCTTCTCCTGCTGGAAATTCACTTCCACTTCGTGGCCATTTGAGCCACATTGGAGAAATTAGGCGCGGCCAAGATCACTACTCTAAAATTGGAGTTAAAATAAAATCGCCCTCATGCGATTCCCTAGAAGTGAAACGACAATTAGGCAATTTTTCTGTGCCGCTTACAGATTATTTAATGCCAAATGCGTCTTGCATTGACCCACTGAATCCACCAGAAATCATTATTTTCAAAATGATGGCTGCGAGCCCTCATGGCGCAACGTTAATCACTTCTAAAAGAAATGTGAGCCTCATTCCAGGTTTCGAACTCGACATGAATTTCCTTTTCCCTACCGATGGTCAAGCAGGAGTTAAGGCTCGCATTTTAAATACTAAAAAAGATGCGGACCCAAACAGATTACAGGTTGAAATACTTTATTTACAACCCAATTTAGAATTCAATAGCGCCATGTCTCGCCATTTGCTCATTGCTGCAGAGGGCGCATCTTTAGGCGAATTGCGGCGCCAAGGCTTTGTTTTAGGCTCTAATGAATCCGCTTATTCAGTGTCGTATTGCCAAGGCAGCAGAGAGTGGGAAGATGTACTGGCGCTCCGGTTAAAATCGTATCAGGGTGCAGGAAAGTTTCTTGAGAAAAAAAATGCAGACGAAATGGTAGATACGTTCGATACTTTTTCACGTCAAATTGTCTGCAAACTCGGAAGTCGCATTGTAGGCGCCATAAGAGTTGTTTTTGTAAATCGAGAAAAACTCCGCTCGGAACATATTCAACTTGGAATAAAAGTTCCTGATTGGCTTTTTGAAAGCGACTTTATTGAAATCTCACGCGCCTGCACAGACAATGAATTTCGCGGTGGTGATGTTTTAACGTTACTCTTCAGAAAAGGGTTTCAAATCTGCATTCAATCTAATAATAGATATATACTTGCCAACTGCAACAATGATTTGTGGCCACTTTATAAAAAAATTGGGTTTCAAAAACTCGGGGTGAAATTCGAATCATTTGGCAGGAAAGATTGCGAACTCATTTACATTGACGCGCACCGCCTGCTCCACGGAACAGTTCGAAACCAAGTTGCATGGCATGTTTTTTTTCACCCTGCCGCGAAAAAATTCTTAGAAACAAATCCTGATATGAATTTCACCGACAAATTTGTAGCAAAAGCAATGTCTAAATTCCATAATATGGTTCAGGCACCACTTAAAAAATACATGGACAAAAAAACATTCTCTAAATTTTCATCAACCAAAAAATAATTATTATTTACTCAGCTGCTTCAAAAGCATCGCACATCATATGCTCATGCAATTTGCAGGTGGCCCGGGCAGCACTAATCACTATACGCGCGTCGCTCTCAGTTTTCACAAGCTTTGAAATATAAAATTCCATCATTTTATTGTGATGAATATCAGCAATTGAGTGCTCTTCAATAAATGTTAATGCTTCTTTTGGAACACCAATTTTGGTCAGCATGTCAACATACGAGCGCCCACTTTGGGTAGGCAAATACTCCAAATGATACAGGTATCCTAAGTAGACAAGAGGAGATCTCCATTGCATTTCGAAAATCGGAAATGCAATAAGCGCCCGTGTTGCAGGTAATGGGTCTTCTGATTCAATACCCGACACATTTTGACCCAATGCTTTGAGGTCATTGAGAGCCAATAGGTCGTGGCCAATTTCAGAAATAGCGTGCTGATAGAATTTTTTAACAACGTCGTGTGGATTGTCTTTAAACCAAAGAGTAGCGCAAGCTTGAATTTGCGGGTTCCATTTTGCATGATGATAAGTTTGTCGCAAAAGACTAGCATAATGAGCAATATTTAGGTCACCAGTGGCCATTCTCTGAAACCATTTATTTCCATTTAGTTTGTGCGCAGATACTGCCCATTGGTCAAAAATCTGTTTGCTGAAATCCATAAAAAATTTCACCTTTATACTGAGACGCCTGAACCGATAAGATCGTTATTAATTCTAAGTGACGGCGAGCATTGGCAAGTCCATCGCTTTTTGCCTAGTACAAGAGGATTCATGACAGAAAATCTAAGCTTAAAGCGCCAACACATCAGTGTACAAATTTACACCGGATATTTTAGATATTTAAAAAAGAATTATCCGCATATCAATATTCAGCAACTCGTTACAGAATGTGGGCTCACATGGGAACACATGCAAAACCCTCAAAATTGGGTTTCGACTGTTTTCGACAGAAGGCTGACACTGCGCATCATCGAAGCCACCGGCGACTCAGACATCAGTTACAACACAGGACGCATGTCCATTTCTAAAGAAACGTTACCTTCGCTCATTTATATTGGAACTCAAATTCTAGGCAGCACTGCTCTTATTTTTGAAAAAATAAACGAAAGCACCGGCATTTTAAATAAAGTGCTCCATGTGCACACTTTGAGCAGAGCAAAAGGACGCAAGTCTATCGAGATTCGACCAAATGTTACGGGACTGGAGCCAGAAGAAATTACTGCACTCAAAGATAACTTTCCAGAAATTATTAAAAGCGCATCGGGCTACTACTCAGCTTTTCCACGCATATTGTCTTGTGCAGACGCACGTGTCAGCAGTGAATTAGGCTCGTCTGCCGACGGGCTCCCGTTTTGCCGCATGACCATTGAATACCGCGACCAACAAAACATGCCAAGGTCGCTCACGTATTTGGCGGCAATAATTATTGGAATATTATTATTTTTTGTCTCTAAAAAATACGATTCAAGTGCAATAATAGCACATATTTTGCTTGGAGTTTCGCCACTTTTTATGAACTTTCTTTTCTGGCAGCGCTTATCACAAAAAATGCTCAAGCGCGAATTTGGAGATGTGGAACAAAATCATAAATTGCTTGAAAGCAATTACCGCAATTTGCAAATTCTCACCGAATCTTTGGCTCGCCGCGATGCCGAACAAAAAATAATTAATTCACTCATTGAGACTCTTTTATCTGCTGACACTGAAGACACTATATTTTCGGAATCGTGTAAAATTATAGTGGAGCATCTCAATTTTGACCGTGCCATAATTCTTTATCGCAACACAGAATCTCAAACACTCGATTTTGCATATGGTTATAGTTCTGTACCAGGAAGTCTGGATGCCATTAAAGAACTTCACTTGCCATTAAATATTGAAAGCGACGACCCCAGTAAATTCTCAAACGTTTTTCGCTTGCGTCGCCCCCTACTCGTAGAAAATATCGAGAATTACGAAAATGCTTTGTCTGAAGAAGGCGCCGCATTTGTAAGAGCTTCAGGCACCCATTCATTTGTCTGTGTTCCTATAGTTTCAAACCAGGTGTGTTTTGGGCTCTTAATAGTTGATGCTTTTCTAATGAAAAAAACGCTCAATAAAGACGACCTCGAACTTGCATTAAATATTGCTCGCCCCTTGGCAGTTGCCGTATCGAAAATTGAATTGATAAAAGGAAAAATGCAAGCGCTTCAAACCTCGAATCAGTTTAAAGACCAAATTTTAGCCAATACGTCCCATGAATTACGCACTCCCTTGTTTGGCATTATTGGACTCACCCAGTCTGTGCTTGATGGTCTCACGGGACCCATTAGCAGTGACGCGAAAGCTGCATTAAATTCGGTTGTACAATCTGGAAATCGCCTTGCGCGAATTGTGGACGATATTTTAGAGACATCTCAAGCCAATCACTCCGCGCTGCAAATGAAAATAATTCCTATCAATATTAGGCCAATTTGTGAGCGAGTCATGAGAATATTCTCTACTCAGGCACGAGAGAAAGGGCTTTCGTTAAAATTAGAAGGCGTATCGTCTGAATGGAGAATTTTGGCCGATGAAGGACGTTTGGAACAAATATTAAGTAACCTTATTGCCAATGGAATTAAATTTACTGACCAAGGCACTGTTACCTTAAGTGCACATTTAGCAAATGCAACTGTTGAATTTAGAGTGCGGGACTCTGGCATTGGAATTCCAGAAAATCGTATTTCGGAGCTTTTTGCACCATTCTCTAAAGGATTACACGCCGATAAAAGGCAATTAAAAGGCACGGGCCTAGGATTATCAATTTGCAAAACACTTGTAGAACTTCAACAAGGAAAAATAAGTGTCGAATCGGAACCCTTTAAAGGCACTTCGGTCATATTTACACTTCCATTTTCACATATCGAAGAAGCTCCTGCGTTTGCTGAATCATTTGAAGACAGTTTTATTTCAGATTTAACAGTAATGGATGGCACAGAAACAGAAATCGATGTTCAAGCGCCCCATACTATTTCGATACCAAAAGTATTTTTAGTAGACGACGAAAGTATCAATTTACAGACTCTCAAGCTTTATCTCAAAGACAGCGGCTTTGAGCTTGAAACATTTAGCGACGGCTTAGACGCGTTGTCTGCAATTTCAAAAGGTAATATTCCGCAGCTCATACTTTTAGACGTTATGATGGAACGCTGTTCTGGTTTTGATATTTGCGCTGAAATTCGCAAAAAGCACCGAGGAACGGACCTTCCTATTATATTTATGACTGCAAAAAGCTCCGAAGAAGACATTGTTAAAGGCCTGGAAGTGGGCGGCAACGATTACGTCACAAAACCATTTAGTCCAAAAGTGCTGAATGCACGCATGCGCAGTCAGCTCGCCATTGTTCAATTTACATTTGCCTATTCTAGGTTTGTGCCTTGGGAAATGCTCGATTTAATGGGAATGACAGACATTTTGAAAATCAGCATTGGTCAGTCGCGCTGGGAAAAACTGACTATTCTGTTTCTGGATATTCGCAATTATACCGAACTCTCAGATTCAATGGGCCGCGACGACACTCTCCGATTTTTGAACTCTTTTTTAGGACACTCAGCTCCTATTGTCGCCACTCATAGAGGAGTTATTGACAAATATATTGGCGATTGCATTATGGCTATTTTTAGGGACCCGAACGACGCAGTGAATGCCGCAATTGATTTGCAGAAGGCCATACCTAAGTACAATGATGCTCACCGCAGTGGTGGTCGTCGCAGGCCAATAAGCTCGGGTATTGGCCTGCACGAAGGATATGTCAGCGTTGGTCCTATTGGAAGTGCCGAGAGAATGGATCTCACTGTGGTCTCTGGAGCGGTAAATACAGCAGCTCGCATTCAGGAATACACCAAAACAGTGGGTGCTCAAATTCTCATCAGTGGAGCAGTATTTGATTCATTGCACAAGCACGAAAGTCTGTTGACTCAATGCGTAGGCCCTGTTTCGTTAAGAGGATTGCACAATGAAATCGACTTGTACGAAGTCTTTTTAAGCGAGAAAGCTATGTCTGACGGAATTGTACGGCTCAATGCAAGTGCACTTTTCCAAGACAGATGCGACGCCAATTAAGCTACAATTGAAGTAAAACAATATTATAAGCGCTCCACAATATATTTTTTTTGGGCCATTAAATTTATGAGCCCTTTTTCTCCCCACAAATGTGCAGCTCCTACCACAACAAATAATATTTTATTTTCTTTCGTATGTTTTTCAACATTATCAACCATCTTAAAATTACGTTGGTTCAAAAATTTTTCTTCAAAATCGCGAGCTTCATTTGCGGTTAATTCTGAATTGCTCATTTCTTGCGACTCTAAAATTTCTTTTCCATTTCCCCTTTGCCATTGCAGAGATAATTCATTTAATTCTTTCGGAAAATCGTCCCAATGATCGAGAATTTGAAAAAGCATTGCTTTTTGCAGCGATAGCGACAAATTCATCAAAAGTGAAAATTGCTGCTGAACAGACTCTAGTGAAATTATTTTCTTTTTTTGCTTTCTGGCTTCTTTTAAAAAATGCACATCAATTCCATATTGAGCGTCGTATCCTGCTTTTTCAGATGCGATCTGCGACAGAATAACAGAGGTCATTGCCGGCGGCACTGTTTCAAATTCATGAAGTGATTTTCCGGTTCCCTCAATTGCCCTCTCAAAAGTTTTTATCTGCTTTTGAGTTAATGTACTTTTCAAACCTTTAAAATTGAGTGGCGGAAATTGAACATTTTGGGCACTTTTAAGTTCGCCCTCCGATTCAACATCCACTTCTACCGCCAATGCGCTACTTGCTTCAAAAGACTCGTTCACTAATTTTGGCAGCGGATAAAACTCTTTTTTTCCAACATGAAAAGAACCAAAAAAATAAATGACATTCTGATCTTTTGTTACTTTGTAAAAAAAGTAAGGCTTAGAATCTTTTTCCCATTCCTTTTGACTGACGCACCCAAACACAAAGGCAGTCAAAATAAATAAGAGAAACTTTTTCCTGTTCATATTGGAGTCCTGTCACATTTCATTGATGCCATGTAAATTACTTTCTCAGCACACTAAACTGCCTTGCCAATGCTTTTCACACAAGGAGGGTTTTACCCATGAAAAAGACATTTTTGTTACGTTACAGCCTTATTTCACTCATAGCCTTTGGATGCGCAAAAAATAAGGCCCCAGATTCTGCATTGCCTTCAAGCACATCAACTAGCCAAAAAGCGCCGAAAGACGCGCCTAAGCCAGCAGAAAGTACAGTTGCAGAAAATACTGTGGCAAAAACACCTACACAGGCTTTAGATGACGCCATTAAAATTGCACTTGAAACTGTATATTTTGATTTCGATAGCTATGTTCTAACGGCGGCAGCGCAGGAAAACCTACGGCATTTATCGGCCGCATTGAAGCAAAACAAAGGCGTGCGTTTGCAAATTGAAGGCCATTGCGACCGTCGCGGCAGCCCCGAATACAACATTGCACTCTCCGAAAAACGCGCAAATTCAATTAAAGAATTTTTAGTGTCTCAAGGCACTTTGGCAGACAGCCTCGAAACCTCTGGCAAGGGCAAAGAAGAACCTAAATTCGACGGCGACACGGAAGAAATTTGGGCAAAAAATCGCCGAGGAGAATTGAAGCGCATTGGCGGGTGAGTTTCATTTTTGCAATTTCTTTTGCTTTCGATCTTGAAAACACGTAAATTTCGGCCTGTTCCTTAATAGGAGGGGTCAAATTGAAAATTCAAAGCATTCGACTTAAAAATTTCAAAGCATTTAAAGATGTACACCTTAAAAATTTGCCCGATTTTTGTGTCTTTGTGGGCGCAAACGGCACCGGAAAAAGTACAATATTTTCAGTCTTTGAATTTCTCCAAACGGCCATGTCGCAAAACATTAACAATGCTCTCACCAAATTGGGCGGTCCCAAGGGTTTTCAGGAAGTGCGTACCCGAAATTCCACTGGCCCCATTGAAATCGAAATTCAATACAAAATAGACAATAAACCTCCTCTTATTACATACCAATTAATCATCAATGAGCTCAATGGAAAAGCATACGTTGAAAAAGAACTTTTAAAGTACAGGCGAGGCCAAGGCGGCAAACCATGGCACTTCCTCGAATTTGAAAAAGGAGAAGGCTCAGCAATTACAAACGAAGCGACCACTCAAATAAAAGAAAAACGCGAAAAACAGAAATTAAAGTCGCCGGACATTCTCGCCATCAAGGTTATTTCGCAGTTTGAAAAATTCCCAGCCGCTGTTGCGTTAGGTAATTTAATTGAAAATTGGCACATTTCTGACATTCATGTCGATAAAGCTCGAAATGAAAATTTGTTTGACGAAGCTCGGCATTTAGCACGAGACGGCTCGAATTTATCGCTTGTGTTGCAGTATTTAAAGCAACATCACCAAAGTATATTTGAAAAAATATTAAATTAACTCAAGCATCGCATTCCAGGATTGTCTCAAATCGAAACCAAAATTACCGAAGAAGGCAAAGTATTGTTAAAATTCCAAGACGGAGCATTCACTGAGCCGTTTTTGGCAAGATTTGTGTCTGACGGAACCATAAAAATGCTCTCCTACCTTGTACTTTTATATGACCCAAAACCACATCCTCTTCTATGCGTCGAGGAACCAGAAAATCAACTTTACAACACACTTTTAACCGAACTGGCTGAAGAGTTTCGATTGTATTCTACGCGCGGCGGACAAGTTTTCGTTTCCTCTCATTCTCCAGATTTTTTAAATGCTCTCAAATTAGAAGAAGTATTTTGGCTCAGTAAAAAAGACGGATCCACAAAAATTTTAAGGGCCAGCGAAGACGAGCAAATCAAGCAATACGTAAAAATGGGTGACAAACTTGGTGCATTGTGGAGACAAGATTTCTAATTCTGAGAGACCAAGACTCAGCAAATTGCAAAAATGTAAAAGCAGAAATTCACAAAAATGTAGTTTCTTCGGGCAAGACAATATCTACAAAGATCGTAATCGCATGTCACGAATTGGAATCGTTTTATTTGGGCGATTTAAAAGCAGTGGAACTAGCATTGGGTTGTAAAAATCTTTCCAAAAAACAAAAGCAAAAAAAATTCAAAAATCCTGACATCCTCGCAAACGCTAGCGAAGAACTAGAAAAAATAACCCAAAACAAATATCAAAAAAAATCTGGCTCCCGAGAAATTGGAAAACACTTGTGTCTAAAATCGAATAAATCGCAGAGCTTTAATCATTTGATTTGCTCAATTCGCACATTGCTAAAATAAAAATACGCTTTTCACCTTACAAAACAAAAATAGGTCCTACTTATCCCCAGGAGCAGGCGTACTCTGAATTTTTTTACCAAAATCAGACAAGGCAGTACCAGCTTCAGAAAAAGCCTTTCCAATTGTCACGGAAAGAGTTTCGCGTGCCTGCTTAGATTCATCATTAATTCTACCAGAAAGAGTTTTAACATCCTTACTGAGGTGATCTAACTCCGATTTTAAATCGGCTTTGCCTTTTTCGCTTGCAGAATTTGCATCTCGCTTGACCCTTGTGGCCAAAGTGTCGCTTAACTCGCGCAACGATTTTTGTACTTCGTCTATTTTTTTCTGAAGTTCATCGTCGGACATTGATGCAGACGCATTGGTTTTCTGAGTGTTTTCTTTGGCTTGAACCAAATTTGCACTCAAAAGAGCAACCAACAAAAATCCAATCTTAAAGAATCCAATATTATTCATACCTTAAACCTCGATGAAAATCGTTTCAATTCAAAATCCGTAAACAGAGTTACGAGACAACGGGTAAGGTAACTAAATTTGCTTACATTTTCAAAATTTTAAGCGCACCATCAAATGTCTCTGGCTTTTTAACTGCCAAAAGGTTTTAAGGTTAAAGGAGGATTACCATGAAACGCCTGACTCAATATTCGACTCTCATACTCTTAGGTGCCTGCTCTGCAGGAATATTAACTTTTGCTAAAACACGTAAATTAGATTTCATTAGAGTTGTGCACACTTCGTTTGCAGAGGCTGCTCCAAAATCAGCAAACTTAAAAAAAACGAATGAAACAAAAGTATCTCGCAATGATTTTAAGAATTCCGAAATAAAAACTGACGTTAATAATAATCTATCCTCAGCGACTAAAGTCACTCAAGACGATTATTCTGAAAAGCTTGAATTTGTAAGGCAGGCTCCGAGTCGCACACTTTTGCGTTCTGAAGTTCAAAATAATCTGCATCAAACACCGCAGAGTTTTATTCAATTTGCCAAAAAATTTGCGGCGCCAATGACACTTGCCGAGACTGACAGTACATTTGCTGTGCAATTATTTTCTGAACTTTCTGAATGTGCACTTAGCAATTCCCCCGAAACAGCTAAATTAGTGCGTGCTTTTTGCTTTGAGCAAGCTCATATGGTTTCGTTAATGCACCCGCAAGTGCTTTCGGATTTATTTAAATCTTTGAACGACAAAACAGATTCAGAAATCATTCAATTGACGCAACGCTCTAGAGCCTCTCAACAAAAGGAAACTGCAACATATGAAAAACAATAATAAATGGGTAAATAAAAAAACACTCTTAGTTTTAAATATTATTTTAGCAACTCTTAGTGTCGCATGCGGGAAAGATGCAGACGAAGAAAAAGAAAATAAACCTAGCTTTAATTTAGCTCCGCTTTCAGTCAGTGGCGTAGAAATTGGTTTTGAAGAATCTATGCTGTCTGCCACACAAAACTTAGTCAACGACGATTTTACAAATATTTCAAAAATTAATCTTTCAACAAAAGACAATTTATTTCTGGATATGTTCGGTGGACCATCGAGCAAGAGTGTTCTTAATTTTATTGATGAACGCGTGAATATTGTAGTGCCTTTTGGTTTTGAACCCGAATTATCGGCCCTGGTTTCAGAAGAGACAGAAGCAAATTACAAGTTGGCCGCGGTCACTGGCAAAGATGAAAAAAAAGCCACTGTTGCAGAGAACTTGGGCGTTGCTTATTGGCTTGGATCGGTTGTTGAAAACATTCCCTCGCTGAGAATGAAAATCGGAAATACTTTTTTAAAGGTAAATTCACCGCGTATTGGTTTGGTAAAATTGGGAGAACACTACTCAGAATTCGAACAGTTCGTGCGCATGAGCACCTGGGTACACGAAGCACGTCACTCCGATTGCACAGGTGGACTTTCGGATTCCCAAATTAAAAAAATTCGCGAGACGAAAGAAATTAAGGACACGCAAAACTGGACCTGCGGGCACCTCCATAGCATTTGCCCCAAGGGCCATGATTACGAGGGCCTTGCGGCTTGTGACAATAGCGACTGGGGTGCTTACGCTGTAGGAGCTGTTTTTGGAGATGCCGTGGCAGCAGATTGCTTGAATTGCACGCTGGAACAGAAGAAAATTGCGCAAATCTACGCCCTAGATAGCTGGAGCCGAGTGCTCAATGCAGAGCAATTGAAATCTGGGCAACTTGGCAAACCCAATATGACGAGTGCATTTTAATCAACATTTAGCCTTGTTTTTTGTATTTTATTAAATTCAATTATAAAATTAACCGTTTCTGTCAAAACCCTGACACGCTCTTGGCGAAAAATTACCGACTGGGGCCCCAGCCAGTTTAAGGTGGATGTAGGTTCGACTGAGTCTCCTAATTTAGACTTGGAAGTCGTGAGCCTAATAATCACCAAAGGGGTTTCCGCATGAAAAGAGTTAGCTTGGTTTCTTTAGTTGTACCAGCAATGTTCTCAGTACAGGCTTTTGCATCTATTTTACCACCCAATAATTTGCACCTCGAAGACAATATCTTTTTTGCACCAAATATGACCGAACAAGAATTTAACACTATTTCTAATTCAATTATAGACCAGTATAAGCCTTTAGCAGCTCTTCATGGCGGCACATTAAGTGCCAATAACAGATGGACAGATGCCACAGTGAATGCAAGTGCTGAACAAAAAGGCTCTGGCTGGGTTGTGAATATGTACGGTGGTCTTGCACGCCGCCCCGAAGTAACACCTGACGGATTTGCGATGGTAGTTTGCCATGAACTTGGCCATCATTTTGGTGGATTTGCTTTTTATCAACGTAGCGGCGGTGATTGGGCTGCAAACGAAGGTCAAGCAGACTATTTTGCAACTCAATCTTGCGCTCACAAAATTTGGAAAGCACAAACTCAAGTCAATGCTACTTTCCGCGCAACCGTAGGTGCTACAGAAAAAGCAGCTTGCGACAAAGCATGGAACCAAGATGCAGATCAAGATTTATGCTACCGCACCGCCGCAGCAGGACTTTCTCTCGGAACTTTGCTTGGCGTGCTCGGAAATACTGGGGCACCTTCGTTTGGTGCAACAGACAAATCTGTTGTTAGAAAAACAAACGACGCACACCCCAAAGCTCAATGCCGCCTAGACACATATCTCCGTGGAGCTCAATGCCCCGTAGCATTTGATGAAAAAATCATCCCTGGCCGCAATAATCCAAAAGGACAAAAGAGCAAAGAAGCTGAACTAGAGGCAGTAAAGTATTCTTGCTCTACAATGGGTGAATTGGCAGAATTTGCACGCCCCACTTGCTGGTTTAAATCTCAGCTTAAGTAATTCACTTCGAATTTTTATTCCCGTAAAGCACGGGATTTAAATTAGGATCATTGTACATTTTAACTTGCCTGTACACTTTTAATTTTTTAAATCCCGATTGCAAATCTGCGAATAGTTCTGCGAGAGTTCCGGTTAAGTCGTTGCGTTGTTCTTGCAAAAGCTCCACTCGCATTTTACACTTTTCGACATGACCTTCCGGTGCATCAGTGCGTAAAACCTGTTCTTTCATATGAAAAATCTTCAACGAATTAATAGACAACCTATCGCAAATGCTACCCGGTGTTTCACTATTCAATTTTGCATTTTGCTCCGTTGTTACTTTAGATTCTAAAAGAATTTGAATGAGTTTTTCATCGATTTTTTCAATCTGGTCGTTTCTTTGTTGATTGACTTTATCAATGCCGCGTTTGATTTTTGCAATGATAGAATCGTCAGCCTTTGCATCGCGGGCATCGTCTTCCAAATGCCACAAATCAAAATTGCTTTTGTGTTGAATGAGTATGGCTTCTGTAAGCAGATCACTATTTGCAATATAATTTGAATTCAAATGCCAGTCAGACGTGAGCTGATGTTGTTTTTCTAAAATTGATTCAATTCTTTTTTGCCAAACCATTATTACATCCTTAAGCACGAGTTCAAATTACATTTAAAATTTATATTTGAAATTTGGCTTGTAAATAAAAAATCTTTTTGCTGTAAATATACTAAAAACTTAAAGCAAAACGAGTTCCTTCTTCAATTGCTCTTTTTGCGTCAAGCTCTGCTGCCAATTGAGCACCACCAACTAAAGTGCTGCGCACACCTTTTTCAAGAAGCGCACTGTGAAGTGAATTTTCCGATTCTTGACCGGCACAAATAACCACATTGTCCACGGGTAAACAACTCACTTGCCCCTGAGATTCGATGTGCAACCCTGCGTCGTCTACACGCAAATAATTTACACCCGAAAGCATTTTAACGCCGTTCATTTTGAGCAACGCTTTGTGAATCCAACCCGTAGTTTTGCCCAATGTTTCGCCGGGTTTTGAAGCTCTTCGTTGCAGTAAAAAAATTTCGGGTACATTTTGGTCCGGCGCCTGTGGTAGTGATTTGAGCAAAGAGCCTGCAGATGTCATTTGACTATCCACACCCCAATTTTTGAGAAAATCCTCGTCAGTAGAATCCTTTTTGTGAACTAAAAAGGTTGCCAAATCGAAGCCAATGCCGCCTGCACCAACAATTGCTACAGATTTTCCGACTTTTACTTTGCCAGTGATGACATCTAAATAGGTGCATACTTTTTTATGCTCAATACCAGTAATTTGTGGCACTCGCGGTGTCACGCCCGTGGCGACTACAACATCGTCAAATTTTAACGACATGAGTTCTGCAGCGCTCACACGCTTTTGTAAAAAAACTTTTACGCCAGTTTCTTTCAGTTGTTCGGAATAATATCGAATTGTCTCAGAAAATTCTTCTTTGCCCGGCACGCGACGTGCAATATTAAATTGTCCGCCAATAACGTCGGCAGCTTCAAACAAAGAAACTTCGTGCCCACGACTTGCTGCAGTAACGGCACAGGCCATTCCAGCCGGACCCGCTCCTACAACGGCGAGGCGCCTCTTTTTTTGCGCAGGAAAAATTGCAAATTCTGCTTCGCGACATGCCGCAGGGTTTACCAAACACGAGGCAGTTTTGTTTTCAAAAATATGATCTAAACAAGCCTGATTGCATGCGATACAAGTATTTATTGTCGATGATTTATTGCGAGCAGCTTTATTCACAAACTCCGGATCTGCTAAAAAAGGGCGCGCCATAGAAACCATATCGGCGTCGCCGCGTTGCAATACTTCTTCTGCTGTTTCGGGAGTATTAATACGATTTGTAGTAATAAGAGGTATTGAAACGTGGGCCTTTAATTTTGCAGTTACCCATGTAAATGCTGCGCGAGGTACACATGTTGCAATTGTCGGCACCCGAGCTTCGTGCCATCCAATTCCTGTGTTGATTAAATTTGCACCGGCTTTTTCGACTTCTTTTGCCAACTGGATAATTTCATTCCATGTGCTTCCGTTGTCTACCAAATCGAGCATTGAAAGCCTGAACACAATAATAAAATTAGTGCCCACTTCGGCACGGACTCTTTTCAAAATTTCAAGAGGAAATTTAATTCGATTTTCGTAAGAGCCACCCCAGGAATCGTTACGCTGATTGGTTCTTTGTGCAATAAATTGATTTAAAAGATACCCTTCGGAAGCCATGATTTCGACGCCGTCATAACCAGCTTTTTTAGCCAATCGCGCGCAATTTGCGAAATCCATTATGGTCGTCTGAATTTCTTCTTCGGTCATTTCTTTTGGTTTAAATACATTTATGGGCGCCTGAATTGCCGAAGGTGCAACTAAACCAGGTAAATAAGAATACCGCCCTGCATGCAATATTTGAAGCGCAATTTTGCCTCCAGCATCGTGCACTGCTTGAGTCACAATTTTATGACGATTTGCCTCAGAATCTTCGGTGAGTTTTGCAGCACCTTTATTAAGACGCCCTTGTTCATTAGGCGAAATTCCACCCGTGACTATGAGACCAGCCCCACCCCGTGCTCGAGCGGCATAAAAAATTGCCATGCGTTTAAATCCATCGGGCGATTCTTCTAATCCCGTGTGCATGGATCCCATTAATGTTCGATTTCGCAATTGAACGAAACCTAAATCGAGTGGCGAAAGCAATTTAGAAAAGTGAGCATGAGTCATAATAAAGAGCCCTCAATGTGAAAGGTTCAAAGCTTATACCTTTAGGTGCCAAACATCGTCAAAAAAATGAATACGCTTTTTAAGATACAATTTTAAAAAAGAGGTCAAACGTGAATTCTAAAAAGAGCTTATATTTATTGCTGTCTGCGTCGTTATCTGTTTTTTCTAGGTGTATGCCATTTGTAACCAAGATAAATTCTTCGCAATCAAAAGAATTTGTCGAAGCATCGTTAAGCAAAGAAAAAGATATAAAAATTGCCCTCAATTTTGCACAAAATGCCGCAAATCTTAAGCCAGAGCAAATAAAAGCTTCGCTGTGGCGAATTGATAAAAGCAATTTTATGCACACGCAAATTGAATTCTCAGGACTTACAGAAATTCAATTTGAATCTCTTAAAAAATTCTACGGAAGCTGGAGCATCATTAAAAGTTATGTGCCATTTAATAGCTCAGGAAACGCAAAACTAGAAGACTTTCTGCCGCCTGTGATGCAGGCAGTTGTAGGATTAAAATTTGTTCAAAATGAAGAACTCATTCAATCTGTGAGCCAACAACAGCTCAAAATATCTACCACCACCAACTGCTGGGGAACTGTCTGGGAACTCATTCTACATTCGCTTCGCCTCGCTCCTATTTCGCCAGAAAGAGAAGGCTTTGGCAGCCTTTCGGTGTTTTACGCCGAACGAGATATGTTAAAATTCTTGCGCGACCCGCAATACAGTAGCTTTATTAAAGGGTATGATTCTCCAGACACGGATTTGGAAATGAAATCATTTTACAACCTTAAACGCAATGAATCCCTGAGGCCTGGCGATGTATTTATCATCACCAAAAAATCGAGCCAAGAATCGGACGGCACAGAACAACTGGTACACGCTGCAATGGTCTTAGATTCAGACCTCTATTTTGAAAAAACTGCAATTCAAAATAATGCTGCATACAGAGTCAGTCGCTACGAAGACATATTATCCCTTTATGGAATTTCAAAAGGATATAGCAGCCGGGTGGAATGGCGTCGGTTTAATTTAAAGCCTTTGCCAGGTCCGCATGTGGTATTTTCTCAACGAAACACCATAAAAAATAACTCAAAACTACCTGATATTTACCTATTATCTGACGCAAAAGGCATCACTAAAGTGATGCAAATGGTCGAAGTTCCAATTTTTCAAGACGTCGTAAGTAAACGCGGGAAACTGGATGCGCGCGCCATGAATTCAGATTTTTTTAGAGTTTCAGAAAAATAAGTTTGTTACTTTGAGCTCAGCTGTTCAAGCTGCATTGAATTTTCCATCATCCACAGACAATGACTTCTAATTCCGTTCTCTTTAAGCTGCCGTTTGCAAAGCTCTGCATGCAAACATCCAATAGCAGTTTTTCTTTCGTCAAAAGCATTTTGTGGACTCATAAAAGTAATATCATTTTTAAAAAGTGCATCCTGACAGCGATCAGAAATCAATAACTTTGTTACCAATTCGGCTGCCACATTCACATCAAAACCACCGCCATCGAAATTCGTCGAAGCTGCTGAATTCCGCGACTCGTTGAACTTATGGATGCGATCTGGAGTGAGGAAAATAAGCGAAAACACACCCAATCCGGCCATTGGCGGCAACATAAAGAGAAAGAAATATTTTAATATAGTTAGGGTATAATTATTTTTTTTTGATTTAACAATTGTTCCCAGTAATTGCCATTGCGGCAATCCTTTACGCCAAATCATTGTGTCAAGTGCCAGTTCGCCCGCATTTAAAGCGAGCAAAAGTTCATCTTGCGAATATGGACCGAAATTCTGGTCATTTTTATTAATATACCAAATTTTGTGCATTATTAAGACTCTCCCTCAGCATTTTTAGTATTTCACAATAAATTACACTCATGAGTTCACGAATCGGTCGGGGGGTGAAAATTTTGCCGATTCGTCCGGCGCCACTCCAGACAGAATTGAAAAGCAGTGCATAAGCATTTTTTGCACTTTGGATTTTGTTCACTTTTTTAATGCGAGGAATCGATGAAAAAATCAGTTTTTTCTTTAAGCCTATTTACTCTTGTTTCTATTCTAGGTTGTGGAGGCAAAGAGCAACTTTCTCAATTGAATTCTGCTGCGCCTCTCGCTGAATCTGAATCCGATTTTTCATGCCCTGAGAGCTGGACACTCAATAATTCAAAAACTTTATGCATCAAAAGTGGCGTAGCACTTGGACCATTCACGGTAAAAATGACCGAGGCATGCCGCGCTTTTAGAGGCGGACAAACATGCGACGAAGCCACTTGGAATCAGGAATTCGCCGAAAAACTACGCGGCACAGGTTCTTGCATGGCAGGAGCTGCGCGCAGTAAAAAAGGCGTGTGTCTTGAAGGCACCGAAGCCTACGGACCATTTACAAAAAGACTGGTTCGACTTTGCAAAGAAAAAGACGGTGGCTCGTCCTGCGATACCATGCGCATTGGTGCTAAATTCGCCGACAGCCTAGTCCCTGGCTCAGACGGTGGCGGTGGTGGTGGAAGACCTCCACAAAGCAGCGCTTGGAATTGGATGGCAGCACGGGACCACGGCGCTCGGTCCGACGGTTACGGTTCCGGCTGGTTTAGAGCTTCACGTGGCGATGGTTCTCGGCTGCATGCAGGTGTCGACTTTTTAATGCCTCCAGGCTCGACGCTTTACTCACCTTGCGACGGTCAATTTGAAGCGGGCTACGATGCCAGCGGTTACGGAAATTATGCCGTTGTTACATGTAGAATTCCTCATGAAGTGTCTGGCCAAGGTAGTTACAATGCCGAAATACTTTATGGTCATTTGAGTTCAATTTCAGCTGACAACGGAAGCGTCTCTAAAGGAGAAGTCATCGGATACTCCGGTCGCTCAGGCAACGCCTCAGCGGGTGGAATTAATTCACATGTTCACTATGAAATTTCTGTCTTTAATGCTTCTACAATCCGATTGGCCGGAGTTCAGAGATCAATGAATGATTCAGAAACGCGTGGAATTACTACATTAGATGTGTGGTCATTTGTAGATCAAATGAAGCAAAATTGCATGTCTCCAAATGGGTTTCAGTCTGATGAATCTCTAGTTTACGGAAATAGAGTAGACCCCTTTGTACTCATGACTTGCCTCACATCAAATAAACCAGCATTAACATATTCAGGAATTCAAGATTCATTTTTAAAGTGGTCGCAATTTTACTCTGCGACTGGTTTTAATGTAAATGTAGGGTTGCCCTCTCCGTTGAGAATTTTGGGAGCCATCCGTGACCGATTCGCATCAAAATCCTCAGAGCCTCAGCACTAAACGCAAACTTCGGATTTCGGTAACAGATTTTATCAATTCTGAAGAACGTTTTGGGAGCATCGATCTTTTACGAAATTTTACGATGCAAAGCAGTTTGCACCTTTTAGGCCAGGAGGTGCACAAGCGGGTTCAGAATCGCTTGACCCTGAGTCATTCTAATTATTCTTCAGAATATTCAATTAAGTACACTTTTGAAACTGAGCTCGCTGATGTCGAAATTTCTGGTCGCATCGACGGTCTTTTTGAAGATGCGAATTCTGCCTGTGTAGAAGAAATTAAAAGCACACAAAACACCGATTTTTTAATCAAACAATTGAATTCAAATCACAATCACCCTTATAGTTTGCAAACTCTTTTGTATGCATTTTTAATATATAATACTAAAAAAACTCCTGTTACTTGCCAATTGCGAATTGTATCGGTTCACGATGCAGATGAAGAAACAATAATCCCACTTGAATTCGACCCTGAAAATGTAAAACATTGGTTTGAATTCAGAGTTAAGCAGGTTATTGAGCAAGAAGAAATTAATATTGCCAGACAAGCCGAACGGGCCGCAATTGCAGAAAAACTCACTTTTCCATTCGAAAAATTAAGACAAGGCCAAGATTCAATTTTGAATGCGGTTTCAGAAATCGCTGCTAAAGGAAGTAAAGCGCTCATACAAGCTTCTACTGGACTCGGGAAAACGGCAGGCGTGCTTTTTCCAATGCTGCAAAATGCCATGAGAAAAGGTTTGCAGGTGTTTTATATCACACCTAAAAACAGTCAACATGCCCTTGCTGAGGACGTCATTCAACGTCTTAACAATAATGGTTTCAAAGTTAAATCTGTTACCTTAAATGCCAAAGAGAAGGTCTGTTTTAAAGACGAAGTCATTTGTCAGCCCGAGTATTGCGAATTTGCCAAAAATTATTACGACAAAATAAAAGAGCAAAAAACCCTTGATGAACTCGACAAAATTCAACCTGTAACGCCGCAAGTGCTTCGAGAAATAGCCGAACGGCACGAAGTGTGCCCTTTTGAACTTTCTCTCGATTACACTGCGCGCTGCGATGTTATTATTGGTGACTATAATTATGTTTTTTCTCCCAATGCAGCGCTGCACCGTTACTTTAACGATGACAATCGCACCCACCTCCTAAATTTAATTGTAGACGAAGCGCATAACTTACACACACGTTTTCAGGAATATTTTTCGCCGCAACTTTCATTTTTAAAAGTTTCACAGTGGCTAGAAGAAATAAATTCCTCCGAGAATTTAGAAATTTCAGATAAAACAAAAAAGAGAGCAATAAAACTTTTTCAAGAAGCGCTTTTACTTATCAATTCCGAAGCAGGCACGCTTGAAACAGAACACAAGACGGTGCAACTTGATCGTGAAAAATTTTTTAAATACGAAAATAAATTTGGTCGGTTTTTATCGACCTATTCTTCCGACAAAGTTATTGTATCTCCTAAGCATCCTTTTATGGTTTTCAATCAATATTACATGAATTTTTGTTCTATATTGCGTCTGCCAGGAAATCAATTCACCTTTACACTCAAGCGCACCGACGAAGATTCACTGCTAAGCATTGTTTGTTGCGATGCCTCAGAGGAGCTCAACAGGCGCCTGAATTCTTTTCACAGTTTGGTCGCATTTTCGGCAACTCTCAAACCTTTTTCGTTTTACCTTTCAAAATTAGGACTGGTTGAATCAGAAACTTTTACGACAGAAATTCACGCCAGTTTTCCAACCGAAAATAGAAAAATTCTTATTATTCCGCAAATTTCTACACTTTGGAAAAATAGAGACAAACAAATAACTAAAATTGCCGAGGCCATTACCAAAATTGTGTCTCTCAAAAAAGGAAACTACCTCATATTTTTTCCGAGTTTTGTTTTTTTAGACAAAATATATGATGCCACATCATTGCCAGGCTTTCGCATGTACCGCCAAAGTAAGGGGCAAAAAAACGACGAAATTAATAAAATGCTAGAAAAATTCAGTCAAAAAACAAAAAATATTGTTGTTTTTGCGGTGCAGGGTGGCTCTTTGTCTGAAGGCATTGACCTGCCGGGAAACAAATTGATTGGTACCATAATTGTGGGCCCATCGCTCCCCTATTTTGATTTAGAAAACGAATGCATTCGCAGATTTCACGACACTAAATATTCTGGCAAAGGCTTTGATTATACCTACACGTATCCTGCCATGAGTCGGGTGGTGCAAGCTGCAGGACGAGTGATTCGCACCGAAGATGATAAAGGAATAATTGTACTTATGGATGGCAGATTTTTAGAAACAAAATATGCCGAAAGTATGCCCAAAAATTGGTTTAAAAATTCGCCGCACGAACTGGTTTCTAAATCTATATTGTCGGATATATCTGCTTTTTGGAATCTCAATTCTGGCGCAGCCGATGGAGAATAATCCGCAAGTGAATTCAACTCCCGTGCTTGAACAACACTATTATCTTAAAAATATAGAAATTCTATTTTCTACTGTTTTAATGCGGTATGAAGATTTATTATTGGAATCTGAAAAAAAATTTATTGCGACATTTTTTAAACTCTCTCACTCAGCTCAACTTATTTTTACGAGGCTGTTGCTGCGTAAAGGTCCCTGGTTTAGTGCAAATAATTTGAACTACCCCGAAATTAAAAATATAGAATTTGCAATTACAGAGTGTATTGAAGCAAAACTTTTTTCGAATTCCGAAAAAATATCTTCCGAAGAACTTTTTGAATTACTCACCGTAGCTGAATTGAAGCTGTTTTTTAAATCTGAATCAATTCCATTTTCTTCTCAATCAAAACGAGAGGATTTAAAAGTTATCTTTTTAAAACTCAAAATTTCTCATATGGGATTCAAAAAGATATTAATTGAAAAAATGCCAATAAAAGTTACAAACAGCGAATTTATGCGCATTTTTATGCTCCTGTTTTTCGCAAATCAAAGCCAAAAAATGACTGAATTTGTGCTTACAGACCTCGGTAAAATAACGTATGAAAAAGTAGACTTTCGATTCGAAGATCGTGTTTTTCAAACGCGCCAGAGCATTGAGCACCGCATACTGATTCGCGATTATTTCGACACTGCCATTGACGCAATAGATTCTGAAAATGAAGAACCTTTAAAAGAAGTCTTAAATTTTTTATTTCATTCCAATATAGAGTGGGACAATTCTGTTAGCAGGCGTCTCGAAAGAATTGCGCTACACTCGGCTCGTTTTTTTGAACAGAAAAAGGATTTTCAGGAATGCCTTAAATATTATGAAATGAGCAGTCTACCGCCATCCCGCGAAAAACAATTGCGACTTCACATCAAATTTAAAAACAATTTTGTCGCCGATTCAATTGCAAATCAAATGATATTGAATCCTTTTAATTTACAAGAAGAAGACTGCGCCCGCCGTTACCTTAAGCTACCTAAGCCCAATGAAAATTGGGAAATTCAAACAATCTCAATTGCTAAACCTTACGATAAATCTTTTCCGGGAGCCATTGAACAAGCGGTCATAAATTGTCTAAAATCTAAAAACATAAAAGCTTGGCACGTTGAAAACTCTCTATTTAACTCAATTTTTGGACTCTGCTTTTGGGATATTATTTTTAAACCTGTAAAAGGTGCTTTTTCACACCCTTTTCAGAGTCATCCTCACGATATGTTCTCGCCTGTTTTTTACCAAAACCGAGCCATTGAAATTGAAGAAAGGCTTCAATTCATAGAATCTCAGCAAAATATTTCTGAATACGTGCAGAAGGTGATTGCGCATAAATCATTATTCTCAAACTCTTTTGTGGATTGGAATCCAGATAATATTGAGGCCATAATTATAGCCTTAAAAGCTGTACCTGGCTCAGTTTTATCTAAAATATTCGACCGCATTGTTAAAAACCCATCAGAATTCACCAAAGGATTTCCAGATCTCTTTGTATTAAATCCTGATAGCACCTATGAATTATGGGAAATTAAAGGCCCGGGCGACACATTAAAGCCCGACCAAAAAGCATGGCTTCAGAACTTGAACACTTGGGGCCTAAAAGCTACTTGCGTCAAAGTCATTTGGACGTAAAAAGAAAGGTGCCACGAGCTCGGCGCCCCCATCGACTTTCTTCTCGCAGCACGCAGAGATAAAGCTGCAGTTGATGCCATAAATGAGGCTCGGAAACAAAAGAAGAAGAAAATCTTTTTCCGGCAAGTCAAATATCTCAACAATATTATCTAGCAAGGCCATCGTGGAATCAAGAGAATTACGAGGGCAATGCTCGAATTCAAATCGTTTAATGCCGTCCAAAGGACAATTTCAGGCATCGAATTAATGTGCATGTTGCACAAGCAGAAGATGGATAATTCTAGAAAATTAAATCCTGCAGAGCAGTTTTATAGTCTGACTGGCTAAATTGCAAAAACGATGAGCCGTAGCTCGCGATTTTCGCGCCTCAATAAATATTCGCGACAGAACCCAATATTTTGTGGTTCCAAATCGCTGATATTCGCAAATCAGGAATGGACCAACAAAAGATAACTGTCATTTTTTTGAGCGACAAGCCGAGATCACAAAGATGAGGTTGCGTCGGTTTTCTTCTTCAAAGGAATTAAAAAATGCGTTTCGGAAAAAATGAGTCGTATTTCAGAGTGATACGACCAAAACGGGCGCAACACAATTTTTTACTCTTCCTCTGTTTTTCTGCGGTGATTCAGACTTTCGGCTGCCGGGGCATTAAAAACACTTCGTCCAATCAGATTGAGCAGCGCAGATCTGCGGTTGGAGGAGATTTGAATCCTACCGGACCGGGAGTGAAGCCAGAAATACCCGTTTTTGTGAAGAAAAATGAAAACACAACGCCCGCGCTACTCTACACGGCGCCTCAAAAACTCTGCTTTGCAAAAGGCACCGCTGTGGCACCTGGAAAAATTCCGGAAGCTTTCCAGAGAAATTGCTCGAGTTGCCATGGCCAAGATGGAAAAGGGATCGGTGACTTTCCCAATTTGACGTCGATCAGTTTCGAGAGCCTCCAATCCATAGTGCGGTCAGGAAAAGGCACCAAAATGCCTGCCTTCAACGCGGCATGGATTTCAAGTGGAGACCTGATGCAACTTTCGGCAACAATGCAATCGGTTACGCTCACATCCACAGAAGAAGAGAATTGTGACACCGAAAATGCAGCGGTAGCAAAGATCCCAGAGCAATCTTTTGAGGAGATTCAACGCAAAGGCATTGCTGCCCTGCGCAAACCCGATGCCGATGGACTTTCCTGTGCTCAATGCCATGCACCCGACGCCATCGACATGGCATACGTTGGCTTTGATGAAGGAACCATTCTGCGCCGCGCTCTCATGCACGTTGCCACCGAAGACGCGAAAGACATCGTGCGGTATGTCACCGTCCAACGCATCAACCTTAAAATCCCAGTCAACGACCCCAGAACATTTCGGCCCTTTCAGCCGGGTGGGTCACCACTCAATTGCACAAGCAACGAAGACTGCGATCATCAATTTGGACTCCAGCTCCTTTCCGCAGCGCCTTCACTTGCGACACCCATTGCAAATATTGCCGCAGCCCGAAAAGCACGAGACGAATTGCTCGCCATCAATCCTCGTACTTTTAAAATTGGTTTTGCAATGAACCGCTGGACCGAGGATTCTTTTCACGGCAACGAAAACGCCACCGGAAGAGAATGGATTCCAAATTTTACCTTTGCGCCCTTGACCGTTGCAGCGCGCGAAAAACAAAACGGAGTTATGGACGCCTATTTAAAAAATCCTGATTGGGTCAATCTCAAAGCAATGATTGAAGCTAAAAAAGTGGACTCTGCTTTTTCACCCGATGTCAAAAAATGGCAAAGAATCTACCAAGATAAACTTGCGTCTGTTGAAGTAGCGAGCCATCTTTTCAGACAAGAAATTTTAGGAAAAGAGAGTTTCCAAGACCTTCCCCCCGTATTGGACTATGGAGTTCTCAACCCTTTTTGGGGAGTTGCAGACGGTGCTCGGACCATGATGGGCGGCTGCTCCGAAGCAGCAGGCCCCCTGTGCAAAGAACCTCCGTCGCTGGTTGTTACTGAAGCCAGCGCAAAAAATATCACGGTTGTCGACGAGCTCGATGATATCCGCTTGAGCTGGTTTTGGGCCGGTTGGCAATTCGATCAGACCCTTTACCGAACTCCGAGCGGCGCAGCACCCTCGTCGGAATATTTTACGGGAGCACTTTATCAAAGGCGGCATTTTAACCACCTTTTATATATGCGCTGGCTTAAAAACTTTACAGCGGCGTATCGAAAAGGCGGAATGGTTTCAGCCAATGGAGAACAGCAACTTGCCAGCCCCGTTGGACAAAATTGGGGATATTTCTTTGGCTATGATCGAGGAGTTTCAGACAATTCAATTCCACCAGACGGCGAGAAGCGAGATCTTTACCGAAAATTGGCTTCAAATATGATCAGACTCAATTATTGGCTTTTGCTGGATGAGGCTCTCAATTTAAAGAAAATCGATACGAAAGCTGACATTGTAAAGCAGGCAACAGATCATTCCAATCGAAGCTTTCTTCTTAATTTTGGCAGCACTCCTGGTTCCACTCAAAGAACCGAGGATGAAAATTTACTCAGCGCGCTTCTCGATGGTGTTGGAAAAGCCTGCGAAAATCGCGCACTCTCTTACAAAGAAGAGCCGCCCGTGGGCCATTGCAAACACAACTGATTTTGACCGATGTCGGCATTTCGCCACACAGGTGACTCGACCTCATTGAGAGTCACCTTGATTTCAACAAGTTCGTCTGTCAGCAATTTCATCCTGGGATATAAAGGCGTACTGGGAAGGTTTGAAATTCTTTCTCCGAGCGCAACCATTTTGGGATTGGGTGGTCTTTTTGCTGGCATATTTTCTCCTGCTTTAAAAAACGTCACACGGGATGCAAGTATCTTTGACTAAAGGCAAGAGTACTTGTTCTACGCCTGCAGGAACCCTGCACATCCTTTGTTACAAAATCTCTATCCCAAAAGCGAGGCGCACTTGCGGTTGTTTACGGCTATGCCTCCAATTTTGATTCAAAATCACCACAAATCAAAATAGTCCTTCAACGCTGATCCGACATCGTCGGTAATTCTTCCGAATCTCACCGCACCTAATTTTGTACCAAAAGAAGACTGTGGGACCGAAACAATTTGCGAACAAACAGCAAAGGAGTCCGTTTTGAGGCCTGTGCTGAGCGCGTCCAAAGACACCACTGCAAACGCTCCGACAGGTGGGTCAGTTTGAATAGGAACGCAGGTCGCAGCTCCGCCAGAAGCCAAAAACGAATCTGGCGAAATCACCAAATAGGGGCGCTGATTTCTTCGTTTATCAAGGGGCTGTGCGGGATCTGAAATTTTGCGCGCTTTTTTTTGGGGGATATCCCAAATTTCCCATTTCTTCATTCAGAGAGCTCCTGCTGGGCAAGCAGCTCAGCTGCTGCTTCAGGATGTTGTTCAAAAAATTCAGCTTGTGCTTTTCCGGCCAGAGCAAAATCTTCATCGCGAAGCTTTTTATAGTAGGACTCGACAGCATCATTGACCAAATCGGTTGCGCTCCGATTTGTGAGATGGACGAGGCGTTCGAGCATTTTAAGACTTTTGCCTCGGACTTCAGGACGCAGCTTTTCGGCCATGTGACACCTCCTCTTAGTTGTTCACTACCTCTCGTCATAATCATACCCAAACTTTAAGTTCATTTCAAGTGTACATAATTTATGTACGTATTTGATGCCCAGCTCTCTCGAATTTCTCATTTTTGCAGGGTGTGTTTTACCCGACAGAACATAACTTATCAGTAGTGACAAGAAGTTTACGGGTGATTGCGTAGTTTTAGAGCAATTATCTATGCTCTAGACTTACTCACCTGCTCAATCAACTTGTCTTCATTTAAAGTTATTCTTTACAATGGCGATAGCTAAATGTACATTTTAAAACGCACAAGGAGGAATGCCATGAGCCGCACGATTGAAATGACCACAACAGAACTTCGCAACAACCTGGGTACCTTCGTAGACGAGCTTGAAAAGGGGACAACGGTGGTGATCACCAAACGAGGACGCCAACTTGCAACAGCAGCGCCGGTTGAGGAATCCCAAGACCTCGCCTTTGGCTCGATGCGTGCGCGTATTAAGTTCTTGGCCCCCGACATGAACCTCGACCCTGAAGACTATGGTCAATTCCATCTCCCAAATGGTGAGGCTGTCGATGTCGCAAAGTAATCTTTTACTCGATACCCATGTCATTCTTTGGTTTGTTGCAGGGCACGAAAGGCTTTCACTCAAGGCTCAGAATGCGATCAATGACGCCCGTAAATCAAAAACTCTTTATGTGAGTGGGGCCAGTCTTTGGGAAATTGGATGCCTTCAGGCCAAAGGAAAGATTGATATCGGCCCTGATCTCCCTTCGTTTTGGCTCGATGTACAGCGGGTCTTAAAATCCAAAGAATTGTTGTTCGGGCGTGCAGTGATCTTTGAATTTTTTAAACTGGACGGAATGCACAACGATCCCAGCGATCGATTCATCACAGCCACTGCGATTAAAGAAGAGCTGACCTTAGTCACGGCAGACGGCAAGATTTTAGAGTGGGCGGCGGCTCATCCCAATCGAGTTTCTACTCTCGACGCTCGCTCATGAATCCGTGGCGCAAACAATAGAGATGCCGCCAACAAGATAATGGTATGGACGCGCCCAATTTCCCTTTCCCGCATGAGAAAAAGACGCAGAAAAGCGTGTTTCCCATTTGAACTTAAAATTCTGTTCAAATGTATGCACACTACAATGATTGTAAGAGAAGACTTTGTCAGTTGACACTTGCACGTGTGATGCCTAAAATCAAAAATATTTAATTCGCCATGATCCTGGGTTCGTTTACCGTCGATCACGCGGACGCCTCGGTTTTCGCTCAGATCGCACTGGTCCAGGACGCATTCTGGTGGTTTTAATTTCTTGGTAAAGTTCAAGAGAATTTAGCTAATAAATCTTCGCGTTGTTTGAGCATTTCAGCAGGCAATCTGTCTTTTACGACTTCAAAAAACTCGGCTTGTGAAAGCACTTCGTTTCTCCATTCTTCGCGATTGATATTTTGCAACGCCGCAAACTCTTTTTTACCAAAGTTTTCCATACCCTCTAAACAAAAGTCATCGGCTTTTGGCATCATTCCCAAAACAGTTTCTTCTGCACCAACACGACCTTTAACCCGTTCAATGGCCCATTTAATAACGCGCATATTTTCGCCAAAACCAGGCCACATAAATTTACCTTGAGCATCTTTACGAAACCAATTGACATGAAAAATTTGCGGCATTTTGGTTGCCAATTTTTCCATATTCAACCAATGATTCAAATAATCGCCCACGTTGTATCCGCAGAAAGGCAACATAGCCATAGGGTCGCGACGCACTTGCCCAATGGCACCAGTAGCTGCCGCAGTGGTCTCAGAGCCCATTGTTGCGCCTAAGTATACACCATGTGCCCAACTTTTTGCTTCAAAAACCAAAGGAACAGCCGTGGCGCGACGTCCGCCAAAAATCATAGCTTCAATGGGCACTCCCGCCGGGTTTTCCCATTCAGAATCTATCACGGGGCATTGGCTTGCAGGGACAGTAAAGCGAGCATTAGCATGAGCCGCATCGCGACCACATTCTGGAGTCCAGGCCTGACCTTTCCAGTCAATTAAATTGGCAGGAAGGGTGTCTGTCATACCTTCCCACCAAATATCACCATCGGGAGTGAGAGCTACGTTTGTAAAAATAGTGTTCTTTGTGATTGTCTTCATTGCGTTTGGATTAGATTTATCGCTTGTGCCTGGAGCAACGCCAAAAAATCCGGCCTCTGGGTTAATTGCACGGAGTGAACCGTCAGCAGAAGGTTTAATCCAAGCTATATCGTCGCCTACTGTTGTTACTTTCCAACCAACAAAAGACTCTGGCGGAACAAGCATAGCTAAATTTGTTTTGCCACATGCACTAGGAAATGCTGCAGAAATATATGTTTTTTCGCCCGTTGGAGATTCAACACCAACAATAAGCATGTGCTCAGCCATCCAACCTTCGTCGCGTCCAATGTTGGAAGCAATGCGCAAGGCCAAACATTTTTTACCAAGCAACGCGTTTCCGCCGTAACCACTGCCGTAGCTCCAAATGCTTCGTTCTTCTGGAAAATGAACGATGTATTTATTTTGACCATTGCAGGGCCAAGAAGTGTCTTTCGCACCTTTTTCTAGGGGGGCACCAACAGAGTGAAGACAAGGTACAAATTCACCCTTATCGCCTAATACTTTTAAAACTTCAGAACCCATGCGAGTCATGATGCGCATATTGACAACTACGTAGGGAGAGTCTGAAATTTCGACGCCGATTTTGGCAATATCAGATCCCAAAGGGCCCATGCTGAAAGGAATAACGTACATAGTACGACCTTTCATACAACCCTTAAACATTCCCATGAGTTTGGTTTTCATTTCAGCGGGGTCCATCCAATTGTTGGTGGCACCAGCGTCATCTTTAGATTTTGAACAAATAAATGTGCGATCTTCAACGCGGGCTACATCGTCCGGATGAGATCTCGCCAAAAAACTACCTGGGCGTTTAGCTTCATTTAATTTAATAAATGTTCCAGCGTCAACCATCTGTTGGCAAAGTGCGTCGTATTCTTTTTGCGAACCATCGCACCAGTAAATGGACTCAGGTTGGCAGAGTTCGCCAACTTGCCTTACCCACTCAATAAGCTTAACGTTTTTCGATACGGGTGCGCCCAGAAAAGTATAAGACATAAGCGTGATCTCCATCAATTAAACGCGAAAGCTCTTTGCACAAAAATACACCACAGCCCGAGACCGACGGTTCCGTGGTTAACACTTGGTTCAAATTTCAACTAAGACAATTGTGCCGCTGGGGCAACCTTTATTAGGGCAAACTTACTGCAAAATCCAAGCCCGCTTGGCAAAGCCGTTTTCTGAATTTTGGCATGTTCCAATCACGGGCCGAGCGATGCAAAAAGATTTTAAGCAGGCCCCGACTTCAAACACACACCGGGTCTTGGCTTGATTACGATCAACAAACAAAGTGTCGTCGGATTGTTCAAAAAGGACGCCTTGAGTGCCTGCTGGGACTGTCTGTACAGAAGCCAAAAACAACCAATTTCCCGCCTGAGACTCTAAAGTGGCATTGAAACCAAAATATTTTGAAACAGCGCTTAATGCGGCACTTTTATTGTCAAACGGCACATTAATTTTTCCAATGGTTAATTTTACAAATTTAGCTGAATCGTTTGAATTGTCCGAATTTATTTTCTTGCCATTATTCACAATTATTTTAGTATATTTTGCAACACCGTCAGCTTTCACAAAAAGAATATCAACCGGTGAAATTCTGGCAATATTAAAAAAAAGACTTTCTGAATCTTTTTTTTGCTTTTCGGTAGTCTGCTTCCAGCCTTCCGAAATTCTCAACGCAAACGATAGCTCAGCAGAGTTAATAGACCTATAAAAACTTCCGTTTCCAGATTCTATGCCTTCTATTTGATTAAACACTGGCTCGTCATTGCTGTTGAATCCTGAAATACTTACGACATTTAATGGAAATTTTGGATTTGGTTTATGACTTAACCACTCCTTTAATTTAGCAGCCGATTCGGCCGCAAATTGCGTGTCAATCGCAAAAATTGGACCCGAAAATAACAAGCTAAAAACAGAGATTGTTAAACTAAAAACAGAGATTGTTAAACTAAAAACAGCTCTTGTTTTAGAACCAATTTGAAAAATAGCTAACACAAATAAATTCTTCATTTCACAACTCATATTGGTATACAATTGACAATGGAAATATTCTTGCACTCAATAATAAATTAGCATTTGCGACTTTTGATGAATTATTTGCAAGGTCGGACTCATAGGAATAAAATCCAAATCCGATACCGAAATTATGAAATTTAGCGGCTTCAGTATTTGAATTTAATGCGTATCTGTACAATAAATTGACATGAGCTTCCGCACGTGAAAAATCGTCGTCGGCAAGTAACGAAGCTGCATAGTTCGCTCTTAATTCCAAAATCAACCATTCGAATATTGCACTTTCATTAGAAATATCGACTCTAAGAGTAGGAGCAATAAAATTCTTTCGAATTTTCTTTTGGCCTCCTGGCACCTGATTTCCGGTGGCGGTATAATAATGAATTCCCAATTGCGGTAAAAAACAAAGCTGGCTATTGAAAGGATAAACATCCAAAATGAGGCCTTTTCCAAAATACAGCTGCACTAATGAATATTTACTTGCTGAGGTAAAGTTTATATCCGCAAATGCCTTTGGCGTTCCAATCCAATTTTCTAATATCAATTGAGCCGACATCCCGCGCCAATCATTTTTTCGACCCAGATAACCAAAGTTCAACGATTCAAATTTGTCGGCAGATTTTTGTACCATTCGAGGATTAATATGAAGTGCAAATCGCATGGAATGTTCCGCATATGTCCATGCTGGTGCTGTAAAATGATCGTACGGAAGCTCCTCAATTCCAGCTTCCTTCATTTGCGCTTTGCTTTTCTGTTCGTCTAGCTTCTCCTGCCTTTCTTTGGCTTCCTTTTCTTGTCTTTCCGCATCTCTTTTTTCAATTAATATTCTATTTTGTTCTGCAATATCTGCTTTTATTAATTTCAATAGCGGGCCACGCAGTTTGCCACGATCCCCGTTAAATCCGACCCATACATTTTTCTTTAATTTATTTTTATCAATATCATTCTTGTTCAATATTTTTACATTTATAAACTTATTTTCGTTGTCAATTTCCAGCAATAAAAAGGTCATTTTGCCGTCGGGTCCGGGAATATTTCCCTGACCTTGTTCATTGGCGTAAATAGCAATCAAACGGTCTACATTTTGAATATTGACTTTGCCAGACAAAACAAGATTATCTATCAGAATAGCTGAAATTTTTCTGGCAAATTCGTCTTTTTTTAAAAGACCAATTAAACCGTCTGATAAAGCTAATTCAACTCTATTTCGTAATTTATTAGGGTGTTCCCCATTGGCCACTGTTTTTTGATTTGCCGGAGTCACCAACTCAAAAGAAATACTTTTTTGCCCTATTGCAATATGCAAAACCCAATCACCTGTGACCAATTCGCTTTCATTTTGCAAACAACTGTGCTTTTCAAAGAGACCTAGACCCCACGGTCCTCCCAGGGGACCAAGCACATTTGCGAACCGATCACACATTTCCCCTGTAACGTTTGAACTCAAATTTTCGTTATTAGACTTAACAACAATAGCCAAATTCAAAGAGACCAACGGTTCAAATTTAGCAAAACAGACACATTCTACCGCTATTGCAAATAAAAATATGGTTGAAATGAGTAGTCTCATTCCAGCACATCATTATTTTGAATGGAATCGAAAGATTCATATTTTGAATTCAGGCTACCCAAAGAATATTCTGCTCGCAAAAACTTCGCTAAACTCGGTTGTTTTGCCATTAAATCAGTCGAAATTTTTCGCATCTTTGAGCCATCCCAAACCGAAATATATCCCGCATTTTTCAACCCAGGGTTTTTCAAAATCTTTGTTAATTCTTGAATCCCTTTTTCTTCGACCGCAAATATTCCGCTCATTTTTATCAAACTCAGCAGAGGTAGTACATTTTTTAACCAGCTCTTAGTGCTTTTAATATTGGAATGAGCAATTTTTATGACTGGTTTATGCCCTTGAATACCTACGAGTGTATTTTTATTTTCAAATACCGAAGATTCGAGAATGCTTATTTTACTAAACTGCATCAAGAAATCTCGCGATTTCTTAAAAAGTTCCAAGTCTTCAAAATCGACGATATGAAACTGTGTATCAGAATTCATGCTCTTCACTATTTCACTAGTCATATTTCGTTGATTTTTATTAAATTCGCCCAAACCTAACACCACAGAAGGGCCACCACCAAAACTATTCATTTTTTTAATACTTAACAAAACAGTGTCTTTGAGAGAATAAATTTTCTTTTCTGGGTCGCCGCTTTCAATAATATCAATTTTAAATTTCAAATCGCCAGCGTTTTTGTCGCCAAAAGGCCATGAATTCAAAAAAATTGGTACTTCAATATTTCCTTTTTCATCCGCAATCAACTCTGTGGCAACAGGAACGTTTTTATCTGCGCCAGTAGCAGCACCATCCAAACTCACGAAAGCTTTAAATTTATCTCCTTTTTTTGCCAATTGAATTGTTTGAATGTTTTTCAGTGCCACTCGAAAACTTGATAATTTTGTTCTTGAAACTATCGTAATTGGCCACAATACCACTGACTTAACCCACTCATCAGCTAATTTTGGCTCCCATTTTTCAGCCGTAACTGCCTCTACTTCACTCTCATTTTCTTCAAGTTTTTCTGTTTCTTTGCCCATTTCCAAATCGGAGCTTTTTCCTGTCGTATCATTTTTAACAGTTGCCTTTCCAGCAATCATTTTTACCCTTGCATTTTCTTCGCCCGGAATTTTGTCAATTTCTAATTCCATTTTTTCGTCTGATAGTTGAATGCTCTGTGTTCCAGCTTTCACTATGGGCAGACGAAGACTTTTTTCTGCTCTAGAACGTAAAAATGCAGGTTTATTCAGAGCACTAAAAAGTCCCTTTTCTCGAAACAACTCACGAACGTCTGACTCTTTAGTATCTATTTTTATTTTCAAATTTCCTTTGAGCACATTTACTAAAAAAGAAGTGTTGGCATTATCACTATTAAGAACGGTTTTTAATGTCAAAATAATTTGTGAATCAGCCCCCAAACTCATGACCTGTTTGCCCTGAAAATAAACCGAAGCAGTAGATTTCTGCCCCGTTGATACAATGTTTCCGTCGGCAAATTCTTGGCCCGAGTGTGCCGAAAGCCAAAGACCAGAATCTTCTTGCCGGTATTGTACGTCGCCTGATTTTTCAATTAAAATCCCAAGAGACTTATCAAAATCGTCTATAACTGAATCGGTATTGTAAAGAAAAATACTCAACCCAAATGTAATAAACCACATTAAAATGAAAAGGTTTCGACTCTTCATATTTCACCAACTCCAGGTGACCAATTTTCGTCTATTTGAACCACAGTCACAGTCACGTCGTCGGCAAGAGGTGTTCCCTCAAAGAATTCAAAAGCAATATTTATGACGTTCTCTAAAAGCTCCGGAGCGCTTAAATCTTTAAATTCCGAAATGACCTTTTTTAAATTCGAATCGCCCCAGGGAACATTTGCCGCATTTGTGCATTCCACCAATCCGTCAGTGTAAAACAAGAATTTGTCACCGGCTTTTAATTCAACAGACTTATCTTCATAGCGAGCCTCGCCTAAATACCCCAATGGTGTACCGCCGCCTAAAAGAGAAAAATATGTCATTTTTCGACTCGAAGTGGGCGATTTCCGCTGCTTTATTCGCCCGTCTAGAGGGTCAATTGGTACACAAATTGGAAGTACATGACCGCCATTTACATAGGTTACTGCTCCTAATTTTAAATCAAATACAGCAATAAACATTGTCATGGTCGATCGGCCATTGCCTGATTGCCAGAAAACTTGATTTAAATTGTACATTAGTACTGCTGGCGAAGGAGGTTCATCGGGATATTGCTTTAAAATGGAAACAAGAGTTTCTAGACAGGCATACGCCAATGCTACAATAAGTGCTGCAGATGCACCATGTCCAGTTGCATCTGCAATTGCAATAATATTAAATCTGTCACCAATATTGTAGTGATACCACCAGTCACCTGCACATTCCGAAGCAGGTTGATAATATCCAGTGGTCCTAAAATACCTTGCCTCAATATCTTCTTTTGGAAACAAGGTGCTCTGCACGGCTTGCGCAGTTTTTAGCTCATGTTCTTGCCTTGTTTTTTCAGCCTGCATAAGCAAAAGTCGCTCAATTTGTTTTGCCAAATGATTCACAGATTTCGAAAGCAATCCCACTTCGTCTTTCGATCGCAGCACATTTCGGCCCGCTAAATTGCCCTGAGCAATCTGAAGAGTTGCCATGGTCACATCATTGAGGCCTTTGGTTATTTTTCCAGCTGCCAAATAACTTGCGAGTGTTGTAAAGAGAAGAAAAATCCAAGCAAAAAGAGCTGTTTTCCGAATTCTCCACTCTATGTATTTCCGCTCCATGGTGGCTTCGCGTTCAACAACAAAATTAAGACTGGAATTTTGAATTTTCTGAAACGATGCCAAAACCGGATTTCCGAATTGATTATCGTATCCTTTAAATCCAAATTGCTGATTTTTGGTCATTAATTCTTTGATATTTAAATTCAAGCTTTTTCCAAACAGAGCAGGCATGTCTTTTGCGCGTGCGGCAATTACCATTCCTTTGGAGTCTACAAGGTAACTGCTTGTTTGCGCAGTTTGCTCTAAACTCGACGATACTCTCTCTTGCCAGACAGAAAAAATTGCCCAATAAATTGATTTCTGATTTGCGATTTTGAAAGGATAACCCAACAATAAAATCGGCAATTTGACTTCGCCATACACAGCTTCAATAAAAGGAACAGGATCTTTATTGAGTGCCTCGTTTTGCGCTGTATTTACCAACCGATAACTAATATTCTTGAGCTGCTCGCTTACTAAATTTGGTTTTTTACCCTCAAACCGTGGAGAATCTGTAAAGTCTGTAAATTTATAATTTCGATTTAATACTTCAAATTTGTCTGAAACAGAAAAAACTTGAAATGAAACGGCATCTTTGTTGGAAGCCAAAAAACTTTTGATTGAACTATTAAATCCAGTTTCATCAAAGTTATCTATATTATGCATTAGTGAATGCACAAGGCTGGCCCACAAATCTAACACATAACCTACAGAAACGGACCCTCGTTTTGCGATTCCTGCGACATTGTCCTGATTTTGCTTTGTCAGCATTTCTTCAAACGCGCGGCTATTTTGCCATGAAATACCTGTTACAGTCACTAATAAATAAAAGCTCATTAGTAAAAATAATTTAAATTTTAATGAATTGTACCAAATAACTTTCAAGTACAGAGTCCAATCGCGTTTAATTTGCTCAATGTTTCTTGCAATGAATATAACGAGATGATTGGGGCACAGATGTGCCATGTTTCTGACGGAGTGAGTAAAATATGAGAATCAAAATCACGCACAAACGAGAATTGTCACGCCTATCACTACGATTAATATACCGAGACTTTTCAGCAGTGAAAAACGTTCCCAGCGCATAAATACCGCTACTGGCACTGCAATGACGGGCGCCAAGCTAGAAAGTGTCGCTCCAAGTGCCAACGAAGTATGAGACATTCCATACAAAAACAAAAATGAACCACCGAAAGATTCCACTGCGAAAATTAAACCATATTTTTTAAAATCGGGCCATTGCAAAAAAAGAGCAGATTTATTGCCTCTTTTAAATTTAATTATAGCAAAGCAAACAACTGCAGCAAAACCCATGCGAATGACATTTCCAAATGCGACTGGAATAGTGATACCTGCCTTATGCACTGCAAAGCCGTTTATTGCCCAAGCAACAGATGTGGCCAATGCCAAAAGAACACCAATACTTTTGTGTTTTAAAAGAGATTTAGTTTCAGATTCGTGAAATATTTTTACATTTCTGCCAGAATACACAACAGCGACTATTCCTAATATTGAAATTAATATTCCGATATAATGATATAAACTAATTTGTTGATCTAAAAAAATAACACCAAAAATAGCTGCCCAAAGCGGATAGATTGCACCCACAGCCTGACTCGTAGGATACCCGACAGACAGAGCCGCCCAAATAAATAAAAAATCGCCTAAACAATAAGTTGCCAGCACGCTTACAATAAGCCAAATAAGATTTTCTAAAAATAATGATGAATGAAAATCTATTGTTGGTAAAATCGTGTCCATTCTAAACAAACAAACTATGATAAAAAGAGGAAAAGCTATGAATGCGCGTGTGAGATTAATTGTGGAAGCTGAATATTTTTTTGCCAGCAACGTGTAAACTGAGCTTCCGGAGACCCATGTGAGAGACGCGCCAAATGCCGCTAGGGGACCCAAGATTTCCATAATTTTTGGCATGTCAGGTTTCAAACTCCAAACTTTAAATTAAGATTCTTTTTCAGATACCCAATTTTATGATTTTCACAATTTCTGCCTGAAGGCAATATTTATACAAGGGGATTTTGCACTTATGATTTTTTCAAAAAAGCCGGCTTTCTGTAAAAGTATATTTCCCGTAATTTGTTCATTTAGTATCTTTGCCTGCACAACCACAACGCCGCCACCACCAGCCCCTGGCCTTAAAAAGTTAATCAATAATGAACTCACTGTCTCATTCGACGACTCACAAGAAATAAACATTTTGGTAGCCACAAACCGCAAGACAGCAGGCAACATTTTAAATTGCTCGTCTGAAAATTACACCATTGAATGGCAGCCAAATATGTCTTACGCATCTTGCCTCATAAATGTGCCCAGGCGCCATGCTGTCGGTAGCATTGAACCCGTTAGCAGTGGGAATAAAGACGTACACAATTTATACAGCATGCTAGATCACCGCACTTTAACCCAAGAATCTCTCATTGAAAAAATAAAGGGTGCCAAACAAGTTGCGTTATTTGTTCACGGATTTAACGTGAGATTCGACGAAGCAGTTCTTCGCGCAGCCCAACTGGCTTATGATGCTAAATTCCAAGGGCCAGTCATTCTTTTTTCTTGGCCAGCGGGTGGAGGCGATGGCATGCTCAATTCCATCAGATTCAATCGTACCTATGAGAAGAATAGAGACAATGCAAAACTCAGCATTGAACAATTCAGGTCTTTTGTTCACGAATTGAGCAAGTCCGGCACACAAATTAACTTAGTTGTGCACAGCATGGGCCACCAGGTTGTGGTTCCCGCTTTGGTCGATGAATCCAAAATTGCGCAAAAAAAGCCAATTTTTAATGAAGTTATTTTTAATGCGCCAGATATAGAAACAGCACAAATTCAAGCTGCAGCGAATCAAATTCGAACACTGGCAGAACGCGTGACTCTCTATTGTTCACCAAACGACAACGCGCTCATTGCCTCAAACTCTTTGAACGGAAATTCGCGCGCGGGCCAGTGTGCAAAAGTCGACGGATTTGATGTTATTAACGTCAGAGATGTCGAAAGTCCTTCTCTAGGATTCGCGGGCTTAGGACATGGATATTACGCTGGCCGCATCGTTTTAACCGATGTTTTTCAGACGTTTCTTGGAATTGATGCGCCAAAAAGGCTCTTTATCAGAAAGGCAGACGATGGTGGTGCTGAAAATTTCATGCTGCGCCCCTAATGCATCAGCAAAATCAGACACTAAATTGCGTACTGACTCATCTTTAGACACTTAAATCATTTGCCAATCTAAAACTAAAGCAACAAAAACAAAATAATTACAATACTATAGAGATTTTTAACCGCGGCCCAAATCTTGCTTGTATTCAGTCAACGCTAATTACTGAATGTTTGAGCCTCAAGATTGGAACCTCTGTTATGAAACTTTTGCAAAAATACTTTCAATCTCTCAAATTCTACCTTGTTACTTTAATAAATCTTCTAAAAATATCCGTTTTTAGCTTTCGAAACGCACACCCCGTGTTAAAGTTTTGGCTTGCAGTAATATGTGCATTTATTTCCTTTGATTTATTGATTAATTTTCAAGAGAAAGCAGTAGCTTCGTACATAACAAATCGCAACGAACAAGTAGCGGTCGATTTTGAAAAAATGAATTCAAGCCTCAGACCTATTTTAGAGGCAGACAATGGCGAAAATACAAAAGCGCAAAAATCAAATATGAAAAACCTAAAAAATAAAGAAAAAAGTGCTAATAAACCCTCATTTTTGATCAAAAAGAAAATTATTAATGCAGAATTATCGCTCAAAGAAAAACAAGTGGCTCGTTTGTTACGACAGGCCGGATTTCCAAAATGGGAAATTCCGAAACTCGTTTGCTTGGCGCGCTGGGAGTCGAGTTTTAACCCCAATGCACTAAATAAAAATGAAGATGGTACCCAAGACACGGGACTTTTCCAAATCAATGATGTGTGGCTCAGTACCTGCAAAACCAACCGCAATAAACTTTTAGACCCTGCAGAAAACACGAGGTGCGCCTATAAAGTTTGGCACGAACAAGGCATGCCAGCCTGGGTAGCAAACAGAGACAGAGTAAAAGAATGCAGTATTTTTATTCAAGCAAAAGGCAAGCAACTGCGGAATTTAAGATAAATTATGGCATAGAAATTAAATGAGTAAAAATTAGTTAACGATTTAAAACATCAATTTGCTGTATATACAGCAATAGTGCCTCCACCTGTCGCAAAAACTCCAAACCCTTGGGAATCTATTTTAACGCAGGGATCTTTTGGTTTAAAAGCGTTAATGTAGCATTTTCCGCTGTGCTGAGAGCCTAATTCCATGCGCTTAGTTCCTCCGGGTCCATCACTCATAAGAACAGCCAAGCCATTTGGTGAATTAGCGTTGCCTTCGCGGGTCCAGCCTATGATATTTGCGTCATCTAAATAATTTCTTTGAGCGCCATAGGCATACTTTTTTCGGACATCTAAAAGCACTTTTAGAGTTTTCTCTTGTGACTCAATTGCAATATCATATTCGTTGCCATCTCTACCTTTGTCTCGGTATTTAGCGCCCTCAAGGTCGGGCAAAAAGACGCAAGGATAACCTTCGCTTCTCAAGAGAATTAACCCATATGCCAATGGTTTGAACCAAGATTCAACTGAACTTTCTAATGCCTGGAGGGGCTGAGTGTCATGATTTTCAACCAAAGTTACGGCACGAGTCGGCTGAATTTGAACGAGCGAACCATCAAAGATTTTGCGCATGTCATAAGAGCCACCA
>JAYTOT010000306.1:0-1383 GCA_043747645.1 Pseudomonadota bacterium | reverse complement strand
CGATATTCCTGCCTATACCTCGACGCAGGTGGTCGCAAGTGCATTTTTAAAGGCATGGCCCGAACTTTGGCGAGGTCGCCCCGTTGCCAACGGATGGCGTGCCATTAAAGAAGTATGGCCCGACTTTGTTGAAACAGACGTGCTTGAAGAGATACTAATATGAAAAAATTAAATCAATCACCGAATCACATTATTTTTAAATACACAAACCTTTTTTGTGTTTCGTTAGCCATTTCTTGCGGCGCTCCATCTGGAAGCACAATTGCCACAAGTTTAAATGCCAATTCTATTGCCTCTCTTGAAAAAGTGGTAACAGAAAAGAGGGAGCTCGCCTCAGAAAGTAATGCGATTCCTCAGAATTTTCCAAAAATCTCCTGGTATAGTTTTTCAGGGATGCAAGAATTTGAAAATAAATCAATTTACGAATGGAAATTAAACGATAAGTCGTTAATTTATGCCTCGACCAATGAGCCCGAACGAATTGCGTCACTCGAAAAACTTTTCCCAAATTCTAGCATTCCTCAAATACCATGGCGCGTTATTGGTGAAGAAAAAGACTACGTTTTTCTTGTCCAAGGAACGCGTTTGGCAATGGTTTCTTTAAAAGGAGAATCTTTTTTTGTGAGTGTTATTTCACTTGCAAAAACTATGGCAGAAAAAACAGACCCTTCTGCCAAAGCATTTTTTGCGGCTGACACTGCATTTTATATTCCAAATTCAAAATCATCTGGAATTTATTTTACAAAACTCAGTGCCGAAAACAATGGAGAGTGGCGATATTTGGCAGTGCCAAATTTCACTGAAAAAGAATCGATTTTTATAGGTCAGGCACAGTGTACTGATCCTAAATTTGGGCCTTGCCTGTTGAGTCAAAATAAAAATCAATGGACCCTCCACGGGCCGTGGAGTCCAGATGCCAAAATTAGAATGTCGGCGTACATATCGAAATTAAACGCCAACAATGACCCTACAAAACCTCCCGCAGGTGAGCAACCACAAGTGCCAACGCCTGCAGAAATCAACTCACCCAAGCCAGATAATCCGGTACCAAAGCAGCCCGTGGCCGGCATGCCAATGCCCACAGACCCGCTTTGGGAAAGCACAATTCAGCCCTTATTCAAAAAACATTGTGCAGGCGGTGGGTGCCATAACGATGGAATGACAACCACTTTAGACAAAGTAATTTCAAGCAGAGGTTCAGCAACATCAGGAATAGAAGGAAAATTAGTGCAAGGCGAAATGCCTCCTGTTTATGCCAGTGCAACTCAAAAATCAATCGACCAAGCCGGCAGGGACAAAATTATACAGTGGCTTCATACCCAAGGGAAATAGCTTGGTTCGGTAGAATAATGCGCTCATTTTAACCCGTTATAAAATAACTTG
>JAYTOT010000305.1:0-2379 GCA_043747645.1 Pseudomonadota bacterium | reverse complement strand
ATGGCTCGAGAGAAGAGATTTTAATACCTCCGTCGCTCTCGCTCCGGTGCTGGCGTTAACGCCAATCGGCCCATGGCGTTGCCGCCCAATCGAACAATCGTCAGGGTAAATGGTCTTATTCGTCAGGGTCCTTTGTTCAAAGTCGCACCTTTAATGTAGTATTCAAAGCGACTCTTTAAATCCTTTTTTTGCAAAGAAATTCCAAAATGCTGAAATCGCAAACAGCCTTTAATTGGACTAAAATTCTATATGCCAATGACCCTGCAAAACGACAAAAAACAGAACGTTATATTATCGACTGTCAAATTTTTCAAGAATCCATTCCACATTCAATAGAGCTCACTTACATTGCCGAAAAAGAGCTGATTTTGTGCACCATTGCCCTGTATCATTCCCAATGGACTATGATTCAGACAATTGCAGAAAAAATACTTCAAAGTATGCAAATTGAAAAAAACCAAAAGCATAAAAGTCGCACTTTTTTTGATTTACTCATTTATTACGAAATTAAATTTTTGCTTTACTTGAGCAAAAAGCGACTCGGTTTTCAAACTGACAATTTTGCCGCAGAGGAACTTCAAAAGGAAAGAAATATTGACCTCACATGCCCATGGATTGATGAATGTATTAAAATTGAAAACTCAGCAGTCTTTATGGGAATTGGATTGTATGAAGAGTGCCTCTTAAAATTGGATTCTGTAGATTTCAAAAAGCTCGACGATTTTTGGCGTATGCGCCTCTGCACTCTTAAAGGCACCTGTTGGCAGGCCCTTGGAAACTACAATAAATCAGCCGATGCGGTGATGATTCAAAAAGAAATTAGCGAAAGAAATGAATCAAGCCTGTTTCAATTTACCTACGCTCGGCGCCAGATTTCATTGTATATTGAATCAGAAAATTTATTGGCAGCGAATAAAATTGTCGATAAATTTATATTTCAAGCAAAAAATTCTGCCTCTAAAGTAACTTATGCGTTATTTTTGCAAGAACAACTCCGACTTGCAATTTTAGAAGACAATCAATAGCTCATATTAGACGTTTTTTGTATTCTTGAAAATTTGGTAAACAGCAGCAATATTCCGCGCCGCATGCTTACACTTATTGAAGAACGCTGTGAAATTAATTTAAGAAGTGAAGAACCCGAAAAAGCTTTGCTCCTGCTTAAAGAGCACCTTTGGGAAGCTCAGTTGCGCGGCGATTTAGCAGGTCAGTGTGTGGTACATTTTTTTATTTCTCGACCACTACTCCTCAAAAATAGTTTGCGAGAAGCCAACCAAGCATTGCAAAATTCAATCACAATATCTGAACGACAGAACTACCGCAAAACATTCATGCGTTCACTTTTTTTATGCGCAGGAATTCACTGGCATCTCAAAGAATTGGATACGGCAGCGCGCATTTTAGAACGCGCAGGCAACGAAGCCATTCGACTTGCACTGCCACTGCACATTGAATGCTTTAATATTTTAAAATTGTGGCTCAACAATGGATATTTACCATTAAAGCCCTTATTTGATTCCCAAATGAAAACAGGCTCAATTGCGCAAATCAAATATTTGCTAAAAAGTTTGGGAGTCACGGGAGCTCAACATATTGCCGTTCAAGTGCAAAAAACTACCACACTTTTTGACTCTGTTTTTGAATACCTAGAATCTACTCTCAATGCAGATTCGCTTGAATTTATTGCGTCTGAAAAATTTATTGCCAAAATTTCGAATCGAAAAATTATTTTTTTAGAACTCCACGAAAAAATACCTGTCAATATGCTAATTGAACAATTTATTATGAAACAAAAAATCGGATTAACAATAGAAGAATGCCATAAAGGTTTAGGATTCCGCAATATTTTTAACCCAGATAGACACGCACATCGTTACCATTCTCTCTTTTCAACAATCCGCAAAAAGATTTCAATTGTCGATGCAACACTGAGATATGACAAAATAAAAATGAGATACTTTTTCGAGTCTGCGTTGCCGCTACGCATTGTTACTTTTAAGGGAACTGTTAAAACCGTACAAAAAATAACTGCACGAGAGCAGCAAATTCTAAATCTTTTTGTTCAAAAAAACACCCTTTTGAGTAGCGAAATTGTGAAATCAATGAAAGTCACACGCCAAACACTTTCGCCCATGCTGCAAAAACTAGTGCGCATGGGCCTCATTCGTCTGCACTTTCGGGGGCGAAGCAGCAGGTATAGTGGTGTTTAGGAATGAAAATAGCTAAAGTTGCCTTATGAGAAACACTAGATATTCAGCAACCGGTAAAAATTTAGCCCATTTTTTAAAGGAGTTATTCTTGCGTTTTAATCAATTAATACCTTTTTTCTTGTCTTATTTTTTGATGGTATCTTGTAATTTTTTTCGGCAGAATTCTTCA
>JAYTOT010000304.1:0-7648 GCA_043747645.1 Pseudomonadota bacterium | reverse complement strand
TGGCTTTTTCGGCCTTCTTTTTTGGCGGACGAGCACTCCAGGCAGCACGAGGAATGATTTTTATGCCTTTTGGAAGTGTTTTAAAATCCGGCGGAAGATAATCGTTCTCAACCAGCATCATAGAGTCTGGCGCCTGAGGCAATTCTTTTTCTGCAATTACGGAAATGTTTGAAATTTTTGCAACAGATTCAGAATTTATTTGAATTCTAACAGAATTAACAAATTCTGAAGAGTGATATAAAACCACGCCAACGCCGTTGGTAAATGAATTGAGATCATGACTTCCGTCGCCATGCTTCTCGATTGTTACACTAGTTTGGTCTTTATATTCGTCTTTTTTGGTGCTCGATTCAATTGTGAGGTCGAGCGCAGCAATTTCAGCATTTTTGGCAACAAGTTCAATTTTAATGATAAAATTTTGCGATTTAAAATCAAAATCGTAAATATTAGAGTTTGTTACCTTAGTCGGTGCATCGCTTAGCGAAAAAGAACTGGTATCTGATTTGTTCAATGCCTGTTTTGCGGGAGAAAGTTCAACTAAATTAGCACTTTTTGGAGGACATTTTGCAGCGGCAGGAAGTAGGGATGTGGGCTTGCTTCCAGGTACTTTGCTTGTGCCGACTACAGATTTATTTACACAACCCAAAAGTCGAACGCTTGCACCACCAACAGTTAAATACGCTAAATTCTTAAATAGCGCCCGCCTGAACATTTTTATCTCACTAAATTCCACACTGTGTTTGCCACGAGTGTTGCTACGCGGTTCATATAACTCACATTGAGTTTATCAACCGTATCACATTGCTTGTGGTAACAGATATTAGAATCACCGCCAAAAAAGTTTTCCGAAACCACAAGTGCCGGAATTCCCCTGTTCCAAAACGATGAATGGTCGGAGCGGTTGGTGCAAGCTGTTACTTTTTTCAAATTAAGATTTAAATCAGCCATTGCAGTGTCTAAAGCGAGTGTTAAAGGTTTGCTATCGGCTCTGTCGCAATCCATTGCGTGTAATGCGCCGTCGTTGTCTTTGTCGTAGCCAATCATGTCCATATTTATAACGCCAATTGCGCCTTTTATTGCAACGGCGTCAAGACTGTCGGCATAGAATTTAGAACCAATGAGGCCCAATTCTTCTTGGTCGAATGAAACAAATTTAACCGAGAGTTTTGGCTTAATTCCCTGAGCAACCTTTTGTGAAATGATGCGCGAAAGTTCCATAACAGCAGCTGTTCCAGAGCCGTTGTCGTCGGCGCCTGGCACTCCCACAGTGTCTAAATGCGAGGTAACATACACAAATCGTGTGGTGTCTTCGCCCAATATTGTGGCCTCAACATTGCATCCTTGGTACGAGCGGCGGTTGTAGCAATTTTCCGTTGCCGTTACGCCGTATCCGGCATACACAGATTTCATCCAATTGCGTGCCACTTGTCGCATGGCAGCCGATTTTTTTTCAATAATTTTAACTGATTTTCCATCGACAATCACTTCGTCTTCACCAGAAATTTTGCGAACAATGCTCATTAAATTTGCTGCATCAATTTCAATCGGGTCTACAGCTGATGCAGTAAAATTTTCCGGAAAAAATTCAGTGTTTATTGTGGATTTTTTCTGCAAACTAAGCTGTTTTTTTATTGCAGATTGTTCAACGGGGACAACATAATGATATGGGTCATTTGCTAAAGTAACATATTCTTCTGTTGTTAATAAATAGAGTCCTTGCGTAGTATTTTTTTTCTGTTCTTTAAAAATTTCAGCTTGAAATTTTAATACGGGGCCTTCTACAAATGCGAGAATGGTTCCCGGAACCCAATTGATTATCTTAGAATTTACACTGAGAGTATCGCGAGAAAGGGCTAGCACTTTTCCGTTTGAAATTTGAAAAGTTTGAAAATAGTCTGATTCGCGTCCTGCAACGCTTTGCGAGGAAATAACTTCAGCCGCCAATAAAGTTTTTTGGCGCACAAAGTTTTCGAGGCCCAACTGAGGCCCGTGTGCAAAGGCGTAAGGTAACGTAACAAGCGATAATCCAAGAGCTCCGGCCTTCAAAACACAAGATATTTTTTTCATTTGCGACTCCCTGCAGATTTGGTGTGGTGCGGAGTGGTCAATCTGTCTGACTGCCCAATCATTCCGACTCTCTCATTGTGCTTGCACTAGGACGATATGACGCTGTCTAAAAATTGACTCTGTTTTTAGGACTTTACATAAACTGGGCGTATTTTTGACGCGTGATGGAAGTCTCATCATTGCTTGTTTTACAAAAAGCCTTACCAGAAACTGCATTTTATTTCATGAACGAGAAGTCGCATGTTTGATTTTAACAACAAGGGAGTAGGTTTATGAAGGTTCAAGTCGTTTCAGCATCGTTTCGTTTTGGTAGCATTGCCATTTTAGCTTCTGGTTTAGTAGCAGCTTGTGGCTCGAAAAAGCCAAATTCACAATCTCAATTGACTCAAATTGCTCCCATGCCACAATGCAATCGCTTTATGGTTCAATCTAAGCCTGAATTCGACGGTATGAATTTACGTCAGTCGCCAAATGGTTCAGTTATTACAGTTGCAAAAAATGGAACATTTTTGACCCGCTTGCGCACAGAAGGCGCTTGGTTTTTTGTAGAATTAGACAGTGGTGAGCAAGGTTTTTTATTTGCCGAAGGAACTCGCCTCGTAGACTGCGATATTCAGCCTATTCCTAATCCAGATCCCCGCCCTGTTCCTCCTGTTGAAGATTATAAAATGATCACATGTTTCGATTCCTCTGGTGAGTTTGGCGGCCGTCAGGTGTTTACGGCGAATATCTCTAATGATATCAATGGAAAATTTAATGTTTTATCAAGCAAAGATGCGTTAAATACTCCTCAATTGAATGCTAAAGTTACTGCTGCAACTGCTTTGCAAGGTGCAAATGCACGTAGCTTTCGTTTGCAAACCGAAGGCACTGTAGCCCGTAGTGCCGCGGCAAACTCACCCGTGGACGCTTTGCGTGCAATGGAATTTCAAATTTCATCGCCAAACACTGATACAAACACATTGCGCCTCGTGTTCGACAGCACTAGCCGCAGCTTTAATCGTTGCCGTGTGACAAGCAACATCCGCCTGGTTTACTCGTTGGCTGGAAGCTGGACTGTGGCAAAATGCAAAGACACTGCTGGTAACGAAATTTTAAGCCTCGACATGGTGACTAACGATGTTGGCATGCCTTTGGCACTCAAAGGCCACACAGGCTGGGCTACGGCTGACAATGTAAATTTAAGCGTTGGAGAATTCCAATCGTTCAACAAAAACACATTTACATTCACGACAGCAGCTCAAGCTGGCAGCGAACTTGAAGCGCAATTTGTGGCAATCAATGCGCCCGTTGCTCCTCAAACAAAGGCTTCGGTTCAATTCACAAATGGAACAGCAACTTCAAGTTTTGATGTTTGTACTTTGAGTAACTTGTCGTTATTGAATTCAATTGGTCAGTAATGGGCCAGGGTTTTTGAAGGGCAAATTCAAATAACTAACTTTGGGGTGCTGGATGCATGAAAATCAAAAAAAAATAATTGAATTTCTTGCAACTACGGGGCGAGGGGCAACTGCCGATGAAATCGCGACTCAGTTGGGCGTGACAAAATCCGCCGCCAAAGAACACATCACTAAAATTGAAGATTTGGGATATTTAAGATTCGTTGACGTCAAAGGTCTTATGGGCCGGCCAAAGAGATTTTATGATCTCACTCAGAACGGCCACGATGCTTTTCCGAGGCAGTATTCTTGGTTGTCCCTTGTGCTTCTCAAGCATTTGTCTAAATCAATGGGCCCTGATTCAGTCGCTCTCTTTATGCGAGATCTTGCTCAAAGCGTCGCCGACTCAATGAAAGGAAAATTGGGAGGCAAAACCACGGGGGCGCGACTGAAAGGTCTGCTTGAGGTTCTTACAGACCTTGGGTATCGTGCTTCCCTAACACTTAACCCCAATCATAAAGACGCTATCATTGAGGCCGTGAATTGCGTGTATCACTCAGTCGCAAAAGAACATCCCGAACTTTGTCAATTTGATATTCATCTCATTGAAAAAGCTTCAGGAATGAAAGTAGAGCTTGAGAGTTGCATCGCCCGTGGCGGCAAAGTATGTCGGTTTTGCTTAACACCGCAAAATTTATAATGAGATTATTTTGGGGCGAGAATTTACTTTGGAATGAAAGTGCAATTGTAAAGTGTAAACCCTGAGCTAGATCCGCCAGGGGTGTATGGGTTGCCAATTGAAATGTATAATTTTTGTAAGATTCCTTCCTTAGAATTTTGTGTTTTGAGTGTGAATTTCTGGTCGACCTGAAAAAAGATGCCGCAATTTTCAAAAACTATTTCCGAACTTTCCTCTTTGTGGGTCGCTGAAACCTTGTAAAGGTTTACAGGCAATGGAAATGTAACTGTTCCGTTGCCTGAGTCTCCGTAACCGCCTCGCGTATAGAAACCAGACAATTCAGCATATTCAATGCCGTCACGGAGTCCTACGGGAGTGATGATTCGAGTTTCTTGCAAACTCTCATTGACGCACTTAATACTGCTGATACCGTCGAGTTCTGAAGCCAATGCTGTTCCTGCAGTGAGCCCCAAAAAACTACTTAAAATAAATCGTGAAATAGACATAGCAAGCCCCTAAAGTTCGAAACTAAGTTTCGATGTTGAAAAAATAGTCCCTTCGTTTTGTGGCTCAAACCTGAGTTGCACGAAAGGCGCGTGAAGGAACAATGTGATTGCATTTAAAGATTATTCCTGCTTGCAATCGCAAAGCATTAGCTAACTGAGATCAATTTGCGAGACAACTGTGTTTAAACTGTTTAAAGTGAGTCAATTTTGGAAGGATTATTTGAAGTCTGATTTATTTGAACACAGGAAATGAACAAAGTGCCGGCTGGAAGTACTTTAGAGGATGCTGGAGCTACGGCTGGTGCCGTTGCCTCAGAGGCGCCTGTGAGTGTGCGAGTGAGGGCAGCTGCGGCTGTTTCTTCAGTCATGGGGTTTGGCGAATTAAATTTGCCTTTGCGCGCACTTCTGCTTCAATTTTCTTGAGAGTGTCGGGGTGTTCGCGAAGGTATTCTTTGGAATTTTTGCGGCCTTGACTCAAACGTTCTGTGTCGAAGTACTGTCACTAATCTGTCGATATTGACTTCAATTGGTCAGTAATTAGTTTTTATTTGGGGAATATGAGCAAGTCTGTGTGTAAATCTGTTTGTTCTAAAAAAGACAAATAATTTCTGACAGTGTTTGCATTTTGCGGTGAGTTCCAATTTAAGGAATTGAGGTCGTAAAAAACTTGACATTGGTTTTCGATAATTGAAAGTGCTGTTTCATATCCTGCATTCATTCGACCCATAGCCGGGCTCATTTCTATACAAAATGGGGTCCGGTTTTTTATTAAGTTTTGCGCACCTTTTAGGACAAAGCCATCGAATCCTTGAGTGTCTACCCAAACTAACGATATTTCTGACTCTCTAACATTATTTGTTTGTAAGATATGATCGATAGTATCGACTTCAATATCTATGAATTGCGCCTGGTCACCATGGGGGTTTGAATTGGCATAAACTCGATGGTCGCCATGATTGCTTTCCGATAGTGCCAATTTTAAAATGCCCTTTTCAGCGCCTACGGCCTTTTGTTCAAAGCGTACTTTAGAATTTAAATTATTTGCATTTATATTGACCTTCAGAAGATTTAAATTATTTGATTCTGGCTCAATGCAGATTGCTCCAGAGAAAGCAGCTAGCGGGCAATTCAGTGCAGCTAAAGTGGCAGTGCCAATATTGGCACCGATGTCTATAAACAGTCCATTTGTTGAATGGCCCTTTTCTTGGCAAATGCGAATTGCTCTAGTTATCTCGTCTCCCTGAAAATTATGGTTCTTTGCAATGGTATAAGGGGTAATGACATTGTCTTTTAGGAAAAGAAATATTTTTCCCTCTTCGTTTTCAATTCCAATGTATTTTACTGATGGCGAAACTTTATGCATTAAATAGGCTAAAAATCTGACAGCAAGAACTCTGCGATAAAGTTTTGATTGGCAAAATTCCAATATTCTTTTAAGTTTGTTAAATCGTGCGGGCATTCCATGTCCGATTATTAAGGTTTTATACTACAAAGCGGGAATATTAAAAGTGATAATTCTGATTCATTATTTTAGAATAGAACTATCACTTCGGTAGTAAATCAGTTTTCGGCGCTCGTAGAAGCTCCAGAACGCTTGCCTGCAGCTCCTTTTGCAGCTGGAGTGGCTGCAGGAAGTGCTTTAGATGATGCTGGGGCTACGGCTGGTGCCGTTGCAACGGATGCACCCGTGAGTGTGCGAGTGAGGGCAGCTGCTGCTGTTTCTTCAGTCATGGCAGTTTGGCGAATTAAATTTGCCTTTGCGCGCACTTCTGCTTCAATTTTCTTGAGAGTTTCGGGGTGTTCACGAAGGTATTCTTTTGAATTTTCGCGACCTTGACCCAAGCGTTCTGTGTCGTAGGTGTACCAAGTACCGGATTTTTGAACGACTTCAGCTTCAGCTGCAAGGTCTAGCACATCGCCTTCACGGCTGATGCCTAATCCGAACATGACGTCGAATTCGCACTCTTTAAAGGGCGCAGCAACTTTGTTTTTGACAACTTTTACCTTTGTGCGGTGACCAATGGTGTCGTTGCCATTTTTAATAGAGGCAGAACGACGGACTTCGAGGCGCACAGAAGAATAAAATTTAAGTGCTTGGCCGCCTGTTGTGGTTTCGGGGTTGCCGAACATAACGCCAATTTTCATGCGCACTTGGTTGATGAAAACAACAATACAATTGCTTTTTGCAATGCTGCCTGTGAGCTTGCGGAGCGCTTGGCTCATGAGGCGTGCTTGTAAGCCCATGTGGCTGTCGCCCATTTCGCCTTCAATTTCGGCTTTTGGAACAAGTGCTGCAACAGAGTCGATAACAATAATGTCTACAGCGCCGCTGCGCACGAGCATATCGACGATTTCGAGAGCTTGCTCGCCACAGTCTGGTTGAGAAACCAATAAATCGGAAGTGTTCACACCAATTCGGCGTGCATAGCTCACATCGAGAGCGTGTTCAGCATCAATAAATGCAGCAACGCCACCAGTGCGTTGGCACTCTGCAATGCAGTGCAATGCTAATGTTGTTTTACCGCTGGATTCTGTGCCGTAAATTTCTACAACACGTCCCTTAGGGATTCCGCCAATTCCAAGTGCAATATCTAGACTCAATGAGCCTGTAGAAATAACCTGAAAATCTGCAGCCTGACGAGAATCGTCGGACATGCGCATGATGCTGCCCTTACCAAATTGCTTTTCGATGGCCGAAAATGCAGCTTCAATGGCCTTGAGCTTATTTCCTGATGACACAGATTCAGACATAAAAAACCTCCGGTAGAATGAAAAATACCAATACGTATTTCAAATAAAAAGCAAAAATTAGGAACACTAACTCTTTGCTCATTGCGTCTGTCTTGGCACGAATTGAAGCGGCGAATGGCGTTTGTATCGTTTTTGAACACTTGTTCAAAAAAAGAACTCAACTCACGCGAGCAATTTCAGCAAAGGCAGTCGGAATCTTTTGCGAAGGTGACCGACGCCATGTTGAAAGTCAATATTTTGCCGCACCCCAAAAATCAATCAAATGG
>JAYTOT010000303.1:0-2184 GCA_043747645.1 Pseudomonadota bacterium | reverse complement strand
GGCGTATTTTCTATTTTAAATGCCAGTGTTAAATTGCACGACCAGGCTTTTCGCGGCATTTTAAGCACCAGGTTTCGTTTTTTTGATCTGAACCCGGTGGGCCGTATTACAACTCGGTTCTCCAGCGATTTAAAGCAAATTGAGAGCCAATTACCTCAGTTTGCAATGCGCTGCATTGATGCAATTGTACAAATTGTATTTCAAATATTTTTTATCTGCAGTGTTTTGCCTGCAATGCTGCTTGTTGTGGTGCCATTGGCCTTTGCGTTTTTGCGATTTTTTAAATTTTCTCAGCCAGCGGCGCGAGAGCTTTCTCGATTGCGTTCTGTCGCAACTGGGTCAGTAGGAGCTCATTTTCAAGAAGTTTTAAAGGGCCGGAGTATTGTTCTGGCTTTCGGGCAGCTCGATTATTTTTTAACCGAATATTCAAGCAAAATAAAAGAGTCTGTGCGTGCGTTTGATTCGTACCGTTCTTTTAATTGTTGGCTCGACATTTGCCAGGGGCTTATGTCGAGTGCTGTGGTGCTCAGCGCCGCCAGTTTTGCGGCCTATTTTGCCTCTCAAAATATTCTGAGTCCTGCTTCTGGAGCACTGATTTTGTTTTTGTCTTTTCATTTACTCGACCACCTGAATCTCATTTCTCGCAGTGCTGCTTCATTTGATGCTGCCATGGTTGCTGTAGAGCGTTTGCATGATTATTCTACACTCGATACTGAAGAAATCAATCTTTCAAGCACCCATTTGCCTGCACTCGAAAACTGGCCCAACGCCGGCCAAATTATTTTTGAAAATGTAAATGCACGCTACGATTCTGGTTTGCCTCTTATTTTAAATCAATTGAGTGTCACAGTTCCAGCTGGAAAGCACACGGTACTTGTGGGTCGAACGGGTGCTGGAAAAAGCACAGTGGCGCAATTATTATTGCGCACCACCGGTGTTGATTCCGGAAAAATTTCCATCGATGGTATGGATATTTCCACTGTTCCTTTAAATATTTTACGACGTGCCATTGTTTTTGTTCCGCAAGACCCTTTGTTACTAAAGGGCGATTTGAGGTCAAATCTCGATCGGTACTCCGAATTTTCTGACGAGAATATTTGGAACGTGCTCAAGCAAGTGAATCTTTTTAATTTTGTCGGTTCATTCCCCGCAGGACTCTTGGCGGCTGTTTTAGAAAATGGTTCTAATTTTAGTCTGGGTCAGAGGCAGCTTTTTTGCTTGGCGCGCGCCATACTATTGAAGGCAAAAATTGTCATTTTAGATGAGGCCACTGCTAGTGTTGATGTTCAAACCGATGCCATTATTCAAGCCGTGATTAAAACTTCATTTCAAAACCGTACAGTTTTAATTATTGCGCACAGACCAAGTTCTGTGGCTCATTGTGATGGTGTTATTGAACTCAAATGAACATAACCTTAGCGAATTATTGGATTGGTTTGATATTCCACATCCGAATTTGCATGGCCAAAGTTTAGTTTTTGGTTCACTCATTATTTGCCTTCCTAAAGTCAGCATAAAACAACCGATTTCTGTATTGTCTTATTTTTTATTGCACAACTTTGCACTCTGATACCAATTTAATAGTAGTTGGAGAATTTTCTCCGCTCACAATAGAATTCACTTTATCTGGAAAGTCAGAGACTAGGGTTCCGGAATAAATATTTGTCTGAGAAAATTTTTTCAGTTTTTCAGTTTTTCATTTTTCTCATCCATTTCCGCATCAACTATCTTCTCTTCGCCTATTGTTTCGTATTTGTTTATTTTTGTCACAAAAATGTCGAGTTGATAGCTTTCACCGGACGGTACTTCAGAAATATTGCATGTTCCATTGAGGTCTACTTCAGCTTGATTTCCGCGAATATTGCCACTGAGATGCCATCTGCATTTGCCAAATTCTCTAGACGCAAATAGACAGCCTTTGGCATTGACGCCTTCCTTTATTGTATTTATTTCCAGATATTTACCTTCGAATACCTTGAAAAACGTATCTCTATTGCTAGATATTTTATTGTCTGACTTACCAGATTCGCCATTCTGCTCTCCGTTTTTTAGATCTGGCTTTTGATCTTTTCCTGCAGGCGGTGCGCAATGCTCTTAATCTAAGAAAATAAGCGCAATAATATCTTGATTTAAAGACTAATTTAATATATAAATAAATTCAACTTATTTAATCATACGGAGATA
>JAYTOT010000302.1:0-1231 GCA_043747645.1 Pseudomonadota bacterium | reverse complement strand
CTTTTCCCGTGCCCCACGCATTTATTTTCAATAATAGTGATGAATAAAACTGGCGCGAAATTTCATTTTTGCGCGGATTTACGAATGCGTTAACACATGAGCTGCCGTTGTTTTGAAAGCACATCTCTTGACTGCTTTGCTACCCCTCAACCTGCACTGACTGTACCGCGAGGATTTTGTCTTTCATGTCAAAGTCTCCAGTAACTCGAAGCTTTTTGCCTAATGAGCAGACTTTCATAAAGGCCCAGACGGCAACTTCGTCGATGTCGCCTTCAATTTCGATGTCTCTCGAATCGAACTGGCATTTTACAAAAGTCAGCTGAAGATCATTGCTTTCAAGCTTACTAAGTACAAATTCTTCGGCACTTGCTATGCCTTGGTCCAATATTCCCGTGAGCGTGACGGATTTTGTCATTGAGGTTGCTCCGTATTTTTGCTGAAGTTCTGCGCGAGTTTTTGAAGTTAAGGAGAATAAGAATTTTTTTGAGGTTGTGCCGTCGGGCACAATTCCACTGAATTCTATCGAATCAAATCCATACATTTTACTATTTGAATTAGGAGAAAGAGGAATAAGAAATCGTTCGACTCGTTCCAAAACTTTTTTTGGAACTCCAGTCAATTCTCCGGAAGCCACTTTTTGAATTACGTCGGCGGCTTTCTCAAGGAGTGGGTTTGGTCGAATGGGCTTGAGTACAATATTGACACTTCCAGCAAGAATTCCATTGTAATAAAAATCGGGGGTGGCTTGGAAACCCTGAAGTGCTGGGTCTTCGTCCCGCAATGTGCGCATTGTTTCTTTGAAAAGCTTCCTGACATGTGCAACCAGATTTCCCACCACACTTTCAGAAGTGTTTTTGGGCGAGATATTCTCCTTTATCAGTTTAATATTAAAAAGAGTTGTAGCATAATCTAAAAAAACATCATTTTCGGGAATGTAATCAGCATCAAGATTAGCGAAATAAACCTTTTGAACAGAAGTCGCGTGGCCTTTGTTCAGTTTAGTGAGGTAGCAAACGTCGTTCAATTCGAAAAAACTTCGAATTGAAATTTCATTTTTAATCAATCGATTTATGGTAGACTCTGAAGTTGGGGTAAAAATCCATTCTTCATATATTCCGTTGTCATCAACGTAGTAGGCAAAGTAAAAATCGTTTGAAGTCGTATAAAATGTGTAAATTTTTGGCCCATCATACGCATCTAGCAAGTCCATGACCCGATGGTTGTCAAAATA
>JAYTOT010000301.1:0-4506 GCA_043747645.1 Pseudomonadota bacterium | reverse complement strand
TCACCCCGGCGGTGCCATTGGAAAACGTATTTTTGTAAAAGTCGACGACCTCATGATTCGCGATCAAAATTTAGGTGTTGTTACTTTAAATTCTTCGTTTCAACATTGTGTGTCGGTAATGACTCAGTGCGGTCTTGGCGCATTAATTGTGTGCGAAAGCCTTACAAATACAAAGCTTTTAGGCCTCATAAGCGAACGAGATTTACGTGTTGCCATGGAAAAATGGCAAGCCCAAGTGTTCGAAAAATCTGCCTCCGACTTTATGAACAACAAACCCTTTACTGTGCTGCACGGTTCTCTTGCAATTGAAGCATTGCGCATTATGGAAAATCGCCCTCGCCCCATTAGCGTGCTGCCTGTTGTTAATGACGCCGGAAATGCCTTGGGAATGATTCGCATTCACGACCTTATTGCTAGCGGTATTACGTTGGAATAAATTGATTTTTTTGATTTGAAAAAAAACGGACCCCACTGGGAGTCCAAATGGTCGAATTCGACCTACTCAGTCATATGACTTTTGCAGAAACACCCTATTTTTTGTCGGAGGGTTCCAGCCAAGCAACTGCGCGCCAGCGAGCGCGACGCGCGAATCCGTCTCGAAGGCGAAATGAGCACAGCACTCAAGGAGATTCGGGCGTTCATGGATGGACAGACAAACAGACTTCTAAGCCGCTTCTTCAAAAAATAGTTGAACGCATCACTCCACTTCGTATGTGCCAAGGTTCCGCGTTGGCCCCGTTGATTTAGACTCAACACTTCCAACCGTGATTTGATAATCGATTGTGGTCTTTTGCTCGAATTTACAGGTCCATACCAACACTGCATCGCTGGTTTGAGTTCCGCGCACACACTGCTTTTCAAGGGCGGACTTTTCATTTTCTGGCTTACTAATTCTTGCGGTTAAAGGAGTTCCGTTCAACCAAAGGTCTGCAGTCGCCATGCCGCCTTCACTTAAAACCAGTTCAACTTTCGTATCTTTTTTAATTTTCCCGGGCGCCGGATTTCCAGAAAGAGTCGTTTTTTCAGCCGACTTTTTCGTACTTCCTGCTGGGTCAAAAGGATTACAAGAACAAAAAACGCTACAAATGATAATTGACAGACGAGACCTTTTGCTTTCATGCCGTTCCTCACTGAATATTAATCGAGACCTCAAAACTGAATAAATACTCTCCATTGACTCAATTACGTAATGTAACCCACCCGCCGTTTCCGGCACAAGACTGAAAGTCTTGCTTTGCCAAATTCACTTGGCTTCAATCAATCCATCCGCAATTGCAAAAAAAACAAAAGAAATCTTCCTATTGGATTAGAAAAGGTGACGAATTTGAGAAATACTGGTAATTCTATCGTCAATTGATTTGATCACCAGATTTTTGATGTCATTATTAATTTATAGACTTCAGTTTTATTCGTTCTTTAATTAGGTGTTTAATGCCAAAGATTTTTGAAGAAAACGGGTTCAAATTCTTTTTCTATAGTGATGAAGGCGACGAGCCAATTCATGTGCACGTTTTGATTGACGGCGACGAAGCAAAATTTTGGCTAGCTCCGGTCCGGCTGGCTTTTAATGGCGGGATGAGTGCAAAATCACTGAATATTGCACATAGACTCACAATACTAAATGAGAAAAGAATAAAGGATAAATGGAATGAGCACAGCGCAAAAAAAAGATGAGCCAAAAGTGCGTGCAACAAAAGTTTGGTTTGAGGCTGACTTCATTTGTTTGCAACTCACCGATGGTCGAGAAGTAAAAACTCCACTTAGTTTTTATCCGCGACTCATGAACGCAACAGAATCACAACGATTAAAGTTCGAACTCAGCAATGGTGGATATGGAATTCATTGGGAAGAAATAGACGAAGACCTTTCAACTGAAGGTATTGCTCTTGGAAAAAAAGCCATTTTCTAGTTCGGTTTAATTCTTATTTTCAAGTCTAAAAATTCTCATCTTCAAGTAAAAAAAACGGACCCCCAATGGAAGTCCAAATGGTCGAATTCGACCTACTCAGTCATATGACTTTTGCAGAAACACCCGATTTTTTGTCGGAGGGTTCCAGCCGGCAAGCCGTCATCTAAAAGTGGATGCCCTCATGATTACCTTAGCCACTCAATCACGCATTAAAGTCAGGCCGATGCCGTGACACAGAGTGAACTCAAAGGTGAACGGCATTGGAAAGCATTACACAAACAATTTGAACCATTTTTAAATACTCTTACTACAGCTGTTTCACACTCAAAAATATCATTTTACCGAAAAAATATTGGATGAAAATTTAAAGAATTTCGTCGGAATTGCGAAGCCCGCAAACATTGCTGAAATCGACGGCGTTAAAACCCTTATGGGCCCCAACTCAAAACCCATTCAAAAAAATCGCACCGAAAATGGTAAATTCGAGAGCTTAATTGCCGTAGGGCCTGCCGAAACCCCTCGTTATTTTGGCAACGACGAAAATCATCACATCGAAATTTGGACCGACGCCAATGGCAAGTGGGAAGGTAGAGTGATGAATTTGTATGAAGCCTACCAACTCAAACGAGAGGGCAAAAAAGTCTCTCAGGCAATGGGCGCCCCAAACGAAACTTTTGTGATGCAATTGTTCAAACAAGATGTGTTTTGCTGCGAAGCTGTGGATGAGAAAGGGCCGGCGCAGTATTGGATTGTTGAAGCGATCGGCTCAAATGGGCAACTGGCATTTGTTCCATTGTTTGACTCTCGCGCTTTGAGTGAAGTCAAAAAATCTGGAAATGCTTTTGCTCCTGTTGCCTCAAGCCTTCAAAAAGTGAAAGCCCGCCGCGTGTTTCTCGATGTTTTGGGTTACGAAATAGTACGTAAAACAGACACTAAAAAAGTAATCTTAAAAAATAATTCTGAAATCAAATCCGCATCATGAATCATATAGTCGATATTTCAACCGGTGGCACAAGGCTTTCTATCTCTAATTCATGTCTTTGCATTAAACTCCCTAAGCCTGCGTTGCCCGTACGTTTGCCCCTTTCAGAAATATTATGTGTGATTGTTTCAGCCGATGCAGCAACACTCATTCATGCGGTGCTCACTCTTTGGGGACGCAGCCCGCAAATGCAAAATGAATATGCTGTAAAAGTTCTGAAAGGCGACGACCCCAATATCAATGAAGCTATGGCGGACAAAGACTCATTTGCGCGACTCTTTGAAATCGGCTTTTCGCGACGCGACAGCGGTCACCCCGAAAACGCACGCCTCAATTACGGTTGCACCGTTTTGCGTGCCACAGTGGCTCGCTTTGCATGTGCATCGGGGTTGCATCCGAGCTTTGGCGTGCACCACCACAACCGCTACAATGCATTTGCGTTGGTAGACGACCTCATGGAACCCTTTCGGCCTTTTATTGATCATCTTGTGATGGAATTGATTGAAGGAAACTCCGTTGATAACGAACTCAGCAAAGAAGACAAGCTGCATTTATCGGGCGGTTTTTATGCAAAATGGGTTTGTGGCAATCAGAGCCGCTCGCTTTTAAATTGGATTGAGCTCTCTGTGCGCAATTGGGCACAATTTTTTTTTGGACTTAATTCAGCACCTCAAGCTTCTCCGTTGTTAATGAAGCCAGAAAATTTTGATGCCCTTTGTCACAGCTCCGAAAGTGACGTATTCTAGTCATTATTGGAGAAACCATGAAACAAGATTTCAGAGATTTACTTCTCTGTTTTGAAAAACATAATGTAGAATATATGGTTGTTGGCGCTCAAGCCATGTCGGTTTTTGGCTATACCCGCGCGACGGGAGATTTAGACATTTTTCTTCAAGTTAGCGAAGTGAATTCTCATAAAGTGATTGATGCATTAAAAGAGTTCGGCGCACCGCTGGCAGCTCATAAAATCACACCGGCATTTTTTCAACACATTGGCGTAAATTATCAAATAGGCATTCCACCTTCTCGAATCGATATTTTAACTCAAATTGACGGAATGGATTACGACGAAGCAGATTTGACTAAAGAACGAGGAAATTTAGGGGGAATATTGGTACCCGTTTTATCACTTCAAAGCTTGATAAAAAACAAAGAAGCATGCGGCCGCGATAAAGACCTCATCGATATTAAAGAACTCCGAAAACTAAACCGATAGTACAGAGGGAGAAACTTAAATCATGACAGATGAAAACTTCGAAGAACGGGCCAAAAAAAGGCGCGAATACATGCCATTTTTGGCGACAAATTCGGATGGAACTGTACAAGCGCAAAGAGGCTCCATTGCAGAAAAAATCCCACAAACTCCCGAAGAACGGGGAGCCGCCCTGGAAGCACTCTGGGATTTATGCTCATGGCTCTACCCCGATTTCGACAAGCCCATGCAAAAAAACCTAGCAACAGTTATATGGCCCGACGGAACAAAAGAAGAATTTTATTAACTTGAACTCTTCAAAAAATCGATTTTTTAAATTGAGATTTCCAAAAAAAAACGGACCCCAATGGGAGTCCAAATGGTCGTATTCGACCTACTCAGTCAAAAGACTTTTGCAGAAAC
>JAYTOT010000300.1:0-2720 GCA_043747645.1 Pseudomonadota bacterium | reverse complement strand
ATTGTCTGCTTCGGGGGGTATTGAAACCCTCGCCTTCAGGCGAAGGCTTTAGCAGTACACGAAACAAAGGTCGTAAAATTAGAGAATGGACTACCGACATGGGGCGCATACTAAATTCCAGATTCACTTGCACATCGTATGGATTACAAAATACCGAAAAGCGATAATGGTTGGAGAAGTTGGAAATAGAGTGAGAGAAATCATACGGCAAGTGTGTCGAGAAGAGGATGTAGAAATCATCAAAGGACACGTCTCGAAAGACCATGTGCATTTGTTTGTGTCAATACCGCCGAAAGTTACGATTAGTAGGTTTGTGCAGCGCTTGAAGGGGTTTAGTGCGTATAAGTTGTTAATGGAATTTAAGCACTTACAAAAGGTATTTTGGGGGAATCATGTGTGGGCGCGGGGATATTTTTGTGTATCGAGTGGAAATGTAAGTGATGAAGTAATTAAAGAGTACATTGAAAAGCAGGGGCGAGAACGGGATGAAGACTTTAGTGTGGAGACTTAAGCCTGCATTTGCAGGAAGAGTAGAGGGCTTTAGCCTAAAAGCGACTTTGTGTCGCAATATCGAAGCTACCGGCTTCAGCCGGTAGTATTTAGGTCACATGGTGTACCTGACGGAGGAACGGTGTAGTCCTTATCGGGTATTGCATGTGGACAAATCGGTAGATTATTGGGGTTTGATTCATTGGGAAATGCACAAGCTGTGATGACCAATGCTTGCGGATTTAATTGAGGGCTAAAAATCGTTTGCATTTGCATTTGTGTTTTGACACTCCCCTGAGTTGAAAATGTGTTTATTACTTTTCCTGTAGCTTTTGAACCCACAATCATTCGTGCGGTGCCAAGCTTTCCGGAGTCTGTAATTTCAACTGTTGAATACACTACATTTGCTTCTCTAGCTGCCGCAATGTTTAGAGTTTGAGGGTAAACTCGCCCAGCTTTTGCGGCGGCTAGCGTAAAGCCACCATAATTGACACTTGATACTCGTCTTTCATGCTCCCCAAACCAAAAAAATACTGGGGCGATATTGACAGTAACTCCAAAAGGAGAAGTATCTCCAACAAAAGGAATTAGGATAGATAACCTTTGAGCCTGTTCATTCCAAATTTGTCGCGCCCCTTGAAAATCAAAAGCAGGTGCATCTGAAACGCCAAGGGCTGCTTGTCTTGCCAGCCTTGCCCCCGAAAGAATCCACGGATTTTGTTCAATCGTTGCAATAGCTTCTGGCGCTAAAACTCCTGTTGTTCCCCACCATGCACCTTGCCAAAACCATTGTGGGCGCACAACGGCGGGCTTTGAATTTATTGGCGCTGCTTCGGGTTGGATGTCTTGCGGTAAACTTGACCCGCAACTCGAGAATAGGATTAAAAAACATGATAAAAGACACATTAGTTCGTAACCAAAACCTTTTTTCATCTTGTACTCCAGCATTGTGTTTGTAACTCAACTACTCTCGAGCGTAGTTCCCAAAAAGCCTAACTTGCTGCTCATACTCAAGTGAAGGGAGTTTCCCCCCGTGGTCTTGGGATAAAACTCCTGCGGTTTTCGTATTCCAAACAACTGCATAATTTTAATTTTCTACTCACTTTTTACAAATACCCTCAAGCATTCCTAGCCGTTTTTTCGTTTCTCGAGTCGGTTTTCTTTGGCAATTCTTAAGTATCTACAGTCTTTACCAATGTTGTTCCAAAACCCGTAATAGTAATGCACCAAGCAACCTCGGTTATCGAAGCGTAATTCTGGGTATGTTCCAGTTAATTTTTCTAAAATGTGGGTAATGTTATTCATGATCGTCTTTTCGGATTTTCCTAGCACATCGCCAATGTCTTTGTTACTAAAACTCCGTGCGATAAGCCTTAGGACATCGCGTTCTTGGATGGTTAAAGCGGCTTGTTTTCCTTGTGGTATGTGTTTGAGTTCTCGTTTGGTGCTTAGAGCTTCTACGGCAGCCAAGACCATGCCTTTATTGAGACCACTCACCACCAATCCAAGTACGCCCATCTCGAGGACATCTTGCCAGTATTCGGGGCATGGATTAGGGGTGAAGACAACCACTTTGCTCGGGTCAATTTCGGAGTTCTCGAGTTCGCTCAAAACTGTGCCAAGTGATGATTCAACCAAGATGATGTGTTCGGCATTGTCTGAAAGCGCTAAGCCGTATTTTTGTAGTTCGGTGCGTAACATCGGCGAAAAATGAACTGAATTACAGATTAAGCGGATTTTGTTTGGCATGGTTTTCCCCAATTGTGAATGATTACTCGAGCTACTGCGTTGCATGTGATTTTTCTCCTTTGAACTAAATTCCCGCCTTTTTACCCTATAACTCGAGCGCTGAGGTAGCACTGAGAGCGTGCTGAAAACAATTTATCCACATAAATAGTAGACAATTGCCATTTATTATTTTTGCATTTCTAGAAAAATTTTGAGATCGCAAAATGCTTGTTTTGTCCAATCTCCAAGTTGCATTTTCTTGTTAGTATTAGCCCATAGACTTTTACGAGGGAGACACGGGCTTTTATTGCTGGGCAATTCATCGGTACAGAACACACTTTTGCTGTTAATCTCTCGTTCTTGACAGCATTAACGATTCTTTGGCGTAAATCTAGTGAGAGTGGTTTCATGACTTTAGCTTAGCATTTGCCATACTTTAAGAAACTGCTATGAGGTGGGGTATAGAGACTTTTTTGGTAATGTCAAAAGCCGTGGTTTTCACT
>JAYTOT010000299.1:0-1530 GCA_043747645.1 Pseudomonadota bacterium | reverse complement strand
ACTCGTTTCCCCAGTTATTAAGAGCGGAATATAAGTATTTTTCCGCCAAAATACATCCCGCATAAATCCAGTGATTCGGGCGAATTAATTGTGACGAATTCTATGCACTGCGGAGCTTGAATTTATGAAACAAGCTCGGTGAGGGCAGAAAATCGCCAAGATCACGGCCGGTCATGTGCTTATCTGACGGTCGGAATTCAACACATTTTTCTAAGGTGTTGAATAACTCCCGCAGCATTTTTTTGGGATCAGTAGATTCCAAAATTTGGGCAACCGCATCAAGAATCGCTCTTGATTGCAGGTAACGCTGAAGGCTGCCACTCGTGAATGCAGCAGCCCCGATTTTCACCCGTTCAATTTGGATAGGATGCGAAAGAAGAAAGTGGTCTACCAACAGGCTCAGGATTACGCCTCTGCGTGCTCCATCAATACCGCGTTGGCAGGCCGACTTTCCCCATCCGTCATACCCCTTCCAATCTTGAAAGAAAACCTCAATAAGCCGTCTTGTTGAATATGCACGTATGACATCCAGACCTCGCCAAGTTAAATCAGTGGCCACGATGTAACGATATTCTGTTTCGTTGTCATATTTTAATGCAATAACCTGCATAATTCTTTGATGCGATTGCACCGACATTCGAATATGCACATATGTAATCTCTTGCTCAATTTTTCCTCGCAAGAGTATTTTTGTAGTTGTAGCTGCCCTAGATTTCATGATTCCTTGAACTTGTTTTGCTTTTTGATTACCAATTTTTACAAGTTGATTTCCGCGAATTTGAGAAATAATTTGTACGCAAGGATAATTCTGTTCAATTTTTTGAGTAAATTCATGGCAGCAAAATGCAGCATCAGCATTTACTGCATGTATTTTAACTTCCGGTGCAAGTTCTTTAAAATTAGCGATCAGTTCTCCTGCAATGGTTATTTTGGTCGGATATTGAGGGTTTCTTTCAGGTTTTTTAGGGCGAAGTCTGCGCGGTATTTTTTGTTTTCTGAGCTCGCGGTCTTTATTTTTCCATTCGACCCATGCAGGATCGGGAATAAAAAATCTAAAACCAACCGGGAATGTCATTTTCTCAGTCACAAGAAGCAAAAGGACGATATTCTGACCAGTAGAATAGCCACCTGTTTTTTTGTCTTTTAATTTCTGTATTCCAAATAGTTTTGAAGTAGATTTAGCTCTAAGACGGTCAGTGTCGTCTACGACTAAAAAACCTTTGATTCCAAATAGGCCCAAGAGTCGAATGACACTTTTTTCAAAAATTGAATCCCAACAAATTTTAGAATAGTGGAGCATCCAGCTAAAAGCTTTTGCAGACATTTTATTGCCAGAAGCTCTTTGAATTCTAGCAAAGCAAAACATTCCCATGAGAACCATCGCAGTAATACAAATACCTAACCATTTTAATTGCGTCGCCGTAAATTTATTATTGGGTTTACTATTTCTAACATGAATAAGTTCAAGTTCTTTAAGAAAATTTCGAACTTCCGCAAATGGCTGAGTGAACAACATACCGTTGGCATCCA
>JAYTOT010000298.1:0-16082 GCA_043747645.1 Pseudomonadota bacterium | reverse complement strand
CCTTGCCTTGCCTGCACATTCGAGATTTTTTCACAACTTCGGCTCAGATATTAAGCAAATGTCGCGGACAAATACAAATCAATGTTGACCCAGAAAAAGATCGTCTGAATGAGCTGATCAATGCCGTATTAAACCAAGCACAGGGCAAAAAGAATCTGCAGCTCAATACCCAATCGCCCACTGCATTTTTAAGCAGTTTAATGAGGTACCATAGTAGTTTGTTTTTTGTTATCGCTGCACTTGCAACTCTTGCAGCAACTGCTGGCTTGTTGGTGCCTTATGCTATTGAACAGCTGTTAGCACACGCCCAGCAAAGTAAAAACGTTTCAATAAATCTTTCTGAAAATTTATCGACCGGATCGGTAATTTTAATTGCAATTACACTTTTAATATTGCCATTAATTTCAACTATGATTCACAAATATGCCAACTGGTACGGCGAAATTGTTGCCGGAAAAATAATTCAATTTAAACTTACAAATATTTGCTATCAAAAAATGTTCTGCGAAAATGGAAAAAAATTGAGCGTAGGTGAGGCCTCACTTCGACTCTCCTCGGACTGCGAAGTGGCGAGCCTTTTTTTAAAGGATGTGTATGCAATTGTTAATGTGACTGTTGTTTTTATTTTTGGAACAACTTATTTGTTTCAACTTTTGGGAACATCTGCATTTGTCGCAATTTTTCTGCTTATGTTCGCATTATGGGCCTCGCGCAAATTGAGCAAAGGTTTTTACCATTGGCAAATGATGGCGCAAAAAAATGCAGAGAGCAGACTTTCGCTCACTGCAGAAATATTAAATGCACTAGAAATTATTCGTACGTTTGGCTGGCAAGATGTTTTTTTAAGCCGTATGAGCGCACTGAGATCAAACGAAGCAAAATACCGCCTTTTATACATCTCAAGGTTATCTCTGTTTTTATTGTGTTTGGCCGTGCTTAATTCGCTTGTGCTTATTTTTACCGTAGGAGCTATTTTTTGGACAACTGGCGCATTAAATGCAGCAGTGCTTTTTTCGGCCATGGCTGTTTTGCGCCTTGTGAATAGAGTTATTAGCTCACTACCCGAAGTCGGCGATGGATGTTTACAACGCTTTTCTGCTTCTCAAAGGCTTTGCGATTTTTTAGACTCGTCCACAAATCGCGCAGACAAACGTTTAGTGACTCTCAAAATGGGTGAAGCCGGAATTGACAGACCCCAGTTGAGTGATTTTAAATTTGGCCAAAGCGTGGCCCTTGTGGGCCCCGTAGGCAGCGGAAAGTCCCACTACCTGAGTGAACTTATTTCCCAAGCCCTCAAATTGCCCACCGAGCCGCAAACCGAATGCACCGAAAACAATATTTATGACCTCGCTTGTGTTTCGCAAAAAAGTTTTTTCATTCCCTCCACAATTCGCGACAATCTTACTTTAGGAAAAATATTTGCCGAAAATGAAATACACACTGCTTTAAATTTATGCGAATTTTCAGCAGAAATCGCTGACATGCCTTTGGGGCTTGATACACTTATTGACGACCAGGCAACCAACTTGTCGGGTGGTCAGCGTCAGCGACTGGCTCTTGCGCGCGCAGTTTTATTCAAGCCAAAAATATTGTTTCTCGATGCCCCCTTCTCGGGTCTCGACTCCGCAACAAGAAAACTTATTAACGCCAGTGTTTTATTTGGAGCATTGAATAAAGTAACGCGCATTATGGCTCTCAGCGAACCTGAGCACCTGGAAGAATTTGAACGCATACTTATTTTTGATGCAGGAAAAATTATTGCCGATGGCACACTTGATAAGCTACTTGAAGAGGACTCACGCGCATCTGAAATACTAAAACAAATGCTACACAGCAAAAGAAATGATACATTTATAGCACCGTTAAATACCTCACGAAAAGAACTATTTGAAAATATTTCCGACGACCCATCTGAGCCAAAAGTCAGCGACAAAGTAACAAAACTAACAAATTCGAACTTGCGCACCTATGCCGCATTGCTGTTTAAATTTGGAAAATATCTCCCAAGCACATCCGGTTTTATCATAATTTTTGTCCTGGTATTAGCTGCATTACTACCTGTTATTTCCAATTCTTGGATGGCCCTTATTACGGAGCCTAACCCAGAACTTGCAAATCCGCTGATTAGACTATTTGGAATTCCCGATTTTTTGAAAAACGGCCAAACAAAACAAATTTTATTGTCTGGGATTTTAGTGTTTGCACTGCTCGAAATTTTAAGCGGTTTTGCTATGTTTTTACAAATACGAGTGTGGTACAAAAGGTGTTTTACGCTCTCTGTTAAACTGCATGAACAAATTATAGAAAGCCTATTTTCGACCCAAATATTAAAAATTCGCAGTATTCCCATTGGTAATATTCTGAGCAGCCTGTCACACGATTTCGACCAAATAGACAACCCCAAAAAATTACCAACTTCGTTTTTTTACTCGGTACGCTTTGCGGTCGAAATTATTGTTACTTTAATATTCATCTCATTTATTTACACACCACTTCTTTTTTTGATTTTATTTCTCGCTTTGGCGTTTTGTTACTTTCAAGCAAAGTATCGACCTGCAGCACAATGGCTTGAAAGAAACAATGCACAATGCCGCGCACGCATGGCTTCACTGATTCAGAACACTGTAGAAGGAAGACAGGAAATTGTTGTTTTTCGGCGCGAAAAAGAATTTGCATCGCGACTCAATGCGCAATTGAGTCAACAAATCACCTTCGGAATTTGGCAATTTATGCTCTCATCTTGGTATGCGGCCCGTGCACCCCTCATTGCCGGAAGCCTCACGGCAGGAATCGCAATTTACTCTTGCGTTGCGACTCAAAATGGAATTGTGAACACAAGTGACCTTGGTTTAGCATTGATTTTAAGTTTGGGAACGCTCAACCTTATGGATTGGTTTGTAGAATATTCTGTGGAGACTGGCCGACACATTGTTGGATTCGAGCGTGTCACAGATCTGGCTCAAATTCCAAAAACCGATCCCCATCGAGACAAACCTTACGGCAAAACGGACCATAATTCGCCTCGAACCTCTAACGGTAATAGCTCACTAAATATTAGTGTTAAGCCAGATTTATTGTCCATTAAAAATGTCACCGTAAGTTACGAGTCTAGCAGCGAAGCAGCATTGCAAAATGTTTCGTTCGAAATTCCAGCAGGGTCTCATGTAGGTATTTATGGGCGCACTGGTTCTGGAAAATCAACGCTCTTTAGAGTGCTTCTTGGATTTATGGAACCCACCTCAGGAGAAATTTTATTGGGAGAAAAACCACTTAATGCTTTGAGTCCGGCACAACGGAGCGTTATTTTCTCTTATGTTCCTCAGGTCCCTGTTGTATTTAACGAAAGCCTTCGTTTTAATTTAGACCCAACCGGCATGGCCACAGAGGAAGAATTGCTGCATGCAATAGAGCGCTCTCACCTCACTCCAAAGTTAAAAAGTTTTCCAGATGGATTGAGTACCATACTGGATGATTCGCAATTAATAAGTTCAGGCCAAGCTCAACTGCTCAGTCTTGCGCGGGTTTTGATTAAAAAAACACCAATTGTATTGCTTGATGAACCCACATCTGCAGTAGATATAGTTACCAGAACCACAATATTAAATATTTTACGATCGGAATTTCGCGACAAAACTCTGCTTATAATTGCGCATCAACCAGACCTTTTGGCTTTGCTTGATATGCAAATAGAAGTAAACCAGGGTCAAGTTTGTTTAAAACAGTCAAAATAGAAGCTTTGGATCAATAACTGCCGTCAAAAAATGTGGCAATTAAAAAGCCGCAAATTGAAATTATCCATGCCTGTGTCAATGACATCAGGATTTTTGCAATGATTGCGAAACCAAATAAAATCCCTATTAACTGGAAAATTGCGCAAATTTGAGTGGCAATTTCGATGTAATATTCCGTAGCCGCAATGTAAAGATTGCAGTGGCACTCGTTCGCTCCCATGTCAATAGCAGCGCACTAAAAACAATGGTTTCAATTGAGAAGCAAAATACTGGGGCAGAGTTACAAATTTAGCACCGGCATATGTATTTTAGACGAGAGCAAGTGGAATTAAGCCCAGAACAATTGTCCATGGGTTGGGAAAGAATTGATACAACCAAAGAATTCCAAGTTCCAAAAAACACATGGTCAGTTCGCCAATGGCGATTGATTTGAGTAAAAATAAGAAACAATATTATTTTCATATTTGCAATTTTGCCATTCGTCTTGAGAGTTGCCAATGGTCTCGCAAAGTGTAGCCTCGCCATAGCATAGAATTGCGCTTCCCGAAATTCTGCATTTTAAAAAGAAGGATAATTTATGAATGTAAAATGCCTCGTTTATTCCTGGGCTGGATTCAATGATTTAGAATCAACATCACCTTACTGCTTAAAAGCTATTTATGCTGCGCGATACCTTAAAATTCCGCTTGAAATTAAATATGTCAACGGAACTCCCTCTTGGGCATTGCGCAACACTTTGCCCGTAGCAGAAGTAGATGGAAAAAAAATTGAAGACTCGACTGAAATTCTAGAGCACCTCAACTCACTCAATGGAGAGTCTAAACTCTACCCGAAAGATTTTATTTTAGATGCTCAAGTGTGGGAAGATTGGGCCGACGAAAACCTCCGTTACCCACTTGTGTATTTTAGATGGATTCACGAACTCAATTGGCCTGATTTTAAAAATTCAGCTTTTGGCTCGATGCCAGCAGCTGTTAGATTAACTATATTACCTATCATTCGTCGAAAAATTAGAGATTTTCTTAAAAATCAAGGCTACCTGCAACGACCCGACGAAGATAAAATTGATTCATTGGCACGCACAATTAAATTGATCGATGAACGCCTCAAAAAACAGCCCTTTCTGCTCAACACCCAAGAACCAACTGCGGCGGACATTTCAGTCTATTCATTTATTGTCAGCATTCTTTCAACTAATCCACCACAATTGCAACAAATATTTACCGATAAAACCGGCTTGAAATCTTGGATGCAGGCAATGATGAAGTTGGTCGAGTAATTTTATTTAGAATCCAAATTATATTTTTTAGATTTAATTTTCAAATTGTTTATTTTTAAACTAAATCTACTTTTTACGAATTAATCCAATCATCATAATTGAAACGTATGTTCTAAAGTTTTCAGTTGCATTTTACCAAGGAGGATTAATCTGTTTAAGAAAATATTTAAAGAGTCACTCCCCGTTGCTTTCGGATACATTCCGCTCGGAATGGCGTTTGGAGTCTTGCTGAAAGGCTTAGGGTTGGATTGGTGGTGGTCGACCATTATGGGCATCTTTATTTACGCTGGTGCTGCGCAATTCATGGCTGTTACGTTACTTGCGAATCGTGCTGGTATCGCGGAAGTGTTTGCGGCTACACTCCTTTTAAATCTGAGACACTTGTTTTACGGCCTCGCACTTATGAACCGATTTTCTGTTTACGGCTGGGGAAAATTATACGCAATATTTGGAATGACCGACGAAACTGTTTCAATTGTCTTGTCGTCGCAAAAACTCCCAGAGCCAGAGGACAAAACTTTTATATTAGGCCTTACTGCAATCAACCATGCATGGTGGGTATTGGGATGCACTCTCGGAGCACTGCTGAGGACTTCAATCAAGTTTGACGCCACAGGCTTAGAATTCTCGCTCACTGCTCTTTTTCTCGTTCTTTTACTGGAACAATGGCTCAAAAATCGTGACATTTTTCCGATATTTGCTGGGGTCGCCGCAGGGGCAATAACCATACTTCTACACGCCGAATCTCATTTTCTTTTAATTTCCATAGGATTTGCAATTGTTATTTCGGCAATGAGGAGTAAAAAATAATGACTGATTTAGAAATGGTGATATTCATTGCTGCGATGACTCTCGCCACTTTTTTAACAAGACTGAGCGCATTTTTGCTTCCTGGCAGAATAGCACATCACTCAACAGTGCTAAATATCAACAAAACATTGCCAGCAGCAATACTGAGTTTACTAGTAATATACTCTGTCAAAGACTCAGTTTTTCAATCTACAAATTTCAAATTACCTGAACTGATGTCGATATCAATTGTTGTCCTGGTGCATCTTTGGCGCAGGAACGCGTTGGTCAGTATTTTTTCCGGCACATTTATTTTTATGTTGTTTAAGCAAACTAAATTCTTTTTCTAAAACTAGTGCAATTTCATTCAAAATGTTTATGTGGAATTTAATTTTCAAAAACGATCAAATATTCATTCATCTTCTTCACCAAAAAGCACATTTGCCTTTAACGTAACAGAGTCAAATGGCGGAATTTTTCCTTCAAATCCTTCAGTGACATCAAGGATAGACACATAGCCTTCTTGTGTCCATTTGAGAACATCAATAGTCTTTTCAATTGAATCTACGATCCAATAAAAGGGAACTTCGTGCTCATGCAATACAGACTTTTTCTTGATGCGATCGTTAGAAGAATTTGAAGATAAAATCTCACAAACCCAGTCGGGTCTGTCTTTTATGGGATACCGTTGAGGGCGAATTGGAAATCGTGATCGTTTCCATCCTGCAATATCATGGCTAAATAGACTTTTATCTGAATAGCGCACAGCAACTTCTGTAAATATCCACCAGCCTCCGGGGCGCAATGGGCCACCGATTTTGTTGAATAGCATTCCAATTGCTTGCGAAATTGTGCTTTGTAAATAGCTATGATCTGGTGATGTCGCCTGAGCCTCCCAAACTTCGCCGTTGTGAAATTGGCAGCGCGTTTCAAAATATTGAGTTTCGAATTCTTCAATTGTTATTGATTTCAATTTTTTGGCGGCGGTCATGGTTCCTCCAATCAAATGAAACACTATCATATTTTTAACGACGCCGCACATTTATTAAATTTTATCCTCAAAAATTGGGGCAGTAGACTAATCAAATTGCCGAATTTTTGGTTTTCTGCAAGTGCTCAAAAACCAATTTAGTATTTTATTTTTATAATAATTAAGCGAGTTTTTTGTTTCGATTTTCATGAAAGAGAGTCATGAACTAACTCAACCCCAGGTTGGCCCACATTTCTAGAGCAGAAACATCTGTGGGCTGGGTTGTTTGAAGTTGCGCTTTGAGCTTTCCGGCCAGAATTGCATAAAAAAATCCGGCCAGTCCATAGCAAAAAATAACACACCACAAATTTGGAATTATAAATACGATTGCCAAAAAACCAGAATACAAAAAAGACAATCTGCTAATATTCAAGAAAGACACAAATCGCGACGGGATAAACATGGCAAATAAATGTCCGATACCCCATGCACTCAAAGTAAAGCCAACCAACTTTTCAGTGAATTCGTATTTGGCAAAAAGTGAAAATTCGAGCCCATTGATAAATGCACCGATGATCTGAAAACAATACCAATTGAGAGAGCTACGGCGAAAAAACCGCTGGGTTTCGACTTTAATTTAGAATTCAAAGTAATGGTATCGGTAAACGAGCGGCATGCTTCTGCAAGAACTTGAAAAATTTTAAAGGCAGTTTTATTTATCAATTCCTGTGGTGCATTCAATGGTATTGCCGATCGGTTTAAAAAGAGAATGCCAGCGGCGATAATAAAACTTAAAGCATCGACAAGAAAAAGGGCATTGAGACCAAAAAATTTCGATATATAAACTCCCACTATTGTCGAGAGAGTTATAAAAGAAGACGTTAATGCGCCACTTTTTCAAAAAACTCTGGCAGTATTTTCTTTTTCAACATAGGTGCCCATGATTGTTCTAAAGGCAGAGGAAGAAATACTTCCAACCGTACTGCTGATAAACATATATGCAAAAATACTTATTAGAGAATGAGAAAAGCTCAACATTGCCACATTTATGGCAGCAATTAACTGAAGAGTACACCATAGTGGAATTAAATTAAATGTGTTAAATCGCTCTGCGACTTTGCGCGAAAAAGCGATCATGGGCAATGATTGGGCAATTAAGGCAAAGGCTAATGCAGTTCCTCCGTACTTTTGTTGCACCAAAAATGCCAAACCAAATACTGTGCACCAATTTCCAAAGGAATTGACTGAGGCACTCCAGTAAATCACATTTTCGAACTTTCGAGAAATTCTCATTGCGGTATCGCTCCGAAAAAAATAGGTTGTTGCATATTTTTCAAATATTATTTCAAAAAATAGCTGCCCAAAAAAACATTACTCCCGCAAAGGAATATTTCAGATGAGAACGCCCAATGAAACGGTCTTAAAATTTTACGAGCGCATCCGCTCCGGCACCGCACTTGAAGAAGCGACACTTTTTTTGACCGAACTTGTGCTTGCGCATCAGGTGGTATCGGCGCCTAAAACTCCGATTTTCGAGCGCAGCCCGTTGAATTATGCCGACCATGTGCGAGAGATGATGAGACAGAACGGGCAATTCTCAGTAACAATCGAAGAAATAATAAGCGAAGGGCAAAAAGTGTTCGTGCGTTGGCGCCAAGATGGTCATCACTGCGGCAGTTTATTTGGTGAAAAACCCACAGGAGCGCCATTGGTACAGCGCGGCAGTGCAGTTTATAGAGTCGAGGGCGAGCAGATTGCAGAATATTGGATTCAAGTCGACTCGGCGGGAATTCGGGCACAAATTGATGGGGTTTAGAGCACGAAGAACATTGAACCTCAAGATACTTAATTTATCGTGTGATTATTTTAATGTTTTTAAAAAAGCAAAAACTAAATCCTTGAAACTTGTTTTAGAGTCATATTTTTTCGAGCTACCTGCTCTTAAAAGTAAATCGACGTTTTTCAGGTTCTCGGTTGAAAAATGCAGTTCCAAAAAATCATACATATCTTTGTCAAAAAAAAATTATGTTGTACCCTATTGGCGTGAGGGTTGTATGAAACAAGATTTTATCGATTTCCTGTTTTGTTTTGAATAAGTAACTTCACATCGGGTGATTCAGAGTTTTGTCTGGCAAATAATACTCCAGACATTGTGAACATTGTTTTCTAGGTAGTTTTGAATGGAATTGAGCAGAGGTATGTTGGTGTAGTAAAAATCGCCATCCACCGGCGTTCCGTTTTGAAATGGATTTCGCTGCACTTTGAAGCTTCCAATAAATGTAAGTATATCAGGCCTATAAATTTGAAAGTGCCTCAGGCTCCCCTCATTTTTAAATAAATTACTTTAAAAATGAGGGGAGCCTGAGGCGGCTTTTTACCTACTGCGTCGGACCCCGTAGTGAGAAAGCTGAGGGTGCCTTTGCATTGATTCAGCCTAAAAAGGCCTCTTGTCAGATATGCAGCAAGCAATTCATTTTAATGCTTTAAAATATTCGAAAAATATTAAAGCGCGCGCATACGACGAGTTGCAGATAAAACATTGATTTTAAATATTTAATTTGATACGGTCACCTCACTTACAGAAACACCGGAATTATGTAACCATGCTGACACGAATTGTTAATCTACCAGAAACACTAAATTTTTTTCTCTTTGGAGCCAGAGCTACTGGCAAATCCACTTTACTCAATCAAAAATTTTCTGCATTTGACACTTTCACTTTTGACCTTTTGAAAAACGAAGAACTTTTGCCATTTCTCGATTCACCAAATTCTTTGAGCAAAGCACTCGATGCACTGAGTTCCGAAATCAAAACAGTTGTAATCGATGAAATTCAACGGGCGCCGCTGTTGCTTGATATCGTGCAAATAGAAATGGCCAAGAAAAGGTTTCGCTTTGTACTTACTGGAAGCAGCGCTCGTAAATTAAAGCGAGGACAAGCCAATATGCTAGGAGGCCGTGCCGTAAGCAGATCTTTGTGGCCATTAACTTGCATGGAATTACAACACCGCGCCGATTTTGAGCAGTTTAAAATGAACTGGGGAGGGCTGCCACTTGTGGCGACCACAGAAGCCTCTGATGCCAAAAAGGATTTGCTTCGTGCCTATGAATCAACCTATCTCGCAGAAGAAGTGGTTGCTGAACAACTTGTGCGAAATTTAAATCCCTTTCGACAATTCTTAGCAGTTGCTGCACAAATGAATGGAAAAATAATTAATACCGCATCAATTGGCAGAGACTTGGGAGTGAGTCACAACACAATTTCTAGTTATTATGAAATTTTAGAAGACACACTTATTGGTTTCAGCCTTCCAGCATACAATAGTTCGATTCGTAAAAAACTGAGATTGAAATCTAAATTTTACCTCTTTGATACGGGGGTAACAAAGGCTTTAAAACGCCAATTAGAGTCGCCACTCATACCTGGCACAAGCGCCTTTGGCGATGCCTTTGAACACATGGTGATTCTGGAATGCAAAACTCTGTGCGCTTATTTCAAACCAGACTGGCAATTGAGTTTTTTGCAGTCAGAGTCACAAAACGAAATAGATTTGGTTATAGACAAAGGATTTGGTGATCCTGTTTTCATTGAAATCAAGTCATGTGACAATTTGGGCACAGTGAATTTAAACAAAACTTTTTCATTGATGAAAGACTTAGATTCTAAAAATTGTTTCATTTTGAGCCGTGATTCTTTGCCTAAGAAATACGAAAATAATGTAATGGCATTGCCTTGGCTGCAGGGACTAAAACAAATATTTGAAATTTGAGTCACTCCTGCTAAAAATATGTCACTTTCCATTTTTTTTTGGGGTCACACCCCAGTCTCGTAAAGTAAATGCGCGCCGTAACATTGCGCAAACCAAAAGCACAACAACCCATTTAATCTTTATCTACTTCTCTTTCAAAAAATTCTGGAGAATTATTACCAGAATATCTGAAAACAACCGGACTCAATTTTTTTGAATAAATAGATTTGCGGTTTCGCGTGAGTGGAATTATAGAAATTTCTTGTCGCAACGACCTTTCAATTTCGGACAATACATCGGTACGAACTGGCGCCGTAGATGCAGAAGTGCGCTGGCCTTCGGAGAGAGCTTGGTTTGTATTTGGAGCACCTGCTACCAAAGGTAACAAGCCTAAATTTTGTATGGCTCCTTGCATCCATTTTTGCCGCCTATTTGTCATTGGAAATTTTATAAAATAGATATGATAATCGCTCACATTGCTCAATTCATTTCGAATTGAAATTGAAACTTTTGCGGCCATTTTTGCAAATTCGGCTACTATCTCTTTTTGGAGCAACAAGTTTTGGGCGGGCATCAAAACACGAATTTCTTTTTTCTGCACATTGGCTGCATTAAATTCACTTTCTGACCACGAAATTCCATCGGTGTAACCGGCTTCATTGCTCTCAATGTGCGAATTTGAAAGTCGAACATCTCTCGCAAGAGTAGCGGTTTGTTGGGCGATTTTGCGTATCACCTTTGCAAATAGAGGGCACTCCAGAGGCGGAATTTCTATCGTGTTTAAAATTGCGACCAACGTACTTGCTTCTTGCGAGAGCGAGGCTTCATATTGAGCTTTTTCGGCGATTGAAAGCAATTGGCCGTCATCAAAAAAATCTGCTTTTAGGCAATCGCTACCAGATTTTAGGATCTCAATTCTGTGAGATTTAAATTTAATAAAAATTCTTTCGCTTATTATTTCCAAGTCATAGTTAGATACAAAATCGGACCTTTTTTCAGGATCTGAAATCCAGAAAGTTGACTTAGCACCTGCGCTCAAACGTGCCAAAAGTTCTTGAATCGCTCCCGGAATATTTTCAAAACCAGGCTTAGATTCAAAATTTAATTTAAAACTTTCGTTGTCTAAAATTTCAACTCCACAAATGGGATTCATATGCCACTCGGCCGACTGGATCAGAATTTTTTCTGTACCTGCGACCCAAATACCACGTTCTGGGATGCGGTATTTGATGAGTGCTGCAATGCCATTTGCAACCATTTTAGAATTTAGTGCTCGCTGCGTAAGCGCTAATTTTAAACCAGGAACAATGGCGGCTGTCATTTCTTTTCCGTCAGGCGAAAAATGCGCGCGCTGAATAATTCCCCCGGCACCCATAATAGGACGAGTTAATAGCCGCAACAGTTCGATTTCTTGCACATTAACATCGCTGCGGTAAGGATCAAAATTAAATACTGGCGATGAACTGCTGAGAATTAATGTGTCAGACATTGCGATGGATTCTCATGGTTTTAGTTTATTGATAACATGGAAAAAAATGCAGTTAATATTCACAAACGGGAATTTCTTGATGCCTACCCACGCATGGCAGCTTCAATTTTTGCCACGTCGATTTTTTGCATTTGCATCATGGCTTCGAACGCGCGCTTGGCGACTGCAGGGTCGGAATTTGTGTAGCCTTTGGTGAGTACAATAGGCGTAATTTGCCACGATATGCCCCATTTATCGCGGCACCATCCGCAATCACTTTCTTGCCCACCGTTATCTACAATTGCAGTCCAGTAGCGGTCGGTTTCGGCTTGGTCGATTGTTGCGACCTGAAACGAGAAAGCCTCGCTGTGCTTAAACATTGGCCCACCGTTGAGCCCGAGACACGGGATTCCCATGACCGTAAATTCAACAGTTAACACGTCGCCCTGGGTACCTGACGGATAATCACCAGGCGCGCGGTGTACGGCGCCGATTGAGGAATTAGGAAAAGTTTTTGCATAAAATTTTGCGGCGTCTTCGGCATCGTTATTAAACCAAAGGCAAATGGTATTTTTTGCTGGTGTAGACATTCAACGCTCCGCATACTTTTTGAAATTGTTTAAAATTGCTTGCCAGCCAGATTTTTGCAATTCTTCGGAGTTTTGTTTTTCCGCATCAAACTTGGTTGTTACTTTAGTGGAATCGCCAATTTTTTCGAACTTGGTAGTGACTTTGCGTCCGTCTTCCATGGTATAAGCTAATTTTTTTTGGTCGACAACTTCGCTGTAAATTCCCACTAAATCAAATCCAAAACTACCGTCTTTGGCTTCCATGCGCGCGGAATATTTTCCACCGACTTTGAGATCATTGGAAGCCCTAGGGCATTGCCAATCGTCGGAGGCAAAGTTCCATTGAGTGATGTGTTCGGGCTGCGTAAATCGCGACCACACTTCTGATAAGGGGCGAGAAATTACTGCTTCGATAGTTATTTGTGAGTAGTTAGTCATGAGATCTCCGTCTATTTAAGTGTGAAAAATGGCCTTAATTTTCGGGCTATACTCCGCTGAAAAGAATGCCAAATAAATTTCAACTACCCCTACCGCTACTGCAACTGGAATTCCTTGTGGAGCCAAAAACAAGTGAACGAGAAAAATATTCAATACGACAGGTGCTAAAACAACCAGAACTAACGCTACAAATTTGCCAATTAAGAGCATTATATTTCACAATTAAAATAGTACCTCAAGAAATGTAATTCACTTCATTTGACTCGGCAAATAGTCTTCCAGTTTATCAAACGATCCTGTCCATCCGCCTGCCATGCCAGCACGGGCCGAAATAAATGTTGGCAGTTCTTCAGGAGCCACCTTGCCATGCGGTTCCCAAACAAGTGTGATTCGGGTTCTGTTGGGAGCTTCTTCTGCAAAAGTAACAGTGGTCAACATTGTTACAGGCCAGGTCGGAGCCATGGGATTGGCACAGATATTTTCGTCTTTATCGACAAACTGTTGCGTGTAAATTAAACGGTTTGGACGCTCGACTTCGAGGTAATTAATGCGACCGTACATTTTCATATTATCGGCTGCGGTATATAAATAAAACGAGCTTCCGCCTTGTCGCACTTCGGAGCGCATAAATTCCATGGATGAACCTGTTGGGCCCATCCAATGTGCAAAGTGTTTTGCGTCTGTCCACATGTCAAACATGAGCCCCATAGGTGCATCAAAGCTCCGGTTGATAACAAATAATTCTCGACCTGAAGATTCGAAAGTTAAATATTCTGCCAAGCGATCCCATGTTGAATATCCGCCGGCCAATTTGATGAATTTTTTTGCTTCGGCAGCCGCTTGTGCAGTGGGCCACGCCATGGACATTTCCATTTTTGTTTTGCCATTGACGTCGCTGAATTGAACCGTCACCCGAAACATGGGTGGTTTGTCGTCGTTGCTTCCGTGGTCGTATACCAGGCGAGCGTGTTTCTCGACTTCTAAATATTGAATTCTATTTGGATAGTCGACACCGCCTGGCCCATGCATTAAAAAAATCCATTGGCCGCCAACTTTTAAATCTTTGCTTTGTGTCGTAATTGTGAATCCACGTGGCCCCCACCATTGTGCGACTTGTTTTGAATCAGCCCATGCATCCCACACCAATTTAACCGGTGCGTCGTAAATTCTGGTGACTGATATCTCATTTTCTTTGCTTCTTGTTACCATTTTTTTGTCCTTTCGCCTTAGATTTAACCACAGTTTTTAAATACTCATCGAGCCTATCGAAACTTTCTTCCCAAAATCCTTTGTACTGTTCGAGCCAAAAAGCGACGTCTTTAAAGGGCTCACTGTTCAACTTACATGGCCTCCACTGCGCGTCTTTTGACTTTGTAATGAGTCCCGCCTTTTCGAGAACCTTAAGGTGCTTGGTCACTGCCGGCAAACTCATGTCACCTAAAAAAGGCTTTGCAAGTTCCGACACAGTGGTTTCACCTTGGGTTAATTTTGCCAAGATTGCCCGCCTTGTGGGGTCGGCCAATGCGCCAAAAATTTGTGACAGCGGGTCTTGATTCATATTTCACCTTTCGGTTAATTAACTCGAAAGTTTAGTACAATCAATGTCAAAGTTGAAATGTCCCTGGAAGTTCGAACCTCATAGTGAGAATCTCGTTTTTTCAGGCAAATATTAAAGGCATTCTGCCAAAAAGGAATTTTTAAATGAAAAACGGAAATTTTTTTCCACCAGAATTCAAGGAATTTCTATTTAAGAAAGGGGACATCTTAGCTTCCAAGAATGGATCCGGTGCTTATACTTTAGATAAAATTATTGCAGTAGACAAGGTGTCTGTGCCGCACGGAACAGAAATAAGCATCCAAGGGCAAGTTTTTGTTTCGGACGAAGGCGACTGGTACATAACCGAGGAAGAACTTCAGGGATATTAGGAATGGAAAACTGCATTTGAACAAAAAAGAGCTGGCATATTCTAGTTGTATTGCATGACTTATAGTACTATTTCAAAATCCAAAAATTTTTAGGTGCAAACCTATATTTTTACCGCACTGTTAAAATTGTTACTTTAATTTCTGGAGACTTTTGAAATGATAAGTTCTCACGCAGCAAAATGCTTATCGACCCGAACCCACACACTTAATAATGGTGTTAAAATCCCCGTTTTTGGTCTTGGAGTTTGGCAAGTAAACGACGGAAATACAGTTCAAGAATCGACACTCAAAGCTCTTGAAATGGGATATCGACTCATCGACACTGCAGCAATTTACGGTAACGAAACAGGCGTGGGCAAAGCCATGGCGCAATCTGGCATTGCACGCTCTGAAATTTTTGTGACTTCTAAATTATGGAACGACGATATTCGCAGCGGAAAAGAGCTAGACGGATTCAATATTACCCTAGACAAACTAGGGCTTGAAACACTTGATCTCTACTTAATTCACTGGCCCATAAAGGGCCGAATTGTAGAACCTTGGCTTGCACTCACAAAAATTGCCGAAAGCAAACGCGTGAGAGCCATTGGTGTGAGTAATTATCATGAGCATCATCTAAAAGCCTTAGCAGAGAAATCTGGTGTGGTGCCGGCATTAAATCAGGTAGAAATTAACCCGCTTTTACAGAACATTCCACTGCGTAATTATTGCACCAAGCTTGGCATCACAGTGCAGGCATGGAGCCCCCTCATGCAAGGGAAATTTGCAGATAACGTAACATTGGAATCGTTAGCAACGAAACACAAACGCACAGTGCCGCAAATTATTTTACGCTGGAATATTCAAGAAAATATTTTGACCATTCCTAAAACAACCAACCCATTGCGCATGGTCGAAAATGCAGAGGCCTTTGATTTTGAATTAGATGCAGCAGATATGGCTGCCATTCGTGCCTTAGATTGCGGTAAAAGATTTGGGCCAGACCCAGACAATTTTAATTTTTGAAATCAGAAAAAGATTTTTACACTTCCAGCATTTACGCACATTCGCTTAAATAGTCTAAATTATACCAATTACGTAATTTAAGTACCGTTATGCGCCCAATCTCTTGTGCAAAGATTTTTGATATTTCCTTCTTCGTCGCAAAAGCTATTCCATGCTGA
>JAYTOT010000297.1:0-3660 GCA_043747645.1 Pseudomonadota bacterium | reverse complement strand
GGACACGATAACAGCAGTATTGCGATTTATGATGAAAAAGAAAAACTATTGCTCAGTGGTGATACTCTTTATCCGGGGCATTTATTTGTTTCTGATTGGTCCAAAATAAAAGAAAGTTTCAAGCTCCTTTTTGCCTTTTCAATGACTCATAAAATAGACTGGATTTTAGGAGGCCATATAGAATTGACTGCAGAACAAGAATTTATTCCCTATGGTGCTGAATCTCGGAAGTCAGAGTTTCCATTGCAACTTCCCATCGATTTTCTGAAGCAAGTAGTGAATAAAACAGAAAGCGCCACAGAGGTGTTTACAAAAATTGAAAGTTTACCAAGTGAGAGTGGACGATTCTTTTTATGTAAATTGGGCGACTGCTGATTTTGTTTTGATTCAAGATGACCCTAGCGCCATGTAAAAAATTCCGCACAGATTCAGTATTCTACAGCTATTCCTTAGTTTCGAAGTTTGCTAAATTGAAAAGTGCCGGCACTGTCGGCAAATTACGGCCAAAATTGCCGGAGCCGGCGGCAATTTCCGATTTCAAAAGGTAAGATCATGTATATTCAAAGAATTCTGGACGCCGCCAAAATGGCAACCGATAAATCGTTTTTTTTGTTGGGCCCACGTCAAACCGGCAAAAGTTAATTGCTCAAAATTTCTCTTCCCGAAACGACAACATACAATTTATTGCACAGCGATACTTTCCTGCGCCTCAATCATAATCCTAGTCTTTTAAGATCAGAATTGGCTGACAAACCGCGAATCATTATAATCGACGAAATTCAAAGAATTCCAGAACTCCTGAACGAAGTTCACTCCCTGATAGAAGATGTTGGTCATAAATTTGTGCTCACCGGATCAAATGATCGAAAACTACGTCGAGGTAGTGTGAATCTTTTAGGTGGCAGAGCACGAAGCAAACAATTGCACCCGTTTGTTTGGTCGGAACTGGGTTTTTATGCATTAAATACAGTTTTTGAAACGGGCCTCATTCCATACCTTTATTTTTCAAGTTCTATTGCTGAAGATTTATCGGCTTACACTTCAGACTACATTCAGCAAGAAATAATTGCAGAAAGTGCAGCTCGCAACATACCTGCTTTCAGTCGATTTTTGAAAGTTGCAGCATTGTGTTCTGGCCAGCAACTCAACACAACTAAAATTGCTGCCTACTCTCAAGTCGCACGTACTACGGTTCAGGAATATTTCGAAATCATAAATGAAACACTCATTGCCTATGAATTATTACCATGGAAATCGGGCTCAAAACGAAAATCCGTTTCGTCGGCAAAATTTTATTTGTTCGACGTTGGTGTGACGCGGTATTTGCAGGGAAGAGCGAAAATTGCACCGGGAACTCCTGAATTTGGCCACTTTTTTGAGCAGCTTATTTTTCAAGAACTCAGAGCTTCTCAATCTTATGGACGAGGAGAAACACTGAATTATTGGCGCAGCGATAGCGGCCTTGAAGTTGATTTTATATTAAACGAATCCTTGGCAATTGAGTTAAAATCTACTTATAATCCACAATCAGACGACCTCAAGGATCTTGTGGCAATTTCAAGCGAGGGGAATTTTTCGCACCAAATACTTGTGTGTACAGTGCCTCGCTATCAACTTTTGTCGTCCAATATTCACATTGTGCCGTGGCAATTATTTTTAGAAGCGCTTTGGAAAACTAAAAACTGGACCGAACTTCCGCAAACATCAGCTCAGTGGCAAGAAATTCAGCAGAGTCTTTTAACGAAAGTGACAATTGAGTGAATTTCTCTTGTGGCATCTGTGAAGGATATTTTCAGTCGCAACAGATTGTGTTTGCAGGTAAAATGCCTTATCATTGAAATCTCGATGTCTGATCTCGAATTTTCAAGGATAAAATGCAACGTCTTAAATTTAAAGAAAAAATTCAGTCATTTTTTAAAGTCTTTCCCGTTGTGGCACTCGTGGGGCCCCGCCAGGTGGGCAAAACTACTTTGGCGCGTGAATGGACTCTAGAAAAAGGGAATGGGGGACTTTTTTTAGACTTACAAAACCCACTCGATTTAGCAAGACTCAATTCACCCTCATTGAATATAACTCCTGAATTAAAATTTTTAGTTGTTGATGAAATCCAACTCAAACCAGAATTATTCAGCTATTTAAGATCATTTATTGATGCTAACAAGCGCAAAATTCCAATACTATTACTCGGCAGTGCGTCTCGAGATCTCATTAAGCAAGGCTCTGAATCGCTAGCTGGGCGTATTGCTTTTCTAGAAATCCCCCCCTTTTCGATTCAAGAGACTGAAAATAATCAAGTTCGCCAACTGCGCGGCGGTTATCCACTGTCTTATTTGGCAGACAATGACGCCGATGCTTTTATGTGGCTGCGCGAATACATTCGTACTTTTTTAGAGCGGGACATTCCCCAACTCGGATTTAATATTCCTCCTGCAGCCATGCGTCGCATTTGGGAAATGATTGCACATGTGCACGGAAATATATTAAATTTTTCAGAGCTCGGCCGATCGATGGCCATTTCAGACCACACAGTGCGTCGTTACATAGATATTCTAACTGGCACTTTTGTTGTGAGAACGGTTCAACCTTGGCACGAAAATATTTCAAAACGTCAGGTTAGAGCACCCAAAATATACATTCGAGACACAGGGCTTTTACATTCACTTTTGCGCATAGAATCAAGCGAAATGCTCTCGGGGCATCCAAAACTGGGAGCAAGCTGGGAAGGATACGCAATGGAAGGACTCATTCATTTTTTCGATTGGCCTTCCGAAAATATATTTTATTGGGCTACTCATTCTGGTGCTGAATTAGATTTATTAGTATTTTCGAACGGAAAAAGAATTGGGTTTGAATTTAAAATGACAGACAATCCGAAATCGACAAAATCAATCCAAGTAGCAATTGAGACTTTAAAATTAGATGAGCTCATAATTGTTATACCTGGCGTTCAAATATCTTTCGAATTGAGCGGAAAATTAAAAGTGCGATCGCTTGATGTATTGATGCAGGCGTAATACTAAATTATGGGATGATTTGACTTCTGTTGGAGTGGAAATCGGAAATTAATTTTTAAAACCGGCGGAGTATTCCATTGGACGCAAGGATATCTGATTTTTATTCCTTTCGAGTTGCGCCAAACGGACACCCACTCATCCAAGATTGTGCCCTTGGTTTTCCCTGGAGCAAAGCATTTTCGAATTCAATACCAGAAGGCCTATGGGCGCTCGCTACAGCTACTCAATGCCCAGACCAAACAGCGAGATATTGGCGCTCTATTGGAAGTGAATTTTTACACAAAATTGCTGAGAGACAGCACTTGTCCTCCGCTACTGAGCGCACTGAAGTCGACATTTCGAACCAAGAACTTACCGATTTACTTGCCCAAAGGCCTCTATGTGACGGTGCCGAGTATATTACTTTAGAAAGCCTACGCAATCTCTGGTTAGAAATGACTTCTGAACTTCAACAGCAGCTTCAACAGCAGCTTCAACAGCAGCTGCAAAAACACCAAGAAAATATTGCAAGCTGGCTCGAAACTCGTGGTGGAAAATTTAGTTTGCTTGGCAAAGTTTGTTTGCATCTTGCAGAAAACAGACGCAGCGAAACACATCCTTTTGCGTTTATTGCCACGGTTGCCCTTACAGTAACTGATGATGGTCG
>JAYTOT010000296.1:0-2322 GCA_043747645.1 Pseudomonadota bacterium | reverse complement strand
CGGATGGAGGAAAGAAAATGAGCGATCGTGATGATGAATTTGAAATAGATCCATTAGACGTTGGCAAAGCTCTTCTTGGCGACGAACCCAAGAAAAAATCGAAGGCCAAAGCTAAAGCCAAAGCGAAAAAGCCTAAAGAAGAAGGTGAAGCAAAGTTTTCAAAAGCTGTAGCGGCAACTCTTCCTTTAAGCATGCTGCCCGCAACTTCAGATGATATGGCGCAATTCGATGCCCGCATCGCTGGCCAAAAGAATGCAGTCGCAAATGCAAAAGATTATAAAGCAAGCGTTCGATTTGGTGCGGGAGAAGTTATTAATCACCCTACGTTTGGCACCGGATTTATTTTGGCTGAAAACGGACTCAGCAAAATTGAAGTTCTTTTTAAAGTAGGTCGAAAACTCCTTGTTACTGCTCCAAAATCTTAAATTAATTTAGAACCCTTTAAAGACCTAAATTTAACCCACCAAGCACTGGGCAAGAATTAAAACTCTTGCCCAGTGCTGTTGGTATTTGTTTCTGAGATGGGTTAGGACCAAAGGCACTCAAAAAACTAGACCACTCAGGAGTCCTGCAGAATGACCCTTGATCTCCAAAAATTTGTTTCGCATATTTCTTTCCCAAATCTCGAATGGGCAAGTGTGCGATTGTCGCGTGAATCGGGCGTAAGTCGTGTTTTTCGCGATAGCCGACCAGACGAAAACAATCACTTATTTACCGCAGGTGCTACTGTTGAGGTACTCGTTAACGGACAATTTGCATATGCGTCAACACCAATAATTTCTGAAAAATCTTTGCACCAAGCTTTACAAAAAGCCTACACTCAAGCATTAAAAGCATCCCAATTTGCTATTTATAAGTTTTCTGTTTTGCAAAGGCCTAAAGTAACAGGCAACTATTCTTCGCCATCTGCTAAAAAAGCATCAAACATTTCGCCCACAATTCAGTCTGAATTATTGACACAATTGTGCATGGCATTAAAAGCTTCCGATAAAATTGTAAAAACATTGTCGGCAGTTGATGTTACCGAAGTGGAATCGGAATTTTACAGCACCAATGGTTCGAATGTTCAACAAAATTTTTCGTACGTTATTTGGGAATGCGAAGCTGTAGCGCAAGAAAATAATAAAGTTCAAAAGCGGACGCTCAATGGTTCGTATGCAAATTCTGTACAAGGCGGCGCTGAAATTTTCGATCACCCGCAACAACTTATCGAAAGAGCACGCTTAGTAGGGCAACAAGCATTAGAGCTTTTATCGGCACCAGAGTGCCCCACAGAAGCACTTAAATTGGTGCTAGCCCCCGACCAAATGATGTTACAAATACACGAAAGCATTGGCCACCCGCTCGAACTCGATCGCATATTAGGCGATGAACGCAACTATGCCGGATGGAGTTTTGTTAAACTCTCCGATTTTGGCAATCTTAAATATGGCTCACCTTTGTTGAATGTGACTTTTGACCCTACTGTGAATGGTGAATTTGCCAGCTATAATTTTGACGACACTGGCGTTGCAGCATCACGGGAACATCTTATTCAAGACGGAATACTGGTTCGCGGATTAGGCGGGTTAGAAAGCCAAGTTCGCTCGGGCACACCAGGCGTTGCAAATATGCGCGCTTCATCTTGGAATAGAGCGCCCATCGACCGCATGGCAAATTTAAATATCGAACCCGGCGATTCTACTTTTGAATCTATTATTGGTGGAATTGAACGCGGAATATATATGGAATCTAACCGTTCTTGGTCTATCGATGACTACCGCAATAAATTTCAATTTGGGTGCGAATATGCACGACTCATTGAAAACGGAAAAATTACAAACGTAGTCAAAAACCCAAATTACCGTGGTGTTACCGATTCTTTTTGGCACAACTTATACGCTGTTGGCAACGCTGCAACACGCGGTATATTTGGCACGCCAAATTGCGGCAAGGGCGAACCCAATCAAGCAATTCGAGTGGGCCATGCTTCTCCTGTTTGCGCATTTAACAATGTAGAAGTTTTTGGAGGTGCCAATTGATCACTCCATTTCAAGAGTTAGAAAGCCGATTTAATGGCCTCAGCAAAGAGCTCTTCGGATGCTTATTACCCAACGAACATTTATCTTTAAATTTAATTGCCGAAGACACTCAATTTATCCGATTTAACGCATCAAAAGTGCGGCAAATTGGCGCTGTGCGCGACGGCCTCATTCGTGCCAAATTTGTGAGCCGCGAACGAACCATTTCTATAGAGTTTGTCTTTACTGGCGACTGTAATCAAGATGTTGAATTAGGCAGGCACATGCTTGAAAGAGCACGGGGCGAACTCACTCAAATTCC
>JAYTOT010000295.1:0-2817 GCA_043747645.1 Pseudomonadota bacterium | reverse complement strand
CGCGCTGCAAGAAGATATTTCAAAATTTGTAGTTTCTGTGATGAAAAAAAGGGACTTGGGTTTTCGTGCATTTGCACGAGAGCACGATTTGAGTCTTTCCATGGCAACTAAAATTCTTAAGGGAAGCGGAAATCTTACCTTTGAGACGATTGCAAATATTGCTGCAAAAAATGGAAATAAAGTCCATCTCGTATTTGAGGAGCTTTAAAATTAGGGTGACATTATCGGTAAAAAATTTCAAAATTATTATCAAATAGCAGAAAAAAAACAATTCTTTTCTGATGCTCAAGCTACAAATTTTCTTTTTTGAAATAAAACAATTCTTTTCTGATGCTCAAGCTACAAATTTTCTTTTTTGAAATATAGGTTTTTCATCTGTCATTAGCCTTTGAACTGCTCGCTCAATTAAAAAAGCGGCAATATCGAACCAATTTTTTTTTTGCAGTTTTGCTTCCGTCCGGCACCGAGTGTTTTTTCGGACCTCCAGATTCTAATTGGGTAGCCGTGCCTGTTGAACAGTTTTTCTATTGACGAGTTTGTTTTTATAGTCCACTAAAGTGTACTATGCTTTCTTCCGATAAGTGTTTTGAGCAGGAGAAAGTCAATGTTTACTATCGCTTTGAAGGAGATTATGTCATTTTCGTCATTTCTGGCGGCGACAAAGACTCTCAAGATCGGGACATCCGAAAAGCAAAGAAAGGAAAATAGTCATGACAAAAAAGCAGACATCAGAAGGCATCAACCTCAAAGAATTTGAAAAAACTTTTATACCACTGACCGAAAGAACAGCTCTTAATGAGAGCTATACACGGTATAGGGCGACTCTTGTTAGAGCCAGGCATGCAATTTCTGAAGCGCTGGTGGCTCAGATGCATTCCAAGGCAACAACATATCAAGAACTTTCGGCCGCCCTAGGTGTCAGTAAAACTACTTTGTCTAGGCTGCTAAATGGAACTGGAAACCCCACACTTGATACTTTGTTCTATGTTTCAGCATATCTTGGGCTTCGTTTGGACTTTTTATTTTCTACAAAGGATGAACTGGAGACAACGGCCCCAAAAACTCAAGCGGTTCAGGCTCGTCGCCATCCGGCAGCTTGAGCCGTTATTGAACAAGCTAAAACACCAGATATGGATGTGACCGGACAGTCTAGAAATTTAGACTGCAAGTTTCCCCCATAGTATATATACTATGGGGGAAAGCGGTTTAAGGTGTTCAGTGTGTTAGCGCATTCGTAAATCCGCACTAAAATGAATATACGCGCCGGTTTTCTTCATCGCTGATGCCAAAAATAAAATACCACTGTACTCGGCAAAAATTAATTTGAAGCGGGTAAATTAAGCAAGCAGCAGCAAATGCCTGTAAAGCGGAAAAAGCCAGTTTTAATGATTGGACTTGACTGTTTTTTTTCTTAAGGTAATTAATGTATATACCGAAACAAAGAGGACAGGAGGATGGGTTATGTCTGGGATGACGAAAAAAGCAAAAAAAACAGGGAAAAGCACGGAGTCTCCTTCGAAGAAGCCATCACCGTCTTCGAAGACCCGCACAGCTCCATTCAGGAAGACAGCTCTGAAAAATACAGTGAAACAAGGTTCAGGCTCATCGGGCAAAGTGACCAAGGAAGAGAACTCTTCGTCGTATTCTGTGAAAGAACTAACTCAGATGAAAAAGGAAGCTTTATTGGCGAAGAAGAAGTCATCCGCATCATTTCAGCAAGAAAGCTTACCCCAAAAGAAAAAAGACGTTTGGGAAGGGTACGATGATGAAAAGTTGCCTGAAATGACTGACGAGCAACTAGCTAGTTTTAAGCCAGTTTCCAAAGAGCAACATCAGCGCTTTAAAAAGATGGTGGCTGGGGGTAAAAAAATGGGCCGGCCGCCAAAACCACAGGAAGAAAAAGAACGCGTTCATGCCATTCGATTTTCTGATCATCTGCTCGATGGGTTGAAAGCAAAGGCTCAAAAAGCGGGATTGCGTTGGCAAACCTACGCGAAGCTAATTTTGGCTGCTGAGATAAATAAGAAAGATAAATCAGACAGTGTGAGTTGAATATCCGTATGATCAATTGATAGGGTGGTACCTTGAAACTACAGGTGTGTTCAACAATGAAGAATTGGAATTATTTAGTAGTCTCGAAAAAAAGTTTGATTTTTATTTAAATTATGAATTAAAAAACCCAGATTATTCAAGAAACTGGCGGTAGTATTACACCAAAGGATTGTAGCTTCCGGAGGATTGCATTAAGCGGGTAGCGTAAGTATTAATGTTACAAAACATACTCAAAGTATTATTAAGGATATGTTTTATAACATTATTCCATTCTTAATAATGTAATTTATCATGCTCATTGACAAATCATGAATATGAAATATAACATTAAGCATGAAAAAAAAAGAACTTCTTGAACAACTACAGAGTCTTAATCAAAAAGCCTCCTTTACCCCAAAGGAAGCGGCCGATGTAGGGGTATCCAGGCGAATGCTGAGTCACTATCTGAAGTCTGGGGATATCGAACGAATTGGGGCCGGGGTTTATTCACTTCGCCAAAACCTCGAAGGAGTGGATTGGAAATGGGACGATCTCGTGCGCACAATGGCACAAATTCCCGAAGGGATTGTGTGCCTTATTACTGCACTTAGCATCTGGGAACTCACCGATGAATTTTCGAAAGAGTTTTGGATCGCGATTCCTCAGTCGAAATGGCCCCCTCGTATAGATCACGTTCGCGCTGTAAAAATGAGAAACCTAACACTTGGGCGCACAACGGTGCAGATGGGAAACTTTGAGATTCCAATCTTTGATCCCGAAAGATGT
>JAYTOT010000294.1:0-1039 GCA_043747645.1 Pseudomonadota bacterium | reverse complement strand
CCACTAAATTATGCGCAATGCATCAACACGCATAATTTTTTTGGCTCTGACCCCTTTTGCGCAGTCCCCGGCGCGTGAGGTCTTCCCCCGTTTTTTTTTGCGAGCCAAGAGTTCCTTGCACAAACCTCTGTGCTCGCGCCAGAGCCGTGTGCGATGGGCATGCGCTCTGGCGCGAATACGGGGGGTTTTACAGGGCGGCAAGTCGCGGTAACGGACGCAGCTTGGGTGAGGTAATTTTTTATCCATACGCATTATTACATTACTTTATGAAAGCAAAAACACAAAGTTTTTCGTTATAAACTTAATTATTTACAGGATACTTCACTACTAAACAATCAAAATAAGACGTGAATTGTCTGTGTTTTGGCAAGGTACATAAATTCGCATAATTTAGTGTACCTCGCAGGCTCGCCGACGGCCTTTGGGCCACGAAAAAGGGCTGAAAAACACGATTTTGAGACCTTTTTAAGATACTTATCAGGCTGCAGCCCAATAGAATAATGCGGGAGCAGCTACTGTATGTGTAGCACGTTGAAATAGGTAGGCAGGTGCCTGCGGGGGGGCATCTGGGCGTTTGTGGACGCATACAGAGCGCCAGCCCAGCATGTCACCAGTCCGCCAGCTGGCATGTCACATTAGCCTGCAAGCCCCTGCTTGCTCACTCTGGCGTGAGCTGCGAGGTCTGTGCAAGGAACTCTTCGTGTGCAGAAGGGGCGGGGAAGACCTCACGCGCCGCAGGCTACGCAAAAGGGGTCGGAGCAAAATTTCGTTATGGCTTGGCGCGCTCCGGGCAGAGGGTTTTCCTGAATTTTGATCTGCCCCCATTTTTTTATTGAAACGCCTAGCGAATCTTAGTTTTCGTTAAATATTTCACGTATTAAGGCGAAAATTCAACAAAATTCGCCTAGGTACATAAATTCGCATAATTTAAGGGGTCTCAAAATGGTGCAAACTGAATGCGAAACCAAGAAAAGTAAATAAATAGGCTTTTTTGGAGCATTTTTAAGATGCTAATCGGGCTGCAGAGCCATAGAATAAT
>JAYTOT010000293.1:0-16402 GCA_043747645.1 Pseudomonadota bacterium | reverse complement strand
TAAATTGCGCAGTTACGGCAAAAAAAAGTTCGAAAAAATTAAAAGAAATTCAACGTTTTCTTCCTATTGCTGAAGAAAAAATGGCAGAGCTACTCAATGATAACCAATGGATTGGAGGAAACACACCCAACGGTATCGATGCCTGCCTCGCGCCCTTTATTTGGCAATTTATGTTTGCAAAAACATTTTTGCCCGAAATTGAAAACTTAAAAATAAGTGATATTTTTACTCGGTACTTTACTACGATTAAATCACATTCCGCATTTAAAAACGCCATGTCCGATGAACTCGCAATTAAGCAGAGAATAAGCGCAAATTCAGCAGCTCCAACAAATGTTGCTGTTGTTTGTAAAGCGACGAGAGATCTTTTCGCAGACCCTTCTGGGGCAGTAAAATCTTTGAACTGCCGTTTGGCAACCGAAATTTTTGCTGGAAAATTCAGCCCAGTTTGGACTCTTGGCAAAACTGCTCGCGGAGTTCACATGGAAATCACCATCGAACTCCCCAACCCTCAAAAAATTGTAGCAATATTAGACCAAATGTGTGACATGCAAGATTCGTGCGATCACCATGCCGATGTGAATATTGTAAATATGAAATCAATTCACCTAACGCTTTGCACTCACGAACCACACTGGGGAATTTCTGCAAAAGATATTGCTTTAGCTGAAGCCCTCACGCTTTGTATTTTAACTTAAGGAAAACTTTTCTGTGCAAGATAATTTAGAAGCCTTGCGGTACGTCAAAGGTAATTTACAACTTTTAGATCAGCGATTATTACCGCATCAATTCAAATATATTGATGCGTCTACCGTAAGCAATTGTTGGACAGCCATTCGTGAAATGCAAGTTCGCGGCGCTCCGGCAATTGCGCTCGCAGCTGTACTTTCATTGGCTACGGAACTGTGGAATCGAAAAAGTGAATTTCATTCACTTCATAAAACGCTTGAATTTATAGAATCTAATTTAAGGTATCTTGAAACCAGTCGACCAACCGCCGTTAATTTATTTGATGCCACTGCTAAAATGCGAGTTCAAATTCAATTAGAAATTAACGAACTCAAAACTAATTCCAAGTCTGAAGAAAATTCGATTCAAAAAATAATTTCAAAATTCATAGATTCTGCCGAAACCATGCTTAAAAATGATGCTTCAGATAATAAATCTATCGGAAAATTTGGTGCCGAATTTATTTTAAACAATTCTAACCAAAATAAACTGAAAATATTGACCCATTGCAACACAGGTAGTTTAGCCACCGCTGCCTATGGCACTGCATTGGGAATTATTCGTTCACTGCATGAAATGAATAAGCTAGAGCGCGCTTTTTGCACAGAAACGCGTCCTTACAATCAGGGAGCACGACTTACGGCGTTTGAGTTGGTTTACGAAAAAATTCCTGGCACATTAATCACAGATTCCATGGCCGCTTTTTTAATGCAGACCAAAGGAATTGACGCGGTAGTTGTGGGCGCCGACAGAGTTGTAGCCAATGGAGATACTGCAAATAAAATTGGTACTTATGCGCTTGCGATTGCCGCAAATTATCATAAAATTCCATTTATAGTGGCTGCCCCAACTACTACAATCGACCTCACTAAAGAAACCGGCAATGAAATTCATATTGAAGAACGCCCTCCCGATGAACTCACATATTTAAATGGCACACGCATCGCCGCCGAAGGTATTGGAGTCTGGAACCCTAGCTTTGACGTCACTCCAGCGCATTTAATATCAGCAATTATTACTGAAAAAAAAATAATTACAAAAAACGCTTTGGCCAAAGTCTTCAACTTGAAATTAGAGTGCTAAAAAATGACCAATCAGTTTGAATTTATTAAAAATAAAGTTCTATTAGAGCCTCTGGAGCTCGGCGCTCACGTTTTTGCGACTTTTAAATTTAATTTAAGCAAATATACGCTCGATTTAATAGATGACATTGCCATTGGGCAGTCAGTTGGTGCTTGGGACACAAGTTATGTTTCAGAATTGGAATTAAAGAAAAAATGTGCACGCATTTCATCGGTACATTTTATGGACGATGAAGTCTCGGTAAAATTAGCGTTCCCTTGGCAATTATGGCATGGCAGGCTTTCATGGTTATTAACTCTTCTATTTGGAAAAATGAGTTTTTATGAAGGCCTTCAACTTTCTGACATTGAGTTTTCCCATGATTGTTTTGCACCAGGGAAATTGATAGGGCCAAAAGCAGATATAAACCTTTTGCGAGAACAAACGGGTTGCGAGGCCAATTCCCCCCTATTAATGGGAATATTAAAACCAAACGTGGCAATGTCCGCAGATCAAATCGCACATTTATATGCTTTGGCAGCGGATGCTGGATGTCACCTGATTAAGGACGACGAAATTCGACACGACGCCCACCCTTCTGAAGTTTTAAAGAGAATTGAAAAAATTTCAGTTCTCAGACAGCAAAAAAACCTTAAAACTATTTATGCCGTCCATATGCAATGGCAACCACAAATCGGATTCGATTTAAATCACGTTCGGTCTCTCGAAAACGCAGGAGCTCAAGCACTGTTGATAAATGTTTGGACCGATGGTCTCGATGTTTTACAAAGTATTAGGGAACACACAAATCTGCCTATTATGGCACATCCTGCATTGGTTGGAGCATTTGGGCTCAACAACTCAACTGCAACAATTCACCCTCGTGTTACCTTAGCTCAGCTCGTGAGAGCCGCTGGGGCTGATTTTTCTCTATTCCCTAGCCCCTACGGAAAATTGGGACTTTCAGCAGACATAGTAAATTCTATTGCACGGGAATGCCAAGTCATAAAAACAAATTGTCGTCCTACAATTCCAGTTCCTAGCGCCGGAATTAAGCCCGAACATGCGCCTCTGGCACGCCGAGACTTTGGAAATAATTTTGTATTGAATGCTGGAACGTCAATTTTTGCTGCGGGAAATAGTGAAAATAAAATCAGGTCAAATATCAATCTTTTTAAAAATGCTCTTTACGGAACTGCGAATTCATGACTTTATGGAAATCAAAATATATTTATGATGCTACTTTTCAGCCGTTAACAGCATTGCAACGTATTCAATTAAAAAGTTTATGCACGGCAGCAAGGCGTCTTGACGAACGCCACGCTATTCCAGCCACAAGTAGTAATTTTAGTTTGCGCTGTGGGCCAAATCATTTTTTTATCAGCAAATCTGGGCTCCACAAGCGCGACTTGGAGCCAAATCATTTCATCCGAGCTCATTTAAATGGAACGCCCATTCATCTCATGAGCCCAAAGCCAAGCGACGAAACACTTTTACACAGTGTTGTCTACCGCAACAATTCAAAGGCCGGAGCTGTACTGCATTGCCATGCGCCAGAATTAGAGAAATTAAAAAGTCCGCAATTTATTATAAATGGACATGAATTACTCAAAGCTTTGGGTAAAAATTCTCACACAGAACCCCTATCGATTCCGGTTATTAAAAACAGTCAAAACATGCAAAAATTAGCCTTGCATGTTGAGAAAAATATTTACAATCAAGGTAACAACGTAATTGCATTTGTGTTAGAAAATCATGGGATTTATTGTATCGGACAAAATGTAGAGCATGCCATGGCAAGCCTTGAAGCAATTTTACACTTAATTTGCATTTAATCAAAATCAATTAGGATTCAATTCCGAAAGAAATTAAAAATGAAACGATTCGCATTGCTACTCATAAGTTTCATATCGTTTGTAACTAAACCAGTATTACTTTTTCTATTCTTGATGCTTTCGTTTTTTCCGATAAATGCAAGTCTAGTTGGAATTTATAATTTAAAAAAACAGCTTCAAAAAAGCACTTGGCATTCTCATATTTTATTAGCAGAGGTTTTTTTGCAATATTTTTATTATTGCATTGAACTTTTTATATTGTGGCCTTTAGGTTTAATAAAAATAGCTAATATAGAAGAATTTGCTGAACTGATTAAACTCACTCACGACAAATACAAACTTGGAATAAACCAGGGGATAGTGAGCCTTGGAGGCCATTACGGCAACATTGAGATTCTTGGGCACGCAATGATGGATGCTTATGCCATGGCAGATGTTAAGCCGTTTTATGCACTGGCAAAACCGTCAAAAATAAAAATTATCAATAAAATATTTGAACATGTGCGGCAAAAACGAGGCTTCAATGTTTTATGGACAGGCACCAAAAACTTTCACGAGAGCATGATTAATGTAGCGCAGTCTGGCTTTGGATTGGCGCTTTTAGTAGATCAAAAACCACCGCGTGATGGTATTTTTATTCCCTTTTTTACAGAAAAAGCGGCTTTTCCGGCAAGAGGAATTTCTATTGCCGTGGAAGCGCGTATGGCATTTGTGCATGTCACCGCAAAAAGAGTGGGTCTGGGAAAATTTGAACTCATTTTTTCTGAAGGATGCAATGAACATTTGGTTTCTGAAGATTTATTTTCGGAGGGCTCAATTAAAGCACAAAATGCCTCAAAAAAAACTGAAAGTTCTATTTTAATTCCACAATGCACTGCCGTACTGACTCAATATGCAATTTGGTTGCAAAATATTATTCAATGCGACCCAGGTCAATGGTTTTGGGATTATCGAAAATGGTCGCGCAAAGAAAAATAAATCAAAAAAAAATATACATTTTAAATACTTTTAAAAACTTTGAAAAAGGGCTTTAATTACTTTTAAAGTCCTTTTTCTATATTGAGGAGTGCTGTTTTGCGGTCGAGTCCACCAGCATAGCCTGTGAGTCTACCATTGCTTCCAATCACTCTATGGCAAGGTACGACAATGCTAATTGGGTTTCGACCCACAGCAGCTCCCGCTGCCCGGGCAGCTCCAGGTTCCCCAATTTGCACAGCTAATTCAGAATAACTGACTAGCTTTCCATAGGGAATATTCCGCAATGCGTGCCAGACACGAGTTTGAAAATCTGTTCTGTTAAATAAAAATGGCAAAGTAAATTCTTTCAATCGGCAAACAAAATACATATCCAATTGGCTTTGGGCAGTTTTAAGGAGCGGAAATTCGTCTCGCCTCAATCCCAATTCATCGTTGTCTGGAAAATGCGCTTGCCCAAAAAACCGAATACCGGTAATGGAACAAGTGTTACTTTGAATAAATATCTTACCTAAAGGTGATTTTATTACGGCATGAATTTTCATCCATTCCCCTTCAATATTTCTGCTTAAGAATTCTCAATATCTTGATTTTTAAAACTCAAAAACCATACTGACTGAACTGCCAGTGCGTTTTTCTTGCGTAAACTTAGACATTTCATTAAAAGCTTTTACATCAAATTTGTAGGTCGGTATAGTAAGTATGTCTGTAAAACATTTTTTTTCTTCATCCGAGAACGGAGCAGTTTGCCCCAGTGCTTCTATATTTTGCGACTGTACTTCTCCGCTCTTATGAACAATATATGCTGTCCATTTCATTGCTCCATTGGGCTTATCGCCCAAACATACAGACATGCGTGAAGTGCGTGCTCCAGCTTGAATTCTGAATTGCTCAAGCCATTCTTGCACCCGTTCGTTACCTTGTTCAAAAACAGGTCGTAAATGTTTTGCCTTGATTTTTTCTGTTTTTATGACGAGCGGAAGCACACGAGTGAAGCGAGGCACGGGAGTTTTAACCGGCTCAGGTTTCTTTGGCAAAGGAGGGAGTTGATTTTCGCAAGAACATCTCGACAGAAGCATAACAATGGCAATAATTGCGACACTTACTACAAATATTAATTTTCTTTGCCTGCTTCTTTTCCGCTTTTTAATTTCAAGCAATAATTTGCTGATTTTTTCTTTTTTTGAATTGGTCATTCTTGAAATTTCCATCCTGGAATATTATCCCCATTTTTTGATACCAACTCAGCAGGAAAAATACCAATATCAAGAAAAACCGAAGGCGGCTCAAAAGTGCGCTGCAAAAACTCCCAAGGTAGAACATCTGTGGGCGCCAGGCGAACACTCCCTGCAAAAACCACTGCTTTTGGATTTAACGATCGGATATTTTCACGTGCAGTTTTCATGACAGCACCAGCTTGCACGCTTCCCTTTAATAGAGCGTCGCACCTTATGAGGGCTTCAGATAGAAACCGAGAAGAACTTTTTCCTTTTTCGGGATCCGACTGCATCAACAAAAATTGGCTTTGGAGAGCAAGCAAAACAGGATTGAGATCTTTTCTGATTTTAATTTCTTCACTCTCGATATGGTCAAATAATTCAGTGACAAATTTTGAAGAAGCATAAACGTCTTCATTTAATGCAGCATTCAATTCGGAATTGAATTCTCGTACTTTCCCTCGCGATAACGAAACAAGTCGCTGCAACCTCGCTGTCCATGCTGCTTGCCCGGAGGCGAACTTCATAAGTGAGTCAAATGATTTATTGTCAAAATGCAGCGCCGATCGCCATACTAAATCTTGTAATATAATATTAAAATCTTCGCGAGGCAAAACTTCTCGCAGCACCGCAACAAGTTCCGGCTTTACTTCGTATGAGCCTGCCACATACGAAAGCCACCGCCTCGCAGCCAAACGCACAGATTGAGGCTGATCAGACTCATCGGAATATTTTATGGCCAGTGAAAAACTGCGCAACGATTCGCGCACTTCTCCACCCTGAAAAAACGAAACTCCACGATGCAGCGCAACAACACCTCTGAGTGTAAATCCGGCCTCAGCTCCTAACGCCAAGAGCCTGTCTCCACGCTGGCCATCCCAAATCACTTTTCTTTGCTCGTATTCGGTTGCGTTTAAAAATGCAATCCAGTCAGATATTTCTGCACCTTTCTTTTCAGAAATTAGCGCATCGATGATTCCTAATATTATTTTTTGTTTTGTTTCGTTATCCGTTATGCCGTCCGCAATTTGAGAATAAAGAAACAAGCGCCGTTCGGCTCTCAACGACATCCAATCAGACACATTCCATTTTAAGGCAAGCTGCAATAATTCTGCTTTTTCTGGGGCAGTCATGGGCTGCCCGCCTTTGCCTTTTTTCAGGCTCGCAAGGTATAATTTTAAATCAAATATGCGCGCTTCAATGAGAGAATTGCTAACTATAAATTCAGTGTTCATTGTTTCCCGAGCACGCATTAAAAAATGCAACATACTGACAGCTATTGTCGTGCGATTGTTTGCATCTTTATAATCTGTATTCAAACGTTCCAAATTTTGTAAAATATTTGACCTTGCTGCGCAATTACCCGACCTAGTTATAAAAGATTTCAATTCTACTGAGTTTAATAAATCGTCGTAAGAAATGAGCCGAGATTGTTTCGATTTCATAAAAAACTGAAACTGATTTTGCAGCGATTCGCCTTTAGAGCGATTGATATTGATATTATGGACTAAATAATTATGCATGGCAACGGGCCAAATTCCCGCACCGGAATTATCGTACGGATAGTTCTCAATGCAAGCACCAATTGCACCAGAGGCAACCCACAATGCGGAGGTCATGGGGACAATCAATTCGTTGGTGCGACCTTGTGCCTCTAGTGCACCACGTGCCAACCACCACCGCATCACATCGGCATTTTTTATATTTTCGATGGACCTTCGCATTTGTCTCAAAATCATTGCAAAATCTGCGCGGTCTTTGTTTGTGCGAATATCTGTGCGATCTTTATTTGCGAGACTGTCATCACCGAGAGCATTTGAGCTCTGGGGCAAAAATATTTGCAATAATAAAATAGAAAATAAAGCTTTTTTATTAATGATAAGCATAGCCAATTCCTATACTATACTCCCACCAAAAACCGAGGCGAGTGCCAAAATAAGGTAAACCAAGAAGCACGCCTTGAGAAAAACTAATGCCGTTTTTAGCATAAAGATCGACGCGCTCTCCTATGAGAACATTATAATGCGCAGGGTCTTGTTCCATCCCTGAGAGACGCTTCGATTTTATATTTTCTAATTCTTTGTCTTGCATTTCGAGAGAAAAAAATGCTTTAAAAAAATCTTTTGCTTTCAAACTTTTGTACTGAGTGATGTAACTTAAATATCTGAATCGAGCCTGTGCCGACAATACAATTTCATTGGAACCTATGAAGTTCGGAAAAAATGTTGAAATTCCTTCCGATAAAACAAAAGAAAGTCCAGCATCTAATTCCAAATGCGAAGGTCTGCCGTACTGCCGGTATGGAGTGAGGCCAATTTTTTGTGAGCTCAATGTTTCTGATGTGCTTGTCCACGCTATACCTAAATCCCACGAATAGTTGTCTTGCGGTATGCGATATAAGAGAGAATATCGCTTGCTTTCGAAATTATTGAGCTCCGTTGGCATGCCAAATTCAAAAACCCACATGTCTGAAGATTTCCGCCAATTAAAAACAGTTGGTCGAAATGCTTGTCCTACAATGCGGTCTACAAATGAATTAAAAGAAAGATCGTCTGAGAAGGGCTTGAGTTGTTCATTTTTATTCTCTTCTTTATTGGAATTTCCTGGCACCTCAGTTTCAGCGGATTTTTTTGTAGAATTTCCAGAAACCTCAGTTTCAGCGGATTTTTTGTCCGACTCCACTTGCGAAAATGCAACATTGAAGAAAAACAAACACATGAGAAAAATCGCTTTAAATATATTAGGGATCATTTGGTGACCCCATTTCTCCGCTTGCGGCAACTGGATACTGGGGATTAAAGCATGTGTTTCTGTATTCATTTTTCCACTGGATTCTGACATTATATACGCCTGCACTGTCGAAAGAAGGATGATTGCAAAAACGTTCGCAAATTAACAGACTTTTACCAATCAAAAAATCGGACTGCGACCACATTTGTGTGCCGTAATTGGTTTGATTGTCGAATTCCACTCCAAATGCGACCGAACCAACAGCAGATTTAGCCGCGCCTGCCAATTGAGTTACGTATTCTATCTTCATTAAAAAAGGAAAGGTCCATATGAGTCCCAATTGATACGTAGATTCTGGATTTTTTAAATGAATATCCGGAAGCATCGAAAGAGGCAGTGCCGTTTTTCCTTTCGCCGTGGGAGGAGACGTAGGAGTTGGAGTGGGTATTGGTGTTGGAGTAGGAACAATTACCGTTGGTTTAGGTGCAGGCAATGAAGTTCTGTTGATATCTGATTCCACCGCAAATGCAAAACTCATGCGCTGCGACCCACTTGCGCAATAACTAAATGCATCTGTTGGCTTTGTGTTAATGCGTTCATTGTTGAAAAAACTCGCCACTGCGTAATTTCCAAAATCTAGATTTTCAGACAATGGCGTGCGCGACGGTGCTAAATAATTCAATGAAGTCATTTTACCGGCCAAGTCAACACTGTATCTTGATATAAAATCAACATAGGTGCTACGATGTGGTAATATTGGAATTGTATTAAATTTAAATGGCCCCAATGCAATTAAATCGCTGGTATCAGGAAGCACAGGACAACTTTCTTGAGATGTGTCGGGAATATTTCTAATACCTGCAGGAATAGCAGGACACCAAAGCACAAGTCGCTTGAGCGATGCAGGAAGCGGTGCATGCATTAAACTATCAAACACAAAAGCACCAGTAACCCTCGGTGAACTTTTTTGAACCTCGGGAGTTAATATTGCCTCTAGAGCGTCTTCAAGCGCAGCAGAAGTGACCCCAGAATCATCGTCGTGGTGAAATGCAATGCTCAGAATCATGTCACGATTTTGTGGTCGCTGTTTTTCGATGCGTGTTCCAAAATACGCTGATAATGCATTTTTAAGTTCTGAAGGCTGATAGTTGTCTAAGCAAAAATTAATTTCCTCTGGCAAAAAAAGACGCTGGCGTTGCATAGCTAAATGACTTTTTTGGATGTCACGTCGGCAAGGTGCTAGGAGTATTTTAATCTGAGAATTTTCGGTCACTGGGCTGCGCAGCGACTCAAAGGCACTGCGCACTTCTGGGTTTTTTCGTGCCCAAGCGATGGCTTGAAATTCGCCTTGTGCATTTTTTACAATAGACGAAGCACACACAGACTGAGCTTCTACCACTTCACTTCCTAGTGGTTCATTTGCAAATACAGAGCGTGTGTTTGGCGTAGCAACATCGCCTCTATTCAAACTGACAAATACCGAGGGACACTGCTGTCCAAATCCGTACAAATAAGGATTTAAATCGGTGCGAGCAGTGGTGGGGACAGAGCCATAAGCCTCTTTTTGGATCTTGAAAGCACGCCTTAGACCTAGGCGTTCTGCCTCTATATTGCGAATATTTGGAAACTGGTGCCTACTTCGCCATTGAATCCATTTATTAGATTCGTCGAAAACACCATAAATTAATAAACTATGAGAATCTGCAACACTTGCATTTTGACTCACAATATTTAATGGCGGCATAACTTCGAGGGCCAACTCACCAAGCTTGTGGTACCTGAGTCGAAATTTAACCTTGCGGGGTTTTAATTTCACCTCAGGTGATGCGCTTCCACAAAAAGCATTTTGTTCACAGGTTGGTTGAACATGGAGATGAACATTTTTTTGCGCATTCATGGCTTGCCAGGGCTGAATTCCAGCACTGGTTTCGTATTGCATTTCGACAACGCTGTCTGCCGAAACACCCTGCTCTGCGTGCACTTCATAAAAGACAAAGAGAGTTTGTTCTGCTTCAAACCAAGTTGCAGATGCAACGTTAAAATTAGCAGCAATATCGTGCAAAGGCACCTTTGAACAAGTGCTCAAGAAAAAATGCAGCACAATGCACATTGTGAATACTAAAAATGATTTAGTTTTTGCCAGAGGGCACATTTGCATTGCGCTCTCCAACTTAAGAAATTAAAAGTTGCTCAATTGAAACAGTTCCGCGAGAACATTCTTTGCGCACAAGAGCAGAAATTTTCAAATTAATTTCTGATAGTAAAACAGAATCATCGTGAGAAGTCCCATAAGACTTAACAACATTTTTAAGCGACTCTGGCAAATCGCGCAAAATGGAAAGATGTGTTTTTTCTTGACATGAACTCAAAAACAAAGCAATTTCGCGCGGCTCAACTTGCAATAAAAATCCGTTCCGCAGGTCACTTGAAAAAGAAAGTAACATTTCTGGAAAAAATATATCGGAAGTCCATGCGGGCAATGCATCGCTGAATTTAGATTTTACAGCATCTACAATTTTCTTTCGTTCATCGCGGCTCATGCGAGGAAATAGCGCCGAAAGAACCCTTTCTGCGCCAAACATGCGGCCATAATTTAAAGTCGCTTTTGGCATTTCTGGAAACTGGGGTATTTTATTTTCGATAAAAATACTCTTTAAGCCATTGAGTGCAATTTTAAATTCCGCATCCGAAACTCGATTAGAAGTCAAAAGCGATTCAGCCAGCGAAATTCTTTTTAAAGTGGGTATTAAAGAAACAGACTCATTCAACACTGCTGAAGGCCCCTCTGCCATTAATATTCCTGCAATGTGATCTGGAAAATAGCCAATGAGAGCTGCCATTTCAGCAGAACCAAATTCAGTTCCAAGTCGACGCATTAGTTGCGCATCCTCGGAATTAAGCACTCCTGCAATGGTATCGGCGCGCTGTAGCGCTGCAAAAAAATCGTCGTCTGAGGGCAACAACGCATCATTTTCTTGCGCCGCCAAATACGCGGCAAAACCTCTAGCCTGAGAGGTTAGTGCCGATTGTGCTCGAATGAGTTCAGGAACTCCAGAAAAAATCATCGACAATTTTGCTAAATTCGAAAATTCTTTTTCTCGTAGCCAATGAGAAAGCAAGCGCACAAAGGAATCAGGGTCCGCGGCAAATTTTTGTTTCCAGGCAGCGCAATCTGGGTGAAGCGTTGTCACTTCTTTTTCTTTTGCCTCAATTGTGTCTTGTTTTGGACGCAAATCTTGATCTGATTTTTGTGTGCTCGCTACTTCATCTTGTTTTGAATCAGGCTCTGCAAGACTTGCTGCAAGTAATTTTTCTTCTAATGATTGTTTGCCGACGCGACGCCACGACCACATTAAAATCATAGCTGCAAGTGTGGTTAAGAAAAGTGCAATCATCCAAGAAAAATGCGGCAAGAGGGCATTCCACAGTTCGCGCATTGCTATTTGCACCGACCATTCAGGAGCTGGCAAAGCATGAGGTGGAGTATTTTGCGCATTATTTGCCAAAGGAGTAGTTGCGGCAATTGCCGTTGGAGCAGGCGTGGGAGTTTGTCGTAAACTAAATGGCAGAGGCGGAAGGGCTTTGGCTTCAACAGATAATACTAAATAACCGCGCGACAACCGGCCTTCGAGGCGCTTAATTAAAATGCCAAGGTCTTTACTCGCTACTGTGCTTTCTACTGCAAATTCACAGCGCGCACCGGTGAGATGCTCCTGAGCACCGACAGACCCTGGCCCTGCTTCAGGATCTCCTAAACCGGGCAGACTTCCGGAACGCGGTTTATCGACAGTTTCATGCGATAAGTAAACACAGCCGCGCGAAAAGCATCGATCGTTGGAACAATCTTGCCCAAGCCCAATTTCGAAACTATTTTCGATTCGTTTAAGCTCTGCAACAACACCTGGTGGCACATTCACTTTTGGAACAGTCATGTCTGCAGCAAAAAGTGTGGCAGGAAGAAAACTCAGCGCTAAAAAAATAAAGCCAGAAAAATTAATCATTATTTTTCTTTTAAACCATAATTCATACTTGTACATTAATAAATCCTCACAACAACACGGCGGTGGCGAGACAATTTTTCGTCTTCAGAAAGCATTTCGAGTTCTTTTGCTGGCAGAGGTTTTGTGTCTGCATAGGCTTCGATGCGAATTTTATGACGATCTATCCCTGTTTCTTCGAGTCTTCTGCGCACCTCAATGGCTCGTGCACTAGAAAGTTCCCAATTGGACGGAAATTTAGATTTTCCACCTTGCGCAATTGGTAAACTGTCGGTGTGACCTTCAACTGCGAATCCATATTTTTTAGAGTATGTGGCTAAGTTACTCAACATTTTTGTGAGTACTGAGTCCCATTCTGGCCGTATCACAGCACTTCCCACATCAAAAACAACACCAGAATTGAGCGATAAATTAAGACCTTCTTCGGTTAAAGTCGTCGACACCATTTTTTCAAGTCCGGCATCTTTAATTTTTTTATCGACTTCTTTTTGAATGGACTCTAAACTTTGCGGATTTTCTTGACCCGAAACACTTTTTGCAATTTGTTGAAACTTAGCCTTGCTCATATTAGATGCCGTTAAAAGCATCACGAAAAAAATCAGCAGATTTGTGATGAGGTCGGCATAACTTAACAGCCATCCTTCCTCCGTTTTTTTGGACTTTCGCTGCATTAGGCTTGGTCTCCGTTTGCAACGAGGTCGTTGGTGCTGTCTTCACAGCGGTCTAGCACTCCCAGGCGTTCATCGAGTAAATGAGACAAAAAATGCCCAATAGGACCAGCTATTCCAGCACCAAATGCAACACCGTACAAAGTGGCAAGCAAAGCCAACGACATGGCAGCGCCAATGTTTGCATTTTCTGACCCCATGTTTTTAAAGAGTTGAATCATGCCCGTAATAGTACCGACCATGCCGAAAGATGGACCTAATTTAGAAAGTAATTCCCAATTGTTCATGGCAGGTTGGAGGTGTTCCATTTCTGAATGTTTAAGTTCCGTGAATACTTTTTCAACGGAACTTAAGTGTCCTCGCATGAGTAACAAATGAACCATTTCTTTGGAAGACCTAAATTTACTCTTTTCAGACACTTCTATGGCAAGGCCTCTTTTTCCTGATTTCCAGTGTGAGTATATTTCAGCACGTTCTTTGTCCATGTTTTTTGATTCACGAGAAACCCTTTTGAAACCAGGCAATATTTCGCGCAAATAGGTGACAGTTTTGAGAGCGGCTTCTTTGCTTGAACCCAAAAGTACTGCAGATGTGCAACCCAAAAGAATGATGAGTAGTGCATGCCAGTCAAACGATGTTACCTGAGTAACAGACCGTTCAATAAAACCAATACCAATAACGACAAATAATAAAATGAGTCCAATGAGCTGCATTTTTAAAACCCTTTTCTAATGAAATAGAACTCAATCGCGATAAACTAAAATAAATCAATTACAATCAAAGATCCTTGAATTAAAACAATATTTCAATAGCATTAAGGGTCATTTTTTTTTGTCGGACTTTGACTTTCGCAATTCTAAAAGTTTTGCTTTCACTTTAGGATCACTCTCAATTTCTTCCGACATTTCGTAAATTTCAATTGCCTTTTCTTTTTCACCCATCAGCAAAAGAATAGAACCTTTTGCTCGCAAAAAATCGGGATGCGACGGATAGCGTGCCAAAGCACTTTCGGCATAATCCAATGCCAGAGAATAATTCCCAGATTTAAGTGCTTCTTGAAGCAAATTTTTCGCCCTCGAAATGCTTATTTCTGGTGATGAGGCATTTTCTTTTAATCCGCGTTCTTTATAGGCTTCGCTTAAACTTTTATCCGCTTTTGTGGGTGGAGGTAACAAAACACCTCTCGCCGCAGGCGACTTATCTCCTGAAGCCAAATTTGATCCTTTGTTACCTTGTTCAATTACAATGTTTTGCCCACTCACCAGCATGGGAACATCGACTTCTGTAAACACAACACCGTCGTTCCAACGCACTTTCATAACTGCATTAGACGCCAGCACTGCAGGGCGCAGGGGCACAGCATTGGAATCATCTTTTAAAGACTCATTTTTTTCTACAGGCACGTCGACTAAATAGTAAGTATAATTGCGCATTGCACATGAGTTCATAAAAAACAGAAAACTACAAAATCCAAATTTAAATTTCATGGCAACACCGGTAATATTGAAATATTAAGAGCACAAAATCCGAGTCCTACTTTTCCAGAGGAAGCAACATATGCAAATCCGCAATAGTCGGTGGTCCAAATAGGAATGCGCATTTCACCAGTAAAAGTAACAAGAGGATCGAACAAATCTGGGGTTTTTCCTTTTGTAAAACTTGCTACAAGTGCCGTTGGGACACTCATTAAAACCTTTCCGCCAAAGGCAATATTTAGCATTTCAGGAAACACCCGATAGTAATTTGCACCAATTCCTAGCACAGGCGTAAAAAGAGAGAGCGACAATCCGGTTAAATTACGATTCGATTCTCCCCATTGCTCTGCCCAACTCAAGCTTAAATGAGGAGTAGGAAACAATCCAATGTCTATCATGGAATGGTTGATTGAATCGCCTCGTTGCCGCATGAGGAGGCTCCGCGAGACACTAAAATTTTTAGAGCTGCGCTTGCTCCAAATCAATTGAGGAGTAATATTATCGGCATATATCACTCTTCCTGAATTTAAATCGATAAATCGAACAGAAATCCCTTGCGGCGTTTCGTCTAGCCAAACACCAGCTCGCGCCGATGGTGAATCTGCTTTGATACGTTCGTCGAATTTTCGCACTTCTTCAAGAGAAATAACTCCACTTTGAGATTCCAATATGCCATCGCCAGAATGAATCCGGGGGCGCTGGCATTCAACGCAATATCGAATTCCCGACTGTGGAAATATTTTGGCGAGCACCGCTAAAACGCCCGATGTGAAACTATTTTCAGACTCCTGAAATGCAGGAGAAGCAGATACCACAATAATGGGTAAAAATTCTTTTTCGTTGAGTGTGCCTTCGTCTTGACGCAGTCGCAAAATTTCTTCAAATCTTTCTAGTGATTCTTGAGTCGATTCACGCATTGCAAAAGCATTTTGAAACAAAAATAAGGTAACAAATGAAAAACAAAATATAAAAATGAAATTCTGTTGAGAATATTTGTTTAAAACCACAATCCCACCTCCATTCCAATACATTGAAATGACAATGGGCCCAAATCAAAATACGAACCTAATCCTGCCTTCTGCCCACTTAGTGATGGAATAGTTTCGGTAAAAATTGATGTGCTAAATCGATTTTTAATACGAGCTTCGGCCCCAAATTTCCAAGCTGAAAAATTTGAGCGCGGCTCTTGTTGAAGTTTATCCAGAGTCAAATCGCGCAAAGAGGGTGTTTGCGTGCGAAAAGCAACAGTGTCAATTCCTTTGAGAGAAAAGCCTGTGGCGCCCGCAAAAAGATACAAATCGGGGCGCACAAACGACCTCGCTTCGGCAAAAACAAGGCGCGAAATTCGCCCCCCAAAACTCCAACCTTCGTGAGATCTGTCGAGCTGAGTGAATCCAAAATTCATTCCTCCGCTCCAAATTTGCGCCTGTGTAAACCAGGTTTCGGCTCCGCCTTCAATCCAAACATAGGGAGGAACGGTTCCAGCCACTAAATTTTGCCCTTCTGGTGAAGAGTATTGTCGCACAATAAATCGAATGGGAAACACAAAGCGATCGCGGTTTGAAAGCAAATCAATATATTCTTTGCGCGCTTCTTCGGGGCTTTTTAAATGGGCGGAGTCGCGCAAGAGAGAACCTGAAGAAGTGGATGTAGACAAACTTTTTGCGTGAACAATAGGTAAATCGGGCTGCAAAGTTGTGATGCGTGCTCTCA
>JAYTOT010000292.1:0-1836 GCA_043747645.1 Pseudomonadota bacterium | reverse complement strand
GGACCAACGGATAAATTTTAGGTACTCGGCGGACGATCGTCGGATTCACGATGCAATATTTAAAACCTTTGATTTTCCGAAACTTAAAAATTGTGAAGCATTCTAAACGACATTGGGGCTTTATTGAAACTTTTCCCCATTGTCGATACTTACTCGGCGTAATTTTGGGTAGCGTAAAATAAAGTGCGTCTCCATAAGAAAGTCTTATAGGACTTTAAGGAGAAGACAGGTTATGACGCTATCCATGGGTATTATCAAAGTTGAAATTAAGATTCCGGAATTAGTAAAAGCCGTCGAAATTTTCAAAGAAAACAATCAAAAGTTTTTCGATCTTATTTCGACAGAAATTAAAAATTCAGTCAACCAAACTTTCAATAATATTTTGCAAGCCGAGATGGATATTTTTTTGGGTCAACCAGATCAAGCTTTAAATAAACGCGATGGTTACCGGGAAAGAGAGTTCGCGATCAAAGGAGTGGGCTGTGTTCGCGTGAGGGTTCCTCGGGACCGCCACCAAAAGTTCAGCAGCGCTATTATTCCAAAGCATACACAGATTGATACAAGACTTAAAGAAGACCTGGCTGTTTTGCATTTGGCTGGGATTTCAAATCGAACTTTATCGATGATTTCAAAAAGGATTTTGGGCGTGCAGGTTTCACCGCAAAGTGTTCATAATTCTTTAGCTCTTGTTGAAGATAAAGCGTTGGCGTGGCTGGAGCGAGATTTAACAAAAAAATACTGGTGTTTATTTGTTGATGGAACCAATTTTAAAATCCAACGACGAGGCTCGACAGCAAAAGAGCCAACGCTGGTTGTAGTTGGTATCGACGACCGCAATTGCACGTCCATACTGGCTTTGCAGCCTGGTCACAAAGATAGCGCCGAGGCCTGGGGCGTTGTCTTTGAAGATCTCGTGAAGCGTGGATTAGATCCAAGGGCTGTGCAAATTGGAGTGATGGATGGCTTGCCTGGATTGGAAAAAAAGTTCAAAGAAAGTTTTGTTAATTCGATGACTGCCAGGTGTTGGGTGCATGCCAAAAGAAATGCAGTTCAGAAATGTGCCGTCAGACTTCGGCTACCATTTGAAAAACTTTTAACTGACGTGATGTACGCAAGCAGTGAATCACAAGCGCGATTAAAATTTACTGAATTAAAAAACCAGATGGGCACCGACTGCGAGCGATCCGTGAAATGTATAGAAAAGGATTTTGAGTCTTTATTAACCCACTATAAATTTGAAAAAAGATTCTGGCGCGCTCTAAAAACGACGAACCCCATCGAGCGCGTGAACAAGGAATTAAAACGCAGAACAAAAACAATGGAAGGACTGGGTGAAAAAACACTAAATATATTACTCGCTTTTACGGCGATGAGGCTTGAATATCACTGGCAGAGATTTCCAGTTGACTCTAAACAGTTGAACAATTTAGAACACATTGCAAAGAGAAACCAAATCGAAGATGTATTAGAAAATCTTATACATTAAACACACCAGACGCACAAAAATTTACGCTACCTGTAAAGGTGTCCTTGCCTGAATTTGATGGTAGGTATGGTAGGCGCCTTTCATATGACGCGAGCTCTTTTTTTACTCGTGCAAGGTATTTTCTCAAACTTTCATTCACTGAGGATTTAGCTGTTTTTCCCATATTTGGATATTACGGGCAGACATTCTTTTTCTCTTCGATGATTAATATATTTTTTCGAGTTACCAAGCCAAAGGAATCGCATGGAATCTCAATTATATGGCCTGAAAATATGCCTGAAGATAATCAAGGTCTTACGGACGAAAAGGTTAATAGCTTTCTGATGAATACATGCGTAAGGGTAGATACG
>JAYTOT010000291.1:0-1627 GCA_043747645.1 Pseudomonadota bacterium | reverse complement strand
GAAAGAAGGCTTGAGCTAACAAAATTAATGCGCGCCCAAAGTGCTGTAAAGCCTGTCAATAAAGAATTTGACATTGTTTTTGAAGCTTTGTTTGGCGGTGAATAATGGCCATTAAAGATGAATTTGCAACGAAAGTAATGGGTGAAGTTGATGCCATTGAAGACGCACTGAAGAGAGTTACATTGAAGTTCAATGAAACTGCTGAAAAATTACCAGCCAAGCTTGAGATTTCATTTACGCCTATTGAAAAGAGGCTGAGCAAAATTGCAACAAGAATCGAAAAAAATGCTGAGAGAAGTTCTTTGTTGACTTACTCTGTTGCAACAGTGGGAGTGGCTGCCTCATTTGGCGGCGGGGTGTTATTTTCATCTAACACGATCAGTGCAAATTGGGTAATTGGTGGCGTGTTAGGGGTGGTTGTTGGTGCAGCATTAACTTTTTTTGCAATTGGGCGCGTTGAAAATAAATATGGTGAAGACAAACCAGACTCAGCCCAAAAAAATTCTTTGATGTTAGAACTCTCCCCCGATCAGCAGGTGAAGGAAGCTAATTTTCATAAAGCTTCCAGACATTCTGGAGTTGGCGGGGAGTTGCTGATCGCTTGTTACAACGTTTTGGTGAATGGTATGAATAAATCATCTGCATCCGTTCGACACAACGTGTCACTTAACGAATTGGACAATTGCATATCTAAAATTAAACTTTAAAGCGCTGTGCCAGTTGCACTAACAACAAGGCACAGCTAACCAAAGCAATCTAAACAGGAGATAACAATGGCTACAAATATTTTAGCACCAACTGAATACTCACTATCAAAAAATGATAGACAAGTTCTGCTTGCTAGCATTCCACCAAAAATTGAATACCCATTTGGAATTGTGTCATTTTCAGCCTTAGAACAAGCCTCAAAGTACTGCCCAGAACTTGAAAAGTACACCTCAATTTCTATAGAAAAAGTACATGAAATAATGAGTGCAAAAACACAACAAGAACGTGATAAATTCATCAAAATTTATGGTAATGATGGTGTTAGTTTGGAGTTGGCGTATAATGAATTATTGATTTTAAATCAATAAGTTAAGTGAGTGCATGCACTCACGAAACAATACTTTTGCAGCAAAAGTTTTTAATTAAAAAGGGTAAATAAAATGGAAAATAAAGTAGTTGTAAATGAAGAGAACGAGAACCTTAAAAATCAGGCGAAGGGTTGGGGAGTTTTCTTAGTGGCCTTGGCAAGTTGTGGAGTATTTGGATTAGGTACTTATTCAGTGATGGTTGCAATTTTTGTAACAATTTGTGCGCTCGGGGTTGATGTTTATTTGTACAGAAAAAATAAGAAAGTTGAGACCGAATAATGAAAAAACGTCTTCTATTTTTGGCACTGGCCACAATTTGTGTGCCAGCTTTTGCAGGCGGCGGGGTGGACGGTGGCGCGACTGAAGTTACGCAAATCATGAATAATGCCGAGCTTGCAAACCAATATGCACAGCAAGTACAGCAATACACAACGCAGCTACAGCAATACCAAGCGCAGTTACAAGACCTAAAATTAAATCCCACAAGCATTATGGGTTCTGATTTGCAAAAATTAGTGCGTGGAATTGGTGGGGTGATGGGGGCTGGGCAG
>JAYTOT010000290.1:0-24294 GCA_043747645.1 Pseudomonadota bacterium | reverse complement strand
GAAATTTGCGCTGCCAGAAATATCGAAAAGACCACTGTTGAAGGCGAACTCAACCATATTTTGATACCTATTTAAGTTGAATTTTTCTTTATAAAATCTTGCTAATAGAAATATTGGCAAGATTTTTTTTGTTTGACGGCCAATCTCTTCCAATTTCAAACTATGAAATTGGAATTCTCCGAACAACTCCCATTTTTCAGCTTCGCAAAAGCCATGCCACAAACCGCGCATTGTGAGACCCTTCAAAAAGCTCAGAAAAAGAAGTCAGACCCATCCATAATTCCTTTGCTACCCAACAACAAATGTTTCCGATGTGCAATCCAAAGGCATCAATTCAGCCGAACTATTCCAATTTCATTGAATTTTTGATTGCGGCTGGACTCTAAACAAAGTCATTTAAAGATGCGGGGTGGTGCGTGAATATAGCAATTTCAAATACTTAAATTGCTTCGCACTTATCAAGATTTAATTTGATGCGGCGCTTCGCTGTGCTGTCATTTCCATTCATTTTAAGCGTCATGATGAGATCTGACAGACCTTCAGTTCCAGAAACAAACTGGACTTCTGTGCTCCAGTCCATAAGCCCGTCATTGTTAAAATCATGACCGCGTTCACCGAACCCAGAAAGATAAATATCACTATTGTCTCTTCCCAAAGTCTCTAAGCGAGTTTCTACCTTATCAAAAATAAAAAAGTTCATATCCACTGTCAAATCGCCATCAGATTGAGAACGAATCACATTGTGAAGCACGCTGTCCTTCTTGAAATCAAAACGAATAACGGCGTTCTGCCTTTTTTTAAGAGCTGGTTCTCCTTCAAACTGGATGTAAACAGCAGTAACATCATCGATAGGACTATTGAAGTCGTTAAACACACGAATGGCTTCGCCCGTGCAACTGCGAGTCAATGGTTTCGTCGTAGATTTCAATGTGCTTGCAGTCTGTCGTGCGTTGCCGCATGCCCCGAGAGAGAGAGTAAAGAGGGACAAAAAAATATTCTTCATAAAAAGACTCCTTAAAGTTTCAATGTTACTTAGCTGATGATTTTCATCACAAGAAAACTAAAAATTACAAACAATACATAATTGTATTAAAATTATAAATCCCAGTCAGCCGACGTGGATTCAGCATGGTATCTTATCCTTTGCAAAGACTATTTTAAAAGCAGCAAAGTTATTTTTTAAAACTCGCTGTTACGTTTCATACGGCATGAATTTGCTCTGAAAAATTCCGCAAGTACCCTAGACTGTTGAAATTTCAACTGAAGCAAAACAGTCAATTTCACTACTTATCTTTTGAAAGGCTATATTCTGAGTCAAATAGATATACGAAATAGCTTGTAGTCGCAGGCACCAAAACGGTCACACTTTTGGTATGTGGCATGCATATTCGTTCGCCGTGACCTCCTGAGCAAAGGCGACCTGTTACCGTTCGAGTTTCGTTATGAGCTGGTGTTGTTTTTTGTTGTGCTCTAAACCGCTCATCTACTTCTATTTTTTTAGCTAGTTTATCAGAAATTTGCTCACATTCTTTGAGCCGATCTGGTGCTAGTTTTACTACAGAATTCAAAGTAAAACGCGTGTTAAAATGCGGCTCAACAAACTCCGCCTTTTCTGAAAGTTCAGTGTAATCGGGATTAGTGCCAATGGTTTTACATTCCTTAGTTGGAAACCCACCAATTCCCGTAACGGTACAACTTTCGTATGCATTACTCTTTACAATGGCGCATTTGTTAGAATAAGAGACAATATTAACTTCAAAAGTATAGGTTTCTGCTCCATTTAATGCATCTTCTGCATATGCAAGCCGTGTTCCTCCACTGATCAAAATTGCCAAAGATAATAAAGATGCATTACGATATTCATACATGACGTTAGCTCCATTCTCATTTACGGTTGTACATTTCTTGCCGCAACAATGTTTATCAACATAGATTTGAGGAGACCACTGCAATGAAAACAGCCAGTCCTGCAAAAAAAGCAGTTCACACTCGATTTCCAATATCGACAGAAGAATGCGAACTGCTTTGCGCATTTAAAAATTGTAATGGTCTTGAAAATCTTGCCTCAATTTTGGCAAAGGATGCCACAGTTGTTTCTCGCAAGTTGAAAATTCTGGGAGATCGGCTTCCAGTTTTGGAAAAGAAAAATGGAAGATATCATTTAACTGATTTGGGATACCTCGTTGCTCGCTGGGCGGAAGCCTCGGCTCAAGAGATAAATGCAATTATTAATGAACAACAGCAAGCCGTAATCAATCAAAAAGAAGTCACTTCCCGGAGGATGCCGCAATCTCTGCTAGTAGTTGGAGCTCAGGTCGGATTTTTGCAAATGCCTGGTGGTTTTTACCCTTTGGATGCGGTTACAAAAATCAAAGACCTCATCGCATACTTCCGAAACACCGAACGCGAAGTCATATACGTAAACTTAGTATCTACGAGTAAAATTTCACCTTTTTTCCCAGGGAGTTCGGGATCTCGCAACATTCTGGAACTCAAACCCTTTAAAAAGGATGAAGTTCTGAACAGGCATTTTAATGATCCGTTTAGCGACTCTCAGCTAGACGAAATACTTCAAAAAAAATCTATCAAATCAATTGCCGTCTGCGGATTTTCCTTGAATCATTGCGTTGATGCTACGGTTCGCCGGGCATCTGATTTAGGATATGATGTTACACTTGTTGCCGACGCAACAGGATGCTTCGATCGCATTAAATTTCAGGGCGTGAAGGTCTCTTCCAAAAACATTGCTGATGCAATTGTAGCAAACATCGTCTCGGAATACTCAACAGTTTTAAATGTAAATGAATTAATTTCTTTGGATAGCATTGGCAAGGTTCAGTGACTTAAAGCCATATTCATTGAAACAATTCTAATAATTAAACCATTTGGACACGGGTTTCTTTGAGCAATGTTCCGTCTTGAATTTCAATAATACGATGCACATTCCGAAGTGTTTCAAGCCTATGGGCAATAATAATGACAGTCACACCTAAACATTCTTGGCGCAAGACTTCTTGAATTTTACTATCGGTGTAAACATCTACACTGGCCGTAGCTTCATCAAGAATAATTATGGGGCTTTTGCGCAACAATGCGCGGGCCAAACAAAACAATTGTCGCTGGCCGCGACTCATATTAGCGCCGTTACCTTGAACTATAAAATCGAGCGACTGATTTTGAATGAACGACTCAAGCCCTGCGCGCTGCAAGGCGTTGCATGCCGCTAAATCGGTGTATTCCTGAGTCAAGGAAAGATTTTCCCGCAACGTACCCGGAAAAAGTTGAGGGTCTTGCGGAATCCAAGAAATTTTTGAACGCAATTGATTCAATGGAATACCACGAATATCATGTCCGTCGATGCGAATAAATCCTTGTTCCCCGCTTCCAAAACGCAACAATGAATGTATGAGTGTGCTTTTTCCGGAGCCGGTGCGACCCACAATTCCCACGTGTTCGCCGGCATCTATTTTAAACGATAAATTTTTTAAAATAAGCGCCAATTGAGGAGCATATCGCAAACTAAAATTATCAAATTCTATTTCAGCTTTGTGCGGCCAGTTTGGGTTATTCAAGGCAACAATTCCTTCTATTGTTGCCTTTTCTGGCTCTAAATGAGCAAATTCTTGCACGCGCTCCAGACCAATAAAGGCCATATCGGTTTGCATGAGGTACCTAAAAAATACCTGTGACGCTTTCGCCCACTTGCACCGCGTACACAATGGCCAAACCCGCCACTGCAGCCACTTCAGCGGACTGATTTCTGGCTGCCAATACCGACAGCACCGCCACGAGCAAGAGCACCAGCTCAGGCGCTAAGCTTGCCTGCATGCGGTACCAGTGCCAACACCTGTCGCGTATATTTCTAGGGACAACAGCTTCTCTAAGCTGCCGCCGAATCACTTCATCGAAATATTCTTGGCGACCGTGCATTTGAATGGCTTGATGCCCCACGAGGCCTTCTTTAATTATGGATGCCAACTTACCATCTTACATGCTGCGTTGTTGAGTCACAAATCGAGAAAACGGACCAAACATTTTAGCCAGTTTATAAGTGCGAATTCCGACGATTGGAAAACCAATAATACTCAATGGAAACAAAACGAAAGAAACCGTCACTGAAAGCACAATGCGTAAAACATTGCGAGCCAACGACAATGCTACAGTGAGCAGTTCTTTATCGACACTGGTTAAATCGGCCGAAAACCGTTGAATAATGCGCCCCGTTGGGGTGGAATCAAAAAAACGAGTTGGGCTACTCAAAACCCCCCGGAGCATTCTAGAATGCGCAGTGCCAGAAACTTTTAGTAAAAGAGAGCTCCAAGTGTAAGAAATAAACACTTCAAAAGCTAGCAATACCAAGCACAATACACCGTAAACCACTAAATTATGTTCAGGAGTGCCTACAAAACTTGCCAGCCACTGCCCAAAAGCAACATTTTTCCGATTTCCGCTCCACAGAGTGAGCCACATATCGGGAGCAAATTGAATAAAACCCCAAATAAAAGTGAGCGAAAAAATCACAAAAGCTAATAAAGGCACCGAAAAACGCACCTCTTGCGCACACAATTTTAAAAGCAAATTCAAGCGCGACGCAAAAGACTGATTCCTAATTAATTTCTCTTCTACTGTGAGTTGACCAGTGCCAGTTTCACTTTTTTCGGCGGGTGCAGGCACACTTTGCACTGCGGCAGAATGAGTCGAAGTTTTGTCGTGAATTTCTATAAATGATCTGAATTCTGCGTGCGACGCCAATAAACTTTCAAATGTACCCACCGTAGCAATGCCATTGCTCATAAAAACAATTTTATCGAACCGGCGCAATTCTTTCAACCGGTGCGTGCTCACAATACGCGTTTTGTTTTTCCAGAGTCCAAAAATTAATTTATCGAATATTTCTGACTCTGTGTGCGGATCTAAGGCAGAAATAGGATCGTCGAGTAAAACGACCTCAGCATTTTGCACACAAGCCCGCGCCAATTGCACCCTTTGTTTTTGACCACCAGAAAGATTCAAACCGCTTTCACCAATCTCGGTGTGCAAACCATGGGGCATTAAAGTCAAATCTTTTTTTAATGCTGTTGCGTCGATAATGGAGTCTAACGCATCGCTGTTCAATCCAAATTCAATATTTTCTAGCAAAGTAGTATTTGAAATAAAAGGATCTTGAGACACCCAAGAAACGGGCGGCGCGTTTCCGTCCGGTGCATTCCAAGCATAAAAACCGCTGCACGATTGCAGATATCCCCGACTGGCAAGCAGTAACGACGATTTACCACTGCCCACAGCACCTATGACAGCCACCGACTCGCCATTTTTAATTCTTAAGTCAATATTTTTCAAAACAAGGTCGTTTGAATCGTGGTACTTTGCGTCAAAGTTTTCAAAAACAATTGCATTTTCTGCGGCAATAGTATCTCTGGTATCTAATTTTTTAGCCTGTGGTTCTAAAAAAAGATTGTAGACTCGCAACACCGACGCCCTTGTGGGGGCAATGATTAACACTGTGTTTTCCACTATAACAAGTTCATTTTCGAGCTGTTTGAGCACCACTAAAGTTGTAAATACAATTCCGGGAGTGAGAGCGTTGCCTGTTGCAATAAATGTTGCAAAGGTAGTCAAACAAACCAATACTCTGCTCGAAATACTCAAAACGTTCATTATTGTTTCGATATTCACAATTTTGCGGAGCTCTTTGGTTTCGAGCATGCGCAACTTTTGAATTTTAATTTGAAATGAATCTTCCCAAGTAAAGGCCTTTACCACTCTTATTATTGAAATCGCCAGCGTGAGAAGCGAAACCCTATCTGCACGACGTTCACTTAAATTATGAGACAAATGCTCCAATTTTCGTGCTAATTTTTGAGTCAAGAGCAACACAACACTTGTGCCCAAAACCGCCACCAAACCAGAAAGGGGCCCGAGCATGACAAACAAGGCCACCAAAAAACCAACAATTTTAATTGGAGTGGCAACAAGATCCGAAAACCAGGCAAGGGATCTTGAAATGGCAAAAGCATCGTTTCTAATTTTTTCAAACAAATCGCCAATGGTGTGTTCGCGAAAAGCATGGGGAGACAAATTTAAAACATGATTAAATGTGCGAGGAATTAAATTAATTTCAAAAATATTCATTGCTGAACCGTTTGCACTACTCGAATTTGACCTAAAAACGACGGCAATTAAATTTAAAGCAACAAGAAAAAAGCTCAATGCAATAGCAAACACAAATGACTGCAGACCTAGGCTTGCGAATACAGTTTCTACCAAACCAGCTGGCTTTAAATGCGGGTTTTGCACAAATTCTAAAAGATTTTTCATAATAAATATTGCTGCTATGGAAGCCACTGCATACCCAATATCTAAAATAAGCGCCATTAAAAGCATCTTTTTTGCGGGTTTGATTATGGATAAAAAAAACGCCCAAGGCGCAGTCTAATTTATTTCTAATTTTGGGTTACCCTTGTAAGTGGGGTCAAACTGGTGCGGCAATTCAAAATCAGCCGGAACAAAAATTTCGCCTTTATTAAATGACTTTACTAACTGGGTCACGTCTTTTAAAAATGGATTATTAAAATTAAAACCATATGACAATTTTTTCAGCATGGAATGGCTAGCTCGTATTTTAAAACTCAGCTGAAGAGTATCTTTTTAATGTCTGAAGAATTATTCGCAACAAATTCTGGCGTAGTGCCAACAGGAAGCGCACTTAAATAACCCCAGGAACACCAAATAGAGTGTGCACCAAAGGCATGTGCCGCTTGAATATCGGCGGCGGTGTCGCCCATCATAAATGCACGGTCACCCAGTTCTGGAGCAAAACCAATTTTATCGGCGGCGTATTTTAACGGCACTGCACTGGGTTTGCACTCGGCACAGGTGTCTCCGCCAACAATAACTTCGACTAAATTTAACACTCCCAAGGCACCTAGTAATTTGCGCGACAAGTGCTCTGGTTTGTTTGTAATCACTGCCATGCGAACACCACACTTTTGCAGCGCCAACATGGATTCTTTCATGCCATCATAAAGCTTAGTATTCAAAGCAATTGCATTAGAATATTCAAGTTCATATTGAACTCTAATTTTTTCAAGCGCCGCTGTGTCGCTCAGGCCTTCTTTTTTTTGCTCTGCAATAAAATCGGCAAAACAACAGCGGTAAAGTTCGGTCATACCTTTATTCACATTTGATTCGTATGCCGCAGATGACTCCACCGGCAAATTAAAAAATTGTCGGGTTGCTACAACTGCATTTGCCATGTCGGCACGACTGTCTTCGAGCGTTCCGTCGAGATCTGAAAATAACAAAATCATTTTAAATTGCCTTGAAGTTGTTCAACGCTGCCTTTGGCATCGCCATGTTCTGTTACGTTGCGTTCGCCGGAAACTGAGCCTTTGTAGGCCGTAAAGGTACGCCCATTGTGAGATCGCACCTCGTGTGGAATTCCGGCTGGAATAAATAAAATATCGCCTGCCTCAAGCGTGACAACAGAATTGGGAAAATAAAAGGTGGTGACGCCTTCCACCGCTCCCCTGATTTCGGGATGGTCGTGGGAATGGGAAGACCTTTCGAACCACCCTGGAATGGTCTGCAAGTCGTAGGCTTTGAATCCGTGTTTTGCCATTTCTTGCGCCATAAACTCTGGTGTAGCATCGAATTTGTGAGGCCATTTAATGACACGTGGCTGCTTTTCAGCGTTTACTGTATTTTGTATTTGGAGATTCACAATATTTCACTTTCAATTGATACTCTAAAAATTCAACAAATAGAGGAGCTCATTATTTAAATGAATCAGCCCCAATATTTTCCAAAAAGAGGCTCCAATGCCCGCTTGGTTTCGTGGGGAATTAAATTTGGAGCGGTCATGATTGCATACTGAGCGGCATTAAAAATAGGATTTTCACTTGATAACGGCATGGTTTCAACAATATTTTTCACAATTCTTTTGGATGCGTCTACATTTTGTTTCAAAACAGCCATCACAGCCTCAACCGAAACAGCTTCGGCGTGATCTTTCCAGCAATCGTAGTCGGTCACAAAAGCCAAGGTGCAGTAAGGAATTTCGGCTTCTCGCGCCAATGCGGCTTCGGGCATAGCGGTCATGCCAATAATTGCTGCACCGTGGCTGCGAAACGCATGACTTTCGGCACGTGTGCTGAAGCGAGGGCCTTCAACACAAACGTAAGTTCCGCCCAAATGCGTTTTAATTTTCTCTGTTTGGCAAGAAGCCAATGCGATTTTCTGAAAACCGGAGCAATAAGGATCGGCAAAACCCATATGGCCCACTATTCCGTTGCCAAAAAAAGTGCGAGCACGTAATCCGGCGGTGCGGTCGAGAATTTGCGAAGGAATAACGATTGTTCCTGGCGCAAATTCTTCTTGCAAACTGCCCACAGCGCTCACACTTAAAATGTGCGACACACCCAATTTTTTAAGCGCATAGATGTTCGCGCGGTAATTGACTTCGCTGGGTGTAAAACGATGTCCTTTGCCATGTCGAGGCAAAAACGCCACAGGCTTTCCGTTTACTTCACCAGTAATTATGACATCACTTGGCGAACCAAAAGGAGTGTCTACGGCCAACTCTTTTACATTTTGAATTCCCGGCAAATCATATAATCCGCTGCCACCTATTACGCCTAAAAATGTTTTCATGACTTCATACTCTTCGTGTGTTAAATTTCGACAATAAATCGGACATAGACGCTGGTGCTGAAGGTTCTTTAGCCTGAATTTTTTCACGGCCCTTAGATGAATCACCACCTACAGAGGCTACTGGTCCGCCAGAAGATCCACCAGGGCGACGATCGCCGCCTTGGTTTCCTGCAGGACGAATCCCAGAATCACGAGGCCCCGCATTGCGTTGGCCTTGTGCGCCAGACCCAGACGGACGTGGCCCCTGAGCATTGCGAGGGCCCGTTGCACCTTCACGTTTTTGAACAATTCCGCCCGCAGATGCAACAGATGCGCCAGGTGCAGCACCCGAAGCTCCTGCAGAATTTTCTTCTACGGCACGACGCGACAAACTGATGCGCTTGCGCTCTTTGTCTACGCCGATCACTTTAACTTTAACTTGTTGGCCCACGGCAATGGCAAGCCCTGCATCTTTTACAAATTGCGACGAGAGTTCCGAAATGTGAATGAGACCGTCTTGGTGCACGCCGATATCGACAAAGGCACCGAAATTGGTCACGTTTGTCACTGTTCCCATAAGAACTTGACCTTCAACCAGTGCATTAAAATCTTTGACTTCGCGGTTAAAGACGTGCTTTGCGCCGTCTTCGCGAGGGTCGCGTCCGGGCTTTAACAATTCTTTAATGATGTCTTGAAGCGAAGGTAAACCTAACTCTTCAGTCACATATTTTTCGAGTTTTAGGCCTTGTAGCAAATCTTTTTTACCAAGCAAATCTTTAATTGGTAAGCTTAAATCTGCGGAAATTTTTTCAACTGTGCGGTACGCTTCGGGGTGAACTGAAGTGTTATCGAGCGGATTTTCACTTTCAGGAATGCGCAAAAATCCGGCCGATTGTTCAAATGCCTTTGGCCCAAAACCCATCACTTCAAAAAGCTTGTTGCGATCTTTAAATTCGCCTTGAGCTTCGCGGTGACGCACAATATTCTTTGCCAATGTTGGCCCAATACCTGCAACATACGACAATAAACTTGGGCTTGCGGTATTTAAGTTTACGCCAACATAGTTCACGCAGCTCTCAACCACTTCTTCGAGCGACTTTTTGAGCTTGCTTTGATTCACATCGTGTTGGTACTGCCCAACGCCAATGCTTTTAGGGTCAATTTTTACGAGCTCAGCAAGCGGGTCTTGCAAACGACGCGCAATGCTTACAGCACCACGGTAAGTGAGGTCGAGGTCAGGAAACTCTTCGCGAGCCACATCGCTTGCAGAATAAACACTGGCACCGGCTTCATTCACAACAACAATTCGTACTTTTAAATCTTTTTGTTCTTTAATAATACTTTCAATAAAAGTATCCATTTCACGGCCAGCAGTGCCGTTGCCAATAGACACATAATCGACATTGTGTTTTTTAATGAATTCGACAACTTTATCAGACGAAGTTTTATTGCGAGGCGCATTAAATGCAGTGTCGTGATCGGGGAATATTGTGGTGTGTTCCAACAATTTACCAGTTTGATCGACTACAACTAATTTGCTCCCTGTGCGCAAGCCTGGGTCAACGCCCAAGACCACTTTTTTAGGAATGGGTGGCAAAAGTAACAAGTTTCGCAAGTTTTTAGAAAAGACCGACATTGCCTCTTCTTCGGCCCTATTTTTGGTTTCGAGGCGCAATTCCGTTTCAATGCTTGTTGCAATAATGCGTGAATAAGCGTCGCGGATGCAGTCTTTCATAAACAATTTAACTGGCTCTGCTGCCGAATTCTTTAATACCTGACGTTCAATCATTGCCAACGGAAACGATTCATCAAATTGCAGTGCAACTTTTAGAATATTTTCTTTTTCACCACGGCGGAGTGCCATAAGCCTATGCGCCGCAATCGATTTTGCAGGTTCTGAAAATGCAAAATAATTGTTGTACTTAGTTTTTTGTGTCTTATATTCTTCGCGTGCTTCAGCAGTAAACAACGCATTTTCGAGCGTCCACTGGCGAATTTCACCACGGATTTCGGCGATTTCAGAAACCATCTCGGCAATATAATCGCGCGCTCCTTGCAATGCACCTTCCAAAGTCGTGACTTCATCGTGTGCTCCAACATAAGGAGTGCAAAGCGCAACGAGGTCGTCGAGGTTTGCATTTTGTTGGTAAATCTCAAGTGCCAATGGTTCCAATCCGCGCTCTCTGGCAATTTGCCCGCGCGAACGTTTTTTGGGCTTGTAAGGTAAGTATAAATCTTCGAGGTCTGATTTAACTTTACAGGCCACAATTCTTTTTTTAAGCTCTGGAGTGAGCTTTTGTTGTTCTTCAATTGATTTTAAAATTGCTTCGCGGCGTTCATTTAACGCATATAAATATTCAAATTTATCGCGAATGTCGCGAATTTGAACTTCGTCCAAACCGCTGGTCACTTCTTTACGATATCGTGCAATAAAAGGAACGGTACAGTCGTCTAGGATCAGTTTCAACGTGTTTTCAACAGGCCCTTTGGCAATTGCCAAGTCCGTTGCAATGTCCGAAATCATTTCTGCAGTTAACAAGATATCTTTCATCGCCATAGCTGAAACTCTCCTAAACAAATAAGGACGAACCAATGCAACGCCTGGCTCGCCGATATACTTTGAACAATATTGAATTACTTCGCGCGATTTACAATTTCTGTGCCAGAGAAAAAGAACGAAGTTTCAATTTTCGCGTTATCGACAGAGTCGGAACCGTGAACTGTATTTTCGCCAATGCTCACTGCAAATTCAGCGCGCAAAGTGCCAGGTGCCGCTTTTTTAGGATCCGTTGCGCCCATGAGGTCGCGGTAACGACTGATTGCGTTGGGGCCTTCGAGTGCCGAAACAACGACGGGTCCGGAGATCATGGACTCTACCAATTCACCGAAAAAAGGACGTGCGCTGTGCACAGCATAAAATTGCTCTGCTTCGCGGCGAGACAAATGAATCATGCGTGTAGCAGCAATGTGAAGGCCGGAATTTTCGATGCTGGCCAATACTTTTCCAACCAAATTACGACGAACGCCATCGGGCTTAATAATGGATAATGTCAATTCCATGAGAAAAATTCCTTAAAAATAGAAAGAAAAAAAGCAGAGAAAGAAACCCTGACTCAAAAATGCAGGCCCCGCATTATTATCTAGGCCAGACGGCCTGTCAATTTACGAATGCTCTACCAGATAGGGGCTACGACGTATTTATGCTTGACGCAACTCGGCCGCTGACACTATGAAGGTTCCGCGGCTCGAATACGAATTGTTTCCCTCAAAAATTGCTGTTGGAGTGCTTATGATTATCAAAGCTTCGAAACTCACGCGACGGTTAGTGTGTTCTGCGTTCTTGGCTACTTTGGTTGTAGCAGCTCAGTCGGGAATCGCTTTTGCTGAACAATTTAAAGTGGGCTTAGTGCTCGACAAAGGCGGAAAAGACGATAAATCGTTTAACGCCGCTGCTTTTTTGGGCGCAACTAAAGCAGAAAAAGAATTCAAATTTCAATTAAAAGTTGTTGAAGCAACAGACGACAATGCATTTGAACCCTTGCTTAAAGCATTTGTGCAAAAAAAATTCGACCTCATTATTGCAGTGGGATTTGCACAAGCCGAAGCATTAACAAAAATTTCAAAAGCTCACCCCGAAGTTAAATTTGCAATAGTCGACTCTGAAGTCAAAACTGCAAACGTGCGCTCTATGCTTTTTGAAGAGCACGAAGGCTCGTTTTTAGTGGGTGCCATTGCTGGATTAAAAACAAAAACAAACAAAATCGGATTTATTGGTGGAATGGATATTCCCCTCATCCGGCGTTTTCAAATGGGCTACGAAGCTGGCGCAAAACATGTGAATCCTAAAACACAAGTTATCGCCAATTTTGTTGGCGTCACTGGAGATGCTTGGAATAATCCCCCAAAAGGAAAAGAATTAGCATTGAGCCAATACAATGCTGGCGCTGATATTGTATTTGGTGCAGCAGGGGCAAGCGGTCGCGGCTTATTTGACGCCGCCGAAGAAAAAAAGTTATTCGCCATTGGCGTAGATTCTAATCAAAACTGGATCAAACCAGGTTTAGTTTTGACAAGCATGTTGAAGCGTGTCGACGTTGCAGTTTACAATACATGTCGTGATGCTCAATCGGGTAAATTTACCGCCGGATTGCAGCGTTTTGGCCTCAGCAATGAAGGCGTTGATTTTGCACTCGATGCAAACAACGAAAAGCTTTTAGACAAAGCAACACTCGAAAAAGTGCGCGCTTTAAAAGCTGATATTATTTCTGGGAAAGTGATTGTGCCAGACTATTACAAGAAAGCTGCAAAGTAATATGCAAAAGGCCCCTGCCGTAGAGCTGCGTAACGTAACCAAATACTTCGGTTCGGTACGAGCCAACGAAGGGGTTAATTTAACTGTCGACAAAGGCACCATTCACGCTATTGTTGGCGAAAATGGCGCTGGAAAATCGACGGCATTAAAAATTCTTTTTGGACTTTATTCGCCCACTTCTGGCGAAATTTTTTTGCACGGTAAAAAAGTAGAATGGAAGTCGCCCGCTGACGCGGTTAAAGCGGGAATTGGCATGGTGCACCAGCATTTTATGCTTTCGCAACGCGAAACTGTGATTGACAACATTCTGCTGGCGGCAGCGAAACATCAGTCTTTTTTTTCTATATTCAGCGTATTAAACCGTAAAAAAGCAAAAGAAAAATTGCAAATATTAGCAAATAATTACGGCATGACACTGCCCTGGGATTCAGCCGTTGAAGATTTATCTGTAGGCGAACAACAAAGAGTAGAAATTCTAAAATTGTTATTTTTAGATTCTGATATTCTTATTTTAGATGAACCCACAGCAGTATTAACTCCTCAGGAAATAGAAGAACTCACTGAAAATCTTCGTCGGCTTAAGAACGAAGGCAAAACTATTCTTATCATCACTCATAAACTCAAAGAAGTGATGGCGATGTCCGACAAAGTAACAGTCATGCGACAGGGAAGGGTGGTTGCTACCAGCAATACATCCGATACAAATGCCGCCGAACTCGCAGCACAAATGATGGGCGAAAAAGTAGATCTTTCGCTCACAACTGAACGTAAAGCATTTATAAATGCCGATACCATTTTAGACGTTAAAATGAATTCGCGCATTCAATTCAAACTAAGTGCCGGCGAAATTTTGGGAATAGCAGGAGTAGAAGGTAACGGACAGTTAGACCTTCTTCACTATTTAACCAAAGGTCGACCACAAGGAATGGGTCATGTGCCCGAAAATCGCCTCAAGCAAGCGGTAATTTCGGATCTCTCTATTGAAGATAATTTTTTAATTGGTCTGCAAAAATCCGACAATTTCTTTAACCGTGGAATATTAAATCGAAAAAAATTAAATTCTTTTTCTAGAGAGCAAATTGCAGAATTTGATATTCGTCCTCCACAAGAACAGCTCCCACTAGGCAGTTTATCTGGCGGAAATCAGCAAAAAATGGTCATAGCGCGCGAGCTTGCATTCGTCGAAAAAACTCTGGTAGCGGCACATCCAACCCGTGGCGTAGACGTGGGAGCAATTCACTTTATTCACACAAGATTACTAGAAGCTCGTAATAAAGGCGTTGGTATATTATTAGTGTCATCTGAACTTGAAGAACTTTTTGCGTTGTCAGATAGAATATTGGTTATGTTTGGTGGAACTTTTATGGGCGAATTTACACGCGACCAATTTGACGAAAAAGCTATTGGACTCTGCATGGGCGGAATTCAGAAAACAACGGGAGCAAAACTGTGAAAGCATTTTTGCGCGCAATTGCTTCGGCAGCCCTAGGTTTAAGCCTAGGATTACTTGTTACTTTTTTAGCCGGCGATAACCCTTGGCACGTTTTTACAGTCCTAGTAAAAAGCGCTTTTGGATCTAGTTACGACCTAGGCATGACACTTTCGTACGCAACTCCTTTAGTATTTACAGGCTTATCTGTGGCAATTGCGTTTCAGGCAGGGCTGTTTAACGTTGGTGCCGAAGGCCAACTTGCCATAGGAGCTTTTGCGGCAGCGGCAGTGGGAGTTATTTTTCCAAACTGCCCCTGGCCTTTGGCGCCCATTTTAGGAACACTTGTGGCATTTTTAGCGGGAGGAATTTGGGGATTTATTCCCGGATGGCTTTTGGCAAAAAGAGGAAGTCACGAAGTTATTTCGACTATTATGCTAAATTTTATTGCCGCCGGCTTGGTGAGCTGGTTAGCAATAGATATTTTACCAGGGAGCGCTTCTCAAAATGTAGAAACTCCACCTATTAGCGACAATTTTAGACTCACTCATTTGAGCTATTTTGGCGACGCACCAGTGAATACTTCGCTCATAGTGGCTCTTGTCGTGGTTTTTGTTATTGCTTTTTGGCGATTAAAAGCCCGCAGAGGGATTGAATTAAGTTGGGTTGGCAAAAACGAAGTTGCAGCCGAAGTTGCTGGCGTAAATGTTTCTCAATCTAAAATGTGGGCGATGTTTGTGGCTGGCGGGCTCGCGGGTTTAGTGGCTTTACCCGAAGTTTTGGGAGCAGTGGGAAAATTCAGGCTGGGATTTTCACCCGAGTATGGCTTTACTGGCATAGCTGTGGCGCTCTTAGCACGAGGAAATCCGTTAGGAGTTCTTCCTGCTGCTTTTTTGTTTGGGGCACTGCACAAAGGAACAGCGGATCTCGATTTTGAAACCGAAAAAGTAACGCGCGATATTTCTTTAATTTTGCAGTCTATGGTTATTTTAACAGTCTCGGCCGAAGGTTTATGGCAAATCTTTAAGAGGAAAAAATAATGCAGTGGTCCGACTTACCATCGTTAATTGGAGCAACATTGCGCACCTCAACGCCATTGATTTTGGCTGCCATGGGTGGAGTTTTTTCGGAACGTTCTGGCACAATAAATTTATGTCTTGAAGGAAAAATGCTTTTAGGAGCTTTCGTGGCAGCTTCAGTAGCCTATGCCACTCACTCCCCCTATTTAGGTGTGATTGCTGGAGCTCTTGCTGCATCATTGCTGGCTGGTTTATATGGTTTTTTCACTATTACTTTAAATGCAAATCAGGTAGTGGCCGGAACCGCCATCAATTTGTTGGCATTCGGACTCATTCCTTTTTTATGCAATATATTTTTTGGTGCCACGGGTTCTACGCCGGCAATTCCACTTGCCGAACGCATGACTTGGGAGCCGCTCGTTTGTGTATGGGCTCTCGTAATTGCGCTTGCAATTTGGTTTAAATACGGCGCGTCGGCTTTATGGCTGCGCGTGGCAGGAGACAACCCCGAAGCACTTCAGGCAGCCGGGTATTCTGTGATTAAAATCCGCTGGACTGCGCTTATTGCAGCAGGTTTTTTGGCTGGGTCAGGAGGAGCGATATTGTCTATTGCGCTTTCAAGTTCTTTTTCGCGCGGCATGAGCGCCGGACGCGGATTTATGGCTCTGGCGGCAGTTATTCTTGGGAAATGGCGACCTTTTCAGGCAGCATTAGCTTGTTTGTTATTTGCATTTGCCGATGCTTTACAAATTAAAATGCAAGGTATTCAATTTGCAGATGGCCAAACAGTTCCTGTGCAATTCATACAAATGTTTCCTTATTTTTTGACTTTGGTTATTTTGGCAGGATTTATCGGTAAGTCGCGCGCCCCCACAGCTTTGGGCTCTCGTATTTCTCACACATAAGATGCAAATTGTGCACTTTTGGCAAAACTGTCCTTCAAATAGACTCAAGTTTGAGTCTCAGTTACCGAACACCAATGCAAAGTAATCTGAAATTTAGCACTGGAGAGGATTTTGAGATGGCAAAAGTTTTAGTCGTTGATGATTCACGCATACAACGGCGCGTGTTGAGTTCTAAACTCACCAGCGCAGGCTACACACCCATCGAAGCTGAAAATGGCCTAGAGGCCCTCAAATGCATAGATGCAGACCCTCCCGATTTTATTGTCACCGATATGCATATGCCCGAAATGAACGGCATAGAGTTGCTCCGCATTTTGAAAGAACGCAAAAGCGAAATTCCAGTCATAGTTGTGACGGCCGAAATTCAGATAGATGTCATCGAAGAGGTTAAGATGTTGGGAGCTAAGGCTTTTCTCATTAAGCCCGTGAAGCCTGAGTTCATTATCCAGGCTGTGGATTTTATCTTAAAACCTGCGTCGTAATTGACTCTCGTATATTTTCTGGAGGCAAAGCCCTTGACTGAACTAGAAATGGATGCGCTAGCCGATTTGATGAACGTTTGCATGGGCCGAGCTGCAGACAGTCTTAATTTAATTATGAATCAGCGCGTTTTTTGGACCATTCCAGATATTTCAGATGAAAATTGCATGCCAATGCCCCTGCCATCGACATCAGCAGATGGTCAACACACTCTTGCGCTGGCATTTAAAGGGAATTTATCTGGCGAAATTTATCTCACTATTTCTGGCCAAGATGCACGCATAATTGCCTGTGCATTGAGCGGCATAACGGAAGCCGAAATGGATGAATCTATGGCCCTGGAGTCTATGAGCGAATCATTAAATATATTGGGCAACGCAGTTATCGGCACCATGTCGAATATGACTAAACTTAGTACTTCTATTGGCATTCCAAGACATGCTGGACACAATATTTCTAGTTTTGAAGAAGTGGCGACCATAAAAGTAAGCGCTTCTGTCCGCTCTTTAGTTTCCGTACCATCTACATCTGTTCTGGTAGATTTCGTACTATTAATTGACGAAAAAAATGCAAATATCGGGCAATGCGTGCCTGGCCATGCACCACTTTAACCAATTTTATCGGCATTTAATACCAATATTGCCAAGCCAGTTCTGTTGACCATATCTTTACGCAAATTCTGAATATCTTGGTACAAAGACTCTGCATCGTCGTCGCTTAATGCAACCAATACTGCACAATATTTTGCTTCTTCCATTGGCCCCAAAACCTGAAGTCCACCGGAACCTGTTCCACGTACGTCGTTCCATTTAATGTAATGTTTTACAAAGGAACTCGTTCGTAAAATAGAGAAAACTTCTTTGTCGGCATCAGCATTGTACATAATCAAACAAGCCTTCATGCAAGATTTCTCCTTTCGCGCAAAAATTCACTTAAAAGTCTTAAATTGATTTTACAGCGCGGGTTTCCACCTTTAAAATCTCTATTTGTTTCTTTAATTATTCTCATGAATAAGCAAAAACTCAGTAATGCATCAAAATCACTTTTATTGGTCGGAATTAATTCGGCAGAATTTGCATGTTCACTTACGTTGCTCACATAAAATTTTAGCAATAGATTTTGAATCTCAATCAATGCTGGAGAGTAGGGAAGGCTCAGAGGCGCCTCTTTTTGCCGGACAAACCTTTGCCCAAACTGCGATTCTTTATCTATAAAGTCTTCAAATATTGGAGAATAATTTCCGCGCTCTGTTGTGTACCACGCATATTTTATGCTCAATATTGCTGCAGCCAAGTCTTCCAGACAAGTTTGTTTTTGCAGTCGATAGCTATGTCCATCGGAAACATCTGTGGCAAAATCTATTAAAAAAAGATTCTCTTGATTGAGCAAAACCTGACCTAAATGCAAATTTCCATGCGTGCGAATCCGCAATCCAGGATTATGAATTGCAGAAACTCGCTCAAAAAGCGCAATACCAAATTCAGGGATTTTATCGAGGAGCGGGCCATATCCAGAATATTTAGGGCGCATCAATGCGAGATCATTAACGCGCTCTGACAATTTAATTTTAATATTATAAAGCCAGCGTTCACGAGTTACCGATGTGTTAGGTTCAGGATCGGTGAGTGTTTTATCCCAGATATGGGTCATAGACCGGTGAAATTCGCCCAGAAGCCTTCCCAACGACTCTACATAACTCAATACTTTATTCCAAGATTCTTGGCCCGACCGTTCGTGCATAATTTGAGGAAATCGAGCTTGCTGCAATAACGAAGTCATTTCTTGCCACAAATTACCGCTGTTTTGAATGTACTGAGTTGTGGCTGCCACATGCCCGTAACTGGACTCATTAAAACAATATTCATGCACAGAAATTAACTGCGGAAACTGTAAAAAAGAACTCTGTTTCGAAAGGTGTTCTAAAGTGGCAACCTCTAAAGTACCAGAAGGTTCGTGGCTCAATGTACGAAATATTTTTAGAGTTTCCATGGTTTCAACGCGCACATAGGCATTAATTCCGTCGTTATGAATGCCCAATGCTAAAACAGGCGCGTCGCCCTGCGCAGAACGAATACGGAATTCTTTTCCTTGAGAAGTTGCCAAATGAGACTTTTGTTTAAATGCTTTTCGCCAAGCTTCATGCAGAGCGCTATCTGCAGATGCCTCACGTAGACTCCAAGGAGACATAGAAATGAGGTCACCGTCTTCGCTGTACCGCGCCAACCGGAACGGAAAAGTGAGCAATTCTTTCTCGCCTTCAAATTCAATCCAGACAAAACCAAGGGCGCCTGAAGCGTCTTTCTTAAAAATACAAGCATCGAACAACCGGCCTTGAGGATATTGTAAATGCCGAAAGGGAAAAAAACGGCTTTCTAACCAGGAACTTGCTGGTACAGCCGCAATGAGTTGTTCAATAATTTGGGTAAAGGCATTCATTTGAACCGCCGCGACAGAAAATCGCCTCTTTTTTTTTGTGACCAATGCGCATAAGAGGGTAGCATGGACGCGAGAGGTGCGCCAAGCGTAACTGTTTTTTGGCGTATGATATCGGGAGGTTTTTTGATGCGGCACAATCGAGCATATATTTTAAATTCGTTTTATTGCGGAGTTATGGTTTTGTTAAGGGCATTTGCTTTGGCCACTGCAGAGAACCTCACTTCAGACACTCAAACCGAACAAAGCACAACCGCAGCTCAAAAAATTGCAGCATTTTGTGCAAAAGTAGACCAAAAATACCGCACTTTAAATTGGGGGCCAAGCCCTTGCGCAAAATTACCCTGGCAATTTGATATGGAAAGTGAAAAAGGGCAGCCGCTTATTTACATTGATTTTGATTTTAATTCACCCAACAAATTTGATAAAATTAAAGGTACTGAAACAACACTTATTTTAGGAGGCGTGCACCCGGACGAAATCACTCCCATTCATTTGGTTTTTAAATTTGCGCAGGAACTTGCAGAAAATCCGTCTTTATACGCAAATAGACGCGTGGTAGTGGCGCCACTTGTAAACCCCGATGCTTTTTTGTCAAACTCTGGAAAGCGCACAAACGCTCGTGGCGTGGACCTCAACCGAAATTTTCCGACTAAAGATTGGGCAGAACGCGCGTTAAAATATTGGCGCCAATCTCGAAAATCAAATCCTCGTCATTTTCCAGGATTTGCTGCACAGAGTGAAAAAGAAACGCAATTTCAAATTAAACTATTGGAACAGTTCGAGCCCGACAAAATTATTTCTGTGCACGCTCCACTCGGATTTTTAGACTACGACGGACCTGGTGATTCTAAACACATGAATTTAACACCACTTGAAAAGAAAGCGCGCGATTTAGCCAACGTTATTTCTCGCAACGCAAATAACTACCAGGTTCGCGACTATAACTTTTACCCTGGCAGCTTAGGAAATTATTCGGGAAATGAAAGAAACATACCTACACTAACTCTTGAATTAAAAAGCTCCGACCCCAGAAAAGTACATGCTTTTTGGAAGGAATTTTCACCGGGCCTAAAGGCTGCTGTGAGTTACGAGTTCCGAAAAAAATCGGTGGCTCAATCTAAATAATTTTGAATCCAATTTAAATCGAGCAGAACATCAGTCACAACCCTCGGACTCACAGTCATTTCTCTGTCTTCTAGGAACGACAAATTATGAAAATCAAAACGCTCTTGATTCATTTTATGACAAGATACACATGACGTATTTGGGACGAGAATTTGATTGCGATCGGAAATTTTCTTAATTAAAAGCGCCTTTTCTACAGTATCAGCAGATACAATTACACTTGAATTAATTTCTTTTGCTAAAAGTGCTTCAGGCAAAATAGAATCTAAAAAAGTGTACAATTCCGGCTCATCGCGTAGCATAGATCCGCGAGGAGAGGTACCAAAATTAAAAATTTCTTTTCCATTTGTTGCAGAAATAAGTCCAATAGGAGTTTGCTTTAATAGGCCATTTTTTACATCAAATGCCAAAAATACCCATTCGTCTAATAACGGAGCATCTCGGCCTTCGGGTAGAGAAAAAGAAGTCAGAGCTTTAGCTTGAATTGGCTTAGCATAATTCAATAAAAATAAATTCAATCGATTGATAAATTCGCTCTCTTCGCGAGATGATTCAAATTCGGGGCGTTCGCCGATCCCCCTGAATGCAGAATGAGGAATATTTTTAGAACGCAATTCTAAAGTCGCATTTAATAGGGCTGCAGAAGCGTGCTTTTGTAAAGATTTAAATTCTTCAAATTCTTCAGTAGTTAAGGGCTCAAAATTATTATTGCCTGCTTGTGCAATTGCTTCTTTCTTTATTTTTGATAATAAAATTGAGCTTCTATCAGCTTTTGATTTGTCATTTAATGCCACCATAGCATCAACATCGTAAAGCACATGTATGGCTCGGTCGTCTGCATAAGATTTATAAATTCGACCACGTGCTTGAAAATTTCTCAACACCGGCTGCCAAACAATTCTAATTTCTGGCCAGCAATAATCTGATAAATTCTGTTTTGGTGTCACACCCAAGGGCGAACAGGGAACAATTCGCGCCGACGCTAATCGCCAATCAGACTTTTCATTTTCAAGTTCAAGCGCGTTTCCCACGGGAGTTTTAGAGAATGCTGTTTCGACCTGAGAAATCCATTCAAAAGGCAAAATTGCAATGGGAGCTCCAGTTTTACTAGGCCCGCTTCTCAAAACCGAACGGGCAATAAGGGGAGTTTGAATAGAGAGATCTTTTTCTTGAATTAGAGCGCGAGTGTTGCTAGCAAGAGCAGGTAGTGCAACGGGAAATGACCACAACAGTGTGGCGAGCTGCACAAATTTCAATTTTAATTGTCTAGAATTCATAAAGAAATCCCTTTATCGCAAAGACTAGATATAGAGTTGGATAATTCCAATACAGTCAATACCCGAAACCGTTCCCAATTTCCAACCCTTCCGCTGAGCAGGAATCGATATTTATGGGCTTAACCTTCAAATTGCTAAAAAATGACGCGGCAACGTCAGCGCGACGCGCGACTGTTTCAACTGCTCATGGCGATATTCAAACTCCTGCATTTATGCCCGTAGGAACCTTTGGGGCAGTGCGCACTCTCGACCACAATGAACTGGAATCCATTGGCGTTCAAGTTATTTTAGGAAATACTTATCATTTGTATTTAAGGCCAGGGCCCGAGATTTTACAAACACTTGGCGGCTACCACGAAATGATTTCTTGGAATCGACCAATATTAACTGATTCGGGCGGATTTCAAGTTTTTTCGTTGCCTCATCAGCGCACCTTAAGCGAAAAAGGCGTCATTTTTAAAAGCTATGTCGACCAATCTTATAAAAAAATCACGCCAGAAAATAACATCGCATTCCAAGAAACTATTGGCTCAGACATTATGATGGTACTTGATGTTTGCGTTCCTTCGACCAGCGCAAAAGAGGAATGCGTGGCAGCAATGCACCGCACACACCGTTGGGCTGCAAGATGCAAAGCTTCGCAAACACGATTTGAAAATTCGATGTTTGGAATTGTGCAAGGCGCTATATTTGAAGACCTTCGTGCCGAAAGCGCAGGCGTGTTAAAAGAAATGAATTTTGATGGCTATGCCATTGGCGGCTTAGCCGTAGGTGAAACCGATGAAGAACGGGACCACTTTACAAAGTTTACCGCAGCATTGTTACCTTCCGACAAACCCCGTTACCTTATGGGTGTTGGCACTCCGCACGATATTGTGCGTGCCGTGCGCGGAGGAGTGGACATGTTCGACTGTATTATTCCCACAAATCATGCCCGCCAAGGAATTGCATACACTTGGCAGGGCAAAGTAAAACTGCGTCGCAAAGTCCATTCCATCGAAAAAATTCCGGTAGACGACACATGCGCTTGTTACGTTTGCAAAAGGTACTCTCGTGCCTATTTGTATCAACTTAACAAATGCGAAGAACCCACTGGCTGGAAGCTTTTAGCATACCATAATACTTGGTTTTACGAGCGCCTTATGGAGCGGATTCGAGCAGAAATCGAAGCTGGAACCTACGCCCAATTCGCAGAATGGTTTTTAGCAAATGTCGAAGATTAAATTATTGCTGCGCACACTGAACACCATTTGCAGATAAATTCGCCGATGCCTGAGGGTCCATTATATCGGTGTCTGAAAGACCGGTGACAACGGTTTTTGGCCCTAAATTCTGAGGAGTGGGTGCCGTTGCGGGCCCCGATAAACTTTCGTTCGGCTGCTTTTTAGAATTGTCCCTCACCGCAACTGGTAAAGGTAACACGGCAGCTCCACCCGAAGTTTCGTCTCCATTTTTGTGGCTCATTGCTGCCACGGGAATAAATCCAAAAAAGAGCATCGAACCACTGTCGCCAGAAGCAAATTCTACATTGCCTTCTCCAGGATGCGATTTAAATAAAAATGTACGAGTGCTCGCATTTTTTTCGCCAATTTCTTCATAGACTTCTTGGATGTCGAACTGACTTTGATGCAATTTTGCAAATGAAGGAAACCATCCAAATCGAGTGCTATTTAATTTTACTGCATTAGTTGCATATAAAATCGGAAATTTTTCTGATGCTTGTGGCTCATCAAAGGCAGCCCATACTGCGGCCAGATTTGTTTGCGCTATAGATATGTTCTTTTTACGCAGTTCTTGCCAAGTTTTAATTTCTATATCTGTAGGTTCTGAAACATTTTGTTTTGTGCAAGGATAACCACTCGCGTTGGACGGTTGCATAATATTTCCACCGCAATTTTTTGTTTTTGCGAGAAAACTTATGACTTTTTCTATTTTTTTAGCCGATAAATCGGCCACCATTCCTGCTTCATATTGCAAAAATAGCGCCTCGGAATTCATGCTTTTAAGTGCCTTTTTGTAATTTGAGTCTAAATTTTTTAAACTGTCTAGCACTTCTGGTGTAATAGTATCTGCCATATTCGCGTCAAATATTGCCATATCTGCAGCTGTAAAACATGAGGTATTGAAGTTTATTTGCTCAGATTTGCATTCTCTAAGTGCCTCATTAGAGAGCCACTTAGCATCGGTTTCTTCATTTTCGGCCAAGCTTAAGAGTTCATTTTTAAAGTCAACGGTTCGGCTGGGATGCGCCTCTGCAATGTTTTTAGCAAATAACGAAGTGTCGCTTGAAATGGGGAATGTCATTATATTTTTGCTGCTCGTGAGCGAAAAATTCATTTTTTGAACAATTCCGCCTTTAAAACAGTGGCGCGCTGTCCAAACCCGAAATTTATCGAAACGGATGCCATCGAAAGTTAAAAACGCTGTGCACTGAATTTCTTTTTTCTCGGAATAATTCTTACCGGTTTTAAGCTCGAGCGAAAGCACACCACCAGCTATTTCTAGCGGAAGCGCAAATTTTTCGCGTAATATTGCTTTTGGAGTTTCAATATCGTCAGAAATTCTTGCTTTGGTGCAAGTGCCCGAAGATCGTTTTTGCGTGCAAGCCACAAATAAAAGAGCTGAGATCAGCATAATATAAGTTTTTTTGATTTGATATTTCAGCATATTTAACTCGTAT
>JAYTOT010000289.1:0-1778 GCA_043747645.1 Pseudomonadota bacterium | reverse complement strand
CGCGGGGCCAAGTTTGAAGCGATTTTTTATTATCAGACGATACTGCAGTTCCTAAATAGCAATTAGATGACAAATAAATAGGCATAATTTCAAAAGCCTGGGCCTATTTTATTTCGCCAAATTATAATTTAAAGATTTCGAGACTAAAATGCGTTAAATCCGTGCAAAAAAAAGATTCGGTTTTGGCTTGACTAACCTTCGCGCCATAGCCGTGTTACACTGACCTGTATTGGCTTAGCAAATGGCAGGCCATGCCTCTGCAGATACAACGAAACTAATGACAGATCGAATGAAGAAGTGAGATTGAAAGGGAGCAGATTTAAAGCGAAGTCAATATTAAAAATAAAGGATAAATTTGAATGAAAAATGAAAAGTTAAATGTGACCGCTTACGCTATTTTTGCTCTTGAGTGTGGAAAGCGAAAATGTATTCCAGATGAATTTTTTAGTTGGCTTTCAGGTGTTAATTTTCAGTCTCGGTGGTTGCCAGCGCCTTCTATCGGACAGCAATCTGCAAATATTCAGGCCTTTAGCAGATTGAGCAATCCAAATGACTATTAGAAGCATAGTGGGCGATATGTTGAAGTTACACTTCGAGAAGCCATCCCAGTCATTGATCTTGGCGATGGTTCTGATTCTGAGCACCCCCTTCCGCAAGGAAAGGGCGAACATCAGACCTGGAGATTCATACTTCGCTCAGATTCAAACTTTTTGCTGATGGAAGATAAAGGGAGAGGTGCTGAGAAAAAGCTACAGCAATTTTTGAAGGGCCAGCTAAACGAATTTCGGAAGACAAAAAATGAAAGATTGTTTGATGATTTGATTATTGAATCAATACCAAAAGAAGAAGATCCAACAGGTTTCTTGAGAACAAATCCATCTCTAAAGTCTTTTGAAGCAAGGCTATCTGCGCAAGCACTAGCTGATTCAACAAAATATGGCGTTTTTAGTGACTGGTTTGGCGGTTTGGATGGAAAAGATGAGTTTTTAAAGGTTAAAATCGAGGTTTCAAGTACAAAACGCGGAGAAGGACTTCCTCAAGTTCTTACGTCTAAATTTGCGGACTTTTTAAGTTCAATTGAAGAAGATCATTGCATGCAGTCAACAGTTAAAGAAATGAAAGATGGGCGCACATCGGCAAGGCCAACCCGACTCTTAAATGCGATTCAAAGAAAGGAAATCGAGGTTGCTGAAGGGAAAGATTGGGTGTCCGTCTTCAATGAAGCTGCCGACGAGTTTTTAGAGGACCTTGGAGCCACCTTGGGAGAGATTTGACTATGAAAAGTGCAGATTTTACAAAATTTTTAATGCGTCTTCTTTTTCTGTTTGCAGCAACAGCCTTGTCTTTTGTTGCGTATTTTCTTTACTTGTATTTTTTTCCAGTTCAGGTCTCTGCAGCTAGTCTGACTGATTTTAGCATAGAAAGTGCCATAATTTCTGCAGTTATTGGCTACAGCTTTCCAGCGGCATTTTTTCTAATTGCATTGCCGAGAAATGGTTACTTGGCCGAATTAGATAGGAAGAATTTTACGCTGCCATATGCTATTGTTATTGCATCCCCTGCTATGCTTGGAATCTTGTCGCTCCTTTTTTTCCTTTGTTATCGGAAAATTGCAAATCCTGAAAACTGGCAATTTCACCTCGGATATGCCTTTTTTGTTAGTTCCATAGTAAATTTTTTCTGGTCATTTTTCGTGATTCTGAAAATTGTTTCGATTCACCGCTCAAAGTCCATTTAGCATTTTGGAAAGCGCTGAAATTTTTTAACAATTTGTGCAA
>JAYTOT010000288.1:0-7182 GCA_043747645.1 Pseudomonadota bacterium | reverse complement strand
AATGGTGTGAAAATTTTCTTCGTCTGTTTCGTTGTACGCCAACACAACAATACAGGCTGAAGGAGTAATTTTTACGTAATCATCTCCCATATCAAGCTGATCTTGATGCAATCTGGCCAAATAATAAGGAATGCGTTTTCTGAGGTTCTTACGATTGGCGATCTGCATTTCGACGTCAACTTTTTGATTTGTCCGACAGCTGCACTGCAACGTCTAAAACAATGCTTTTATCGTTGGCAGCACCTTTGGGCAATTCAGGGTTTAGAATTGTTGCGGATAGGATGGGCGATTTTGGTTGAAGCACCGCAGTCAAAAAGGAGATCAGCAACTCGCTGTTGTCAGACTTACTGAATAATAACTTAAAAACCACATCGTTTGTGGGGGCTAAAAAGCTTGTCATGGCAGTGAATTCCATTTTTTGTTTTGGCACAGCGACTCAAGTCAACAATATCAGTCAATGGCATTGTGCTGCAACAATAATTTGAGCTGAGCCAGCCTGCCTTTGAAGCGAAAAATTTTGCCCCCTGATATTTTTGATGTCGGAACATCAATCCATATTTACGAAATCGCACAGCTTTTCTTGAAACTGAGCCCTCATCCTCTCAAGCCCATCTAGGTTGCTGCATTCTGGGACGCCAAAGTTCACTCTGAATTTGGAGCGTTAAACCAGAGGGTGACAAAATCACTAAAAAGTAAGCACAGGGCAAAGTCCCTAAAAGGTTTCAGTTTGCTTCTCAGCATTCATTTTTTTCACTCAAAAACCGAATCAGTATGGTGATGACAACTGCCTTAAAGAGATGAGTATTATCATGACGTTTTCCCGCAGAGGTTTTATTAACGTTGGCGGAGCCCTCAGTGCGTCAACTCTTTTGTCTGAGCTTTTTAAAAAACTACATTTTGAAGCATTGGGAGCAGAAGTCCCAATGCCAACCTCGTTTATTTTATACAGCCATGGAAATGGTCTACAGCGTTCGCAGTTGCGTAATTCGTTGCAAGGCAATCAATTGGTGCCCACTGGCGGACTCGATAACCTCAAACCATTTTTGAAAAACCTTATGGTCGCCGATACTTTGCCCTGCTCGATGGCTCAGTATATACATGGCACAGGAAGCAGCACTTATTCCTGTACAAATCGCCAAATTGGCAATGGAGATGCCACAGGCGGTGCCAATGGAATCACGAACGGTCCGTCTATCGACTGGGTTATTGCCAAGGCCATGTCTGCTGGCAATATCGATTTAGCAAAGCAAAATTCCATTGCACTTAAACTCCCTTTTTTGCGTTCTGGGGGCTGGTGCAATTACGGCACGTTTTTAGGAAGAGAAAATAAAGAAGCGACAGATTTAATGTGGAATCCGCAAGATGTTTGGGATTCTCTTTTTGGCGGATTAAAAACTGGAAATCCGGCACTTGCCAACCCTGCAGTAGTGTCTCCCGAAGAAAAATTGCGCCTCGACAGGCAACGCATGCAATCGAGCGTGCTAGACGGCGTTTTAGCAGATATTCAAAAAAATATGGCAAAGCTTCCTTCAACGGAAAAGCAGAAATTGAAACAGTATTTAGAGTCTATTCGAGATATTGAAAAGTCAATCTCAGTAATGGCAGCCAATCCAACTTCTGGAACTCCCGAAATTACGCCACTTCAAATGTGTGCTATTCCTACAAAAACAACCGTTAAAGTAGCCGATACCATTGAACAACATACACCTGAACTATGGGAAATCATGTGTGACATGGCCTCACTCGCTATTTCATGTGGAATAAAAAGGCAAGTTTCTCTGATGCATTCGTGGGGATGTGGGCATTTAACATATAAAATTGGAGATAAAGATTACAACCATCATTTTCATGATTCAAGCAATGCTTACGATGAAAATGGGCCCATAATGGCATCGATTGTTAATTTGCATGCTAGTTATGCTGCGCGTATTTGGAAATCTTTGAGTGATGCAAAGTGGTCCGGAAAAAGCGTTGCTGATAGTGCGGCACTTTTGTGGATGAGTGACGGCGGGGGTGCGCATCATAACGGAGCAGACTCTCATTGCGCTGTAGTGCTATCAGGAAATGATATTCCGCTAAAAAAGAGCGCATACGTGCAAATCAACGGGAGTGCCAATTTAGCAGAATTTCATTATACGCTTTCCAAAATTTTCGGATCAAAAGATTCCACTTTTGGAGACGGTACTTTGCCGGTGAAAAAGGAAATAAGCGAGATTAAAACATGAAAATAAATCATTTCTATTTCTCGTGTTCTTTGGTGTTTTTGGCCGGTGTCGGCTGCGGTAAAGATTCTAAATTGGAATCGGCATTCACTCGAAAAAATAATGTAGCAGAGGTCCGGAAACTAGAAACGAATGTCATCAATAAACTACATCATAATAATTCGCCAAAGTCTACGAGTTCCGACTCAAAATGCAAAGATACATCTGCTTCGAATGCGAAAACAGTAAAAAAATATGGATCCTCCACGCTGCGTTCAATTTCTTTTGGTCAATATAAAAATTCTCTGAGAATTTTGAACGTTCCATTGCAAGACATTTTAAATCCTTGGGCAGACACGGCTGTAGCAGGAGTTTTTAAAACAAGGGCAGACCAATTGCTCATGAGTCCTGGGCCCGTGCGTGTGTTATTTAAAAATGCTAAAGTACTTTCTGAAAATACTGCGAATAATATGATTGTAGGTAGTAAATGTGCCGAATCTACAGAAGATAGAGAGCGGGCTTGTTTGAGTCCAACAGTGTCTGTTTTTTTGCAAAAGGTTCTCAGGAAAAATAAAATTGAAACAGATTTAATGTGGAATTCTATTTACTCCGAATTCCGAACCAAATTCAACGCGCAGTTGAGCTTAGAGGCATTATTAATGCGTTCATTTTTGTCGCCAGATTTTTTATTTTCTTCAGAAATAGGTCTGGGGAAAGAAGGCGAAATAGCGATTCTAAATGCAGAAGAAATGTCACATGCACTTTCAATGGCACTATTTCAAGAGCCAGCAGATGAAACATTGTTAAATTTTGCGCGCAGCGGCAATTGGTCTAAAAAAGAATTGTTGCAGAAAGAAATCGAACGACTTATTTCTACAAAGTCGCAACCTTTTGGTATGGCAGAATTTGTAAACGAAATTCTAGAATTAGAAACTCCAGTACATTCTTCTGTAGTTACTGGCCCTGAAGGCGAAAAACAAAAACAAATTATTTCTGCATCCGATAAAAAGATTGCCACAGATATTTCAAAAATGTTAATACAGCCCGAAAGTGGGCCTCAACATATGATGACTCAGGTGAATTCGCTTTCCTCTGCTAGCGTGTTGGCCCGCAAAACACATGCAGCAGATTCCAATCCTGTTACACGAGGAAATTATATTTCCCGAAGACTTCTTTGCATAGAAATTGGCTCTCCACCGCCGAATTTACCAACGATAGATTTTACAACTTCTACAAATGGACTTTCAAAAAGAGAGGCATTAACTACAATTCATACAAAGCCAGCATGCGCATTTTGTCATTCCAAAATGGATCCGTTTGGATTCGTACTTGAGGGTTTAGATGTCGTAGGAAATTCGCGAACTCATTGGAAAGGAATTCCAATTGACACCAAAGTAAAAGTCTCAATTCCAGGATTTTCTTTGAACAGAGAATTTTTAGGACCCGATGATTTTATTCCAGCAATTGCTGTCTCTTCTGAATTTAACGCTTGTATTTCAGATCAGTTGGTAGAATTTGTATCGGGTGCAATTCCTGGAGCTGCAGACGCGGCAGTGTGTTCGGTGAAGAGTGGCGTTTCGCTTGTTCCTCCAACGTTTTCAGAAATTCTAGCGCAGTATTATTCATCTGATTTGTTTATGAAGAGAAAATCCTCGAATTAGAAATATCTATTCCGGCGTAATTCTCGCGGCCTCCTTCAACCTCTTTGTCAATGTAGCGTCTAACGTCGAAGCAAATTTCGCTTTGTCTTTGCCCTCTGCAGGGCGCGGGCCTCCCGTTGAAATTCCTGCCGAACGTAAATCGGTCATAAAATTCCGAATTGAAAGTCGCTCTGCAATAGAAGAAGCAGTGTACAAATCGCCGCGTGGGTTTATTGCGAGAATTCCTTTTTTTACTAATTCTCCTGCCAATGGAATATCCTGAGTTATCACAATGTCGAGTCCGCTCGATTGTGCCACGATTTCTGCATCGGCCACGTCTGCTCCTGCGCCCACTTGTTGAAATGAAACACCCAATCCCACTGGTGGGCGATAGAATTTATTGGCAACAAAAATAGACTCAAGCTTGAGACGCACCGCCGCTTTTACGATGATTTCTGCAATATCTCGGGGGCAGGCATCGGCATCGACCCATATTTTAAATGCACTCATTTGGCATGCTCCTCTGGCAAAGAAACCCACTGTAGGCTAATAATGTCTGGGTTCAAAGCAATCGAACTGCGAGGGTTTCCATGCGAATTCTTATCACTGGCGCTGCAGGGTTTTTAGGATTTCATTTGTCTCAAAAACTTTTAGCCGAAGGTCATGAGGTTGTTGGCGTCGACAATTTAATGAGCGGCCAAGAGAAAAATATTGCTGATCTCAAAACGAATAGTAAATTTTCTTTTATTAAAGCTGACATTATCGACCTCACATTGGCGGAAATCAAATCGAATGAAAGGTATGCGACGCTCAATAAATCTTTCGAACGCATTTATCATTTGGCTTGCCCAGCATCGCCTCCTATTTATCAAAAAAATCCGTTGCACACTTTAGACACCTGCTTTACGGGTTCGAAAAATATTCTTAATTTGGCTCTTCAATTCAAAGCCCGAATATTTTTGGCTTCTACCAGCGAAATATATGGCGATCCCGAGGTTCATCCTCAGGTTGAAGCCTATCGCGGCAACGTAAATACCATGGGTTTGCGCAGTTGTTACGACGAAGGCAAGCGGATAATGGAGACTTTAGGTTTCGAATATGCGCAAAAAGGTGTTGAAGTGCGCGTAGCTCGCATATTTAATACCTACGGACCCAGAATGTCGCCTCACGATGGTCGCGTATTAACTAATTTTATTTCTCAAGCTTTACGCGGCGAATCGCTGACTATTTATGGCGACGGCATGCAGACCCGATCGTTTTGCTACCAAAGTGACCTCATTCGCGGCTTTTTGGCACTTATGGAGTCGGACGTTAAGGAGCCAGTTAATTTAGGCTCACAGTATGAATTTACAATTTGGGATATGGCGCGAACCATTATTGATAAAATTAATCCTAAGCTCAATTTCACTCACGTTCCCTTGCCTCAAGACGACCCAAAGGTGCGTCGCCCCGACACAAGTCGGGCAAAAAAATATTTAAATTGGGAAACAGAAGTGAGTCTTGAAAAAGGCATCGAATCCATGATTGCCGATTTTAGAAGCAATATGTGAATTTATTGCCCAGAATTTGCAAGTGAATTGTCTTCAAATAAAAAACTTTCTAGGGAGAACGAACAATGAAAGCTCGTAAAGGAATTGTATTAGCTGGCGGTACGGGGTCGCGTCTTTTTCCTGCCACTTATGTGGTAAGTAAACAACTTTTGCCAGTTTACGATAAACCCATGATTTATTATCCCATTTCAACACTTATGTTGGCAGGAATTCGTGATGTACTCGTAATTTCAACTCCACATGAAGCCGCTCTTTTTCAGAAATTACTGGGCGATGGCAGCCAATGGGGCATGAATTTCAAATTTAAATCGCAGCCTAGCCCCGATGGTTTGGCTCAGGCATTTATCATTGGTGAAGAATTCATTGGCGATTCACCCTCGGCGCTCATATTGGGCGATAATATTTATTACGGCCATGGTTTCACCGAAAGCTTGCGCAAAGCCACTTCGTCGCAAAGTGGAGCATCGGTATTCGGTTATTTTGTGAGCGACCCAGAACGCTATGGTGTAGTGAGTTTCGATGGCAATGGCAAAGCACTTTCTATTGAAGAAAAACCAGTTGCTCCAAAATCAAATTATGCCGTCACGGGATTGTATTTCTACGACAATCAAGTTGTAGATATTGCCAAGAGTTTAAAGCCATCTCCACGCGGTGAACTCGAAATTACTGACGTCAATAAAGTTTATTTGCAGCGCAACCAATTAAATGTTGAGTTAATGGGGCGCGGCACTGCTTGGCTAGATATGGGCACTCACGAATCGCTTTTGCAGGCTTCAAATTTTATTGAAACTCTCGAGCAGCGACAGGGTTTAAAAATAGCATGTCCTGAAGAAATTGCGCTGAACGAAAAATGGATAACAAAAGCCCAAGTGCAAGAAATAGCATCGACCATGAAAAATTCGAGCTATGGTAAGTACCTGCTCAAATTGCTTAAGGAATAAGAAATGAAAGTCACTCAAACTCCAATTGCCGGATTAACTATTTACGAGCCGCGGATATTTGCCGACGACCGTGGTTTTTTTGTCGAAACGTACAATCAGAGTCGATACACTGAAATTTCAGAAGCATTTGTGCAAGATAATTTATCGTATTCTAAAAAGGGCACTCTGCGCGGCCTGCACTTTCAAAAACCCCACACGCAAGGCAAACTGATATATGCCATTCACGGTGAAATATTCGATGTGGCAGTCGATTTGCGCCGCACGTCGCCTACATTTGGAAAATGGTTCGGATTGCTGTTAAATGGCGATAATAAGAAACAATTTTATGTGCCCGTAGGTTTCGCGCACGGATTTTTAGTAGTGAGCGATGCCGCTTTGGTAAGTTACAAGTGCACCGATGTTTATCATCCCGAAACTGAAGGGTCGTTGCTTTGGAATGATTCTGACGTGGGAATTGTATGGCCAGATGTAGGAATGAAGCCTATTTTATCTGCTAAAGACGCAGTCGCTCCAGTTTTGAAAAATATTTCACCCGACAGGCTTTTTTGAATTCATTGCGAGGGGCTCACTTTATGATCATTAATCCTCCTTCCAATCCCGCTGTTTCAAAATTTTTAGTGCAAAATAAAATTGCTACCGGTCGCGATGTGCTTGGCTGGCGTCATATGTTCGGTGTTTTGGCCCCAAGTACTAACACAATTGTGGAGCCAGATATTCATGCCATGGCCGTAAAAGGCGTGACTACTCACATGGCGCGCATTCACATTACCGACCCCGATATTAGCAGCGATGCCAAAATGGAAGCACTGCTTCTGCAAATTCGCGACGAGATATTACGTTCGATAGACGG
>JAYTOT010000287.1:0-20725 GCA_043747645.1 Pseudomonadota bacterium | reverse complement strand
GGCACATATCCGCGGTATTCGGTTTTTTCGGGTAAAGTAACATCGTACAATGGCGTAGTGGCCGTGAGGCAAACGTTAGCTCCAATTACGGCACCATTGCCCACGCAAACGCCTTCTACAACAATAGCACGGCTGCCAATAAAGGCATTGTCGCCAATGAGAACGGGGCGCGCACCTGCCGGCTCTAATACACCACCAATACCAACGCCTCCAGCCAAATGAACGTTTTGCCCAATTTGCGCGCAACTGCCGACTGTAGCCCAAGTGTCCACCATAGTTCCGGCGTTCACATAAGCACCAATATTAACGTAACTGGGCATTAAAATGCATCCAGCAGCCACATGAGCACCTTCGCGCACCACCGCAGGTGGCACAACGCGAACTCCCACAGTATTTAAGTCGGAGCGGCAATCAAATTTATCGAAATAATGAAGTGGACCATTGTGAATACGGCCTTGTGAAGCTTCAGATTTTTGCGCGTTTGCAGCGCTTAAAACAACGCCACATTCTTGCGAAACACGCCAACGCATGGCTAATAAAATAGCTTGTTTCACCCAAACATGCACAGTCCATTCGCGCATGTCGCCTTCCATTTTAATAACACCACAATTTGGCGCAGTTCCTGGTGGCGAAGCCACTCGCAACAATCCAAGCTCAAGGGCACGCAGCACCTTAACCAAAGTTTCTTGAACATTTTTTTCCGTAAGCGCTTCCACATTTTCGTGAGCACGAGACAATATTTTTTCCCAATTATTGAGTTCTGCAGCATCAATCACTCATGTTCTCCTTTAAATATTCCGGCATCAATGGCTTTTTGCCACAATTCCAAACAATATTCTATTTTTTGTGGCGTTGGCACCAAGGCTAAGCGAAAATAGTTTGCGGTGCTGCAACCCAAAGCATCGCCTGGAGTGGCCACTATTCCTGTGGCATTGGCCAAATCGTTAACGTAACACTCTCCAGATTCATATTTTTTTGGAACTTTTATCCAAACATAAAAAGTAGCTTGCGATTTTAAATATTCAAAATTATTCTTACTCAAAAACGCATCAAGCAGTGCCCTTTTTTGAGCAAATATCGTGTTACGATGCACTGCATGAGTGTCTTCATTCCAAGCTGCAATGGCTGCTTTTTGCACAAATAAAGGCGTACCAAGTCCCGCATGGGGCCTGTATTGCGCAAACATAGAAATGAGTTCTGCACTGCCAGCAACAAACCCCGAACGGTAACCTGTCATGCCAGATCGTTTGCTCAAACTGTAAAAACAAAGCAAATTTTTATAAGAATGTTGCGCTGCAACAGTTAAAAAACTTTCGGGTGGCGCACTTCCCGGAAAATACATGTCGGCATAACATTCGTCTGAAAGAATTATAATGTCATATTTAAGCGCCCAAGCATATATTTTTTCTACCTCATGGCGCGCTATAACCGCGCCCGTCGGGTTATGGGGATACGAAACCCAACATGCAGCAATTTTATTGCAAAGTTCTAGCGGTATTTCGTCGGGGTCGAACACGTAATTCTTTTCTGGTTTTAAAGTAATTTCATAACCAACACCGCCTGCCATTAAGCAAGAACCTTTGTAAACCGGAAAACCGGGGTCTGGAAAAACCATCATGCGACGTTCAGAGGCACTGTTCAACAAAACTTGAGGAATGTGAAAAATGGCTTCTTTGCTGCCATTGCAAGAAATAACTTCGGTGCTTGAATTGAGAGCAACTCCAAAACGCCGCTGAGCCCAATGAGCACAGGCTTGCCGAAATTCAGCATTGCCCAAAGCAGAGGGATATTGACTCACTTCGGACACAGAATTGAGCAGTGTCTGGCGAATAAATGCGGGGGTTTCTTCTTGCGGATCGCCAATTCCAAAGTCAAAAATATCTCTGCCTTGCTTTGCAAGCTGCGCTTTACGTTCATCGTTACGTAACAGAGAATATTTTGGGAGAAACTCTAACCAAGAATTGCGCGCTGCCATTTTTGTATCCTCTTGTTCGGTTATTGTCTTTTTGGATTTTCTTTTTTAGCAAATTTTTCAGTTCTAAAGCAAATATTCGAGTACCGAGCTCATCCAATATGACTGAGCTCACAAAGACTTTAAAGAAAAACTAATATTTGCCAGTACAAAGTCAAATTTTTCAAAATTTCACAAATTGAGAAGAATTGAATATTTTTCAATTCACTGCTTAAGTTATAATTTCGCAAAATTCGTTCGATTCTCAAATCATTCAAATTTAAAGAAATGTTGTCGATACAAACATGCTTTGTTTTTAATAAAATTTTTGAACACTTACGAAAGGATAAACGGTTGCAGTTTTTATTGAAAATTAAAAAGCTTGCATTTCAATTCCTCCTAGTTCTGAGTATTGGCTTTGCTTTTTTCAATTCTAAAACTTTCGCACTAGAATCCTTAAAAATTGAATCGTTAGATTCTGAAATCAATTTTACAAAACACACCGAAACATACCTAGACCCCACTAATACTCTGACAATCTCCGATATATCAGGAGGCATAAGCGAAAAATTTTCATTTGTAAAAACGACAACAAACAAAGTTAACTACGGCTTTTCTAAATCGACGGTTTGGATGCACGCGCAGTTTTTAAACATGTCAAACACTAGCCAAAAAGATACTCGTAATCCATTGCTCTACCTTTCAAGTTCTATGATTCAGAATGTTGAATTGTTTTTGTTCGAAGACGGAAAACAAATACTTCACAATAATATTTCTCAATTCAAACCATTGAATTTCCGCGATTTTCCTGCGCGCCTCCCCGTTTTTGAAATCCTTTTTCAAAAGGCGAAATTGTACGACGTTTATCTTAAAATCAATAGCTCTGACACCATTATATTCTCTGCCCATTTATCGGCCGAAAAAGTATTTATAGCAAGCGAGACTAAATTCCAACTCTTTCAAGGTTTGTACTTTGGCGCTATTATTGCACTTATTATTTACAACGGATTTATTTATTTCACCACCAGAAGCCCGGTTTATCTTTACTATATTTTTTCACTATTTAGCCTCAATTTCCTATTTCAGCTCAATTTTACAGGGTTACTTTCACAATATTTAATCCCCAATTACCAACATATATGTGGACAATTAAATCCTTATTTCTGATTTTTATGTGGAATAACTTTTACTAAATTTGCATACGTTTTTTTAGATTTTAAATCAATGCGGCCTCAAACTAAAAAGTCTTACGTTTTTATTAATATTCTTAAATTTACCCCATTGATTGGGATTATTTTAATTTTTCTTTTATTTTGGATTCAGTATCCGGTATTCACTAAAATTTCTGGCTTATTTTCGCTAGCGTCCAGCACTATGAGTATTTTTGCTGGTTTATTTGCACTGAAAAAAAATGTTCCAACAGCTAAAATTTATCTTATTTCATGGTCATTTCTGCTATTGGGTTCAATCGGGCTGGTTTTAATGATGCTGAATTTAGTCGAGGCAACTTCATGGCTAAAGTATTCTATGCAAATAGGTTCACTTTTAGAGTCATTGCTGCTTTCATTCGCTCTGGCAAACCGTATCAAAAGTCTCTCTATTAAATTAGAGCAAGAAAAAATTCTTTCAAATTTCAAATCACAAAAAGCGCGCCTCGAAGAACTAGGCCTAGTTGCCATACGCCTTGGCGACAAACTCAACACGCCTCTCAATATTATTTTACTCGCACTCGAAGCCATTGAAGATGATTGCACCGATAAAATTCTGGAATATAAGTCTGCAGATACCTTCACATTTGCAAAGCAAATTGAATTTCAAATTAAAAAACTAAAATCTGAATTGGAGCAACTCGAAAAATTTAAAAGCTATTTACCTGCGCATTCTAGTTCAAAGTTAGAAAATTTATTTGAAGACGCAGAAAAAAAAATCTGAAATGAGAAAATAAAAATACTCACACAAAATAAAAATGTTCTTTTAAAAATTAATACTTTCAAATTTGCGTGTGAGAAGAATCTATAAGCACGCGCCCTACAGAAGATTTATCGCTCAATACTGAAGCCCTCGAGAGCGCATCGCGTGCTTCGGGTGAACGGTTCATCATAAGATAACATTGAGCTGCGGCCACATGAACTTGGGCATTTTGCGGCTCTAACCGCCTTGCATTTTCGAGCTCTTCTGTTGCTTTTTCACACTCTTGTTTTTGCATATACACCTGTGCCAGAGCCAAGCGCACAGGCACGCAGTCGCACACCGCGCGCGCGCGTTGCAATTCTACAATTGCATCATCTAACTGACCTAGGCTGCAATAAACCTGAGACAATTCTATTATTTTTTCTGCAATACTCTGCGCCGCAGCCAACCCCAAATGCGTTGAACTGAGCGCTGGCCGGTTTAAATTTTTGTCCGCTTCTGAAGCATTATCAAGGGCACATGCGGCCTGATAACGCTGGGTGGCTTCTTCATAAAGACCTAAATCTGATAGCACAATTGCGCCATTGAGCAACGATTCTATTTTCCAAGGGTCTGCCACAATGGCCCTATCGAAACATTGTAAGGCATCGGAAAATCGGCCTTGCGAAAAATAAAGTTGGCCTAATTCATTGAGCCAAATTGCGTTTTCACCAAGCTCCTGCAATGCGCTATAGGCCATGCGCTCTGCCGTGTCCCAATCGCCCGAAAAAAGAGCCATTCGAAACTCACCTAAATTTTCTTGCATCGAAACACCTCGCTTTCTGAATAGAGTGTATTGCACACTGTGGCATTTTGAGTAGGGTGGCGCCGTAACCCCAACGGAGGCTTAAAATGCTGGAACATGGATCGGCCACTCTGGTACTCGGTGTGCAATTTGGCGACGAAGGTAAGGGCAAACTCATAGATGTGTTAGCTGAAAATGCAGATCTCGTGTGTCGCGTTCAAGGCGGAAACAATGCCGGACACACGATTTGGATTGGCAATCGAAAAATTGTGACCCATTTGTTACCTTCCGGAATTTTGCGCGAAAATTGCGAAGTGGCCATTGGAGCAGGAGTTGTTGTAGACCCCTTTGTTCTTAACGACGAAATTTCGCACATAAAAAGTATGGGATTTGATGTTTCACCAGAACGCTTGCACATAGATTATCGTGCACACGTTATTTTACCATACCATAAAAATCTTGACTTAGAACGCGAACTCAAACGCTCCGCAGCTGGCGCAGCCATTGGCACAACGGGACGTGGAATTGGGCCGACCTATGCGAGCAAAGCTTATCGTGAAGGCCCTCGTATGGCCGATTTATTATCAAAAGATTCCCTCCAACACTGGTTTAAACAACATCCTTATCTCGAGCTCGACCTCGAAAAAGGCACACTCGATTCATTGCTTGAAATTGGCGAAAAATTAAAACCACATTTAAAAGACGTGGCCATGATTGCAAACAACCGTTTAAATATGGGCGGCAGAGTTCTCATAGAAGGCGCACAGGGCGGCATGCTCGATGTTTCTTTCGGAACTTATCCTTTTGTCACATCAAGTAATCTTATTTCCGGTTCCTGCGCTGGCGGCCTTGGAATTCCCCCTTGGCGCATTCGCAAAGTGTGCGGTGTGTTCAAGGCTTATGCAACACGTGTAGGCAATGGCCCCTTCCCTGGTGAATTATCGGGCACCTTAGACACACGCATAAGAGAAATTGGACGTGAATTTGGCTCAACTACGGGGCGCCCTCGCCGTGTGGGTTGGCTCGATTTAGTGGCGTTACGTTACTTTGCGCGCATCAATGGTCTCACGAGTTTGTCTTTAATGAAGAGCGATGTGCTTACTGGGTTTGAAAACATTGGCATTATTACTGCCTACAGAGACTCGCGCACTAACGAGCTCATGGACGGTTGGCCCATGACCTCGCAGGCTTGGGACAGTGTCGAACCCGTTGTAGAATTTTGCGAAGGGTGGGAAAATATAGTAGACAACGATGGAAATTTCCATCCACGCATGAATGCGTTTTTACAAACTATCCAAGATTTTGTAGGCGTGCCCATCGTGTATTGTTCTTATGGACCGGAACGTTCCGAAGGCCACTGGTTTAAGTCGGAACTCTAAAAATACTTTAAAAAACTCTTTAAAGGTTGCATAAAAATGGCAAAGACAGGTCTTAAAGGAAACGCATTAGTCATTCAGTCCGGCGGCCCCACGGCAGTTATCAATCAATCGTTAGCAGGAATTATGTCTGCGGCGAGCGATTACCCCGATCACATTAAAACCGTATTGGGTGCTGTTCACGGGCTCCATGGTTTGCTGTATGAAAACTTTTTAGATTTATCTGTTCAGCCAGCACATGTTTGGCAAGATATCGCTATTTCACCAGGTGCGGCTTTGGGCTCTGCGCGGCTCAAACCTAAAACCACCGACCTCGACCGCATTTTTGAAATCTTTGCTGCGCACAATATTAAGTTTGTGTTTTACAACGGCGGCAACGATTCCGCCGAAGCCGCGCAACTCATTCGTGCCGAAGCCAACCGCCGCGATTACGAAGTTCATATTTTGCACATTCCAAAAACCATCGACAACGACTTGATGGAAACGGACCACTGTCCCGGTTATGGCAGTGTAGCCCGCGTTGTGAGCCACATTGTTGCTGGCGATGATCTGGACAATCGTAGTTTTTACAATGGCATTAAAATAAACATTTGCATGGGTCGCCACGCAGGATGGCTTGCAGCAGCCACATCACTCGCTAAAAAGGGAGTTATTGATCTCCTTCACCCCGAAAAAGCTGCTCCTCATTTAATCTATTTGCCCGAAATAAAATTTGATGAAACAAAATTCTTAAACGATTTGCAAAATACTTACGACAATGTAGGCCGCGCAACTGTTGTTGTTGCCGAAGGAATTGCCGATCAAATTCAATGTGCAAAATTCACTGGCGAAAAGGACGAATTTGGCAACGCTCAATTGTCTGGCACCGGCAAATTAGGCGATTATTTAGCTGAATTGGTAAATAAAAATCTTAATGTTAATACTTCTCTTGGAAAGTTAAGAGTGCGTGCCGACACATGGGGTTATATGCAACGCTCATTGCCTGGCATGCCCTCGCCTTCGGACCAAGCCGAAGCATTTTGGGTTGGAGCCATGGCCGTGCGTTATATGATGGCTGGCGAAAGCGACAAAATGGTCACACTTGTGCGCGTACCAGGCCCCCGTTATAAGTGCGAAACAGGCCTATGCGACCTTGCTTTGGTAGCTCAAAAAACAAAACTTATGCCACGTGAAATGATAAACGCTGCCGGCAACGGCGTGACAGATGCATTTTTTGACTATGTCATGCCATTGGCTTCTATTTTGCCAGAAGTGCGCACTTTAAACGGTGTTTCGTTACCTAAAAAATTGGCAGAATTTGCCCGGTCTTGAAATCGCGATGCAAACACTACAAAATCTTTTCAGTCCACATTAAAAGTTCTGATTGAGGAGATTCTTATGCCAAAAACTTCGTTAAATAGTTTTTCATTTGTTAAGTTTGCGATGATTGCATTGTGCAGCACTGCTGCAGTTTCGGGTCTCAGTTGCAAGGCCCGCACCTACAATGAGTCTGGCGCCTTGTCTAAAAAAATGGACAAACAAAAAGCTACATTTTCAATTGCTCAAACCATTCAAATTAAAAACACAACTGCAGTTTGTTTTTATTCCGCAACTCTCTCATTAGATGAAAATCAATTCAATGGGAAAATAATTAAGCCAGACCGCTACGATGCTTTATTTGCCGCTTCTATCTCTCACATGTCCCTGATAAAGCCCTATAAAAACCCACAATCTGTGCAAGACGGAGACATCGTTAATCTCGATAATCTTTCAAAAGTGAATAGGAAAAGCTCGAACCTTGAAAATCCCAAATATGTTACCTTAAGCGCCCTCAACGACAGTCTCGAGCGAGCTCTTGGCAAAAAACTCACGCAGCGTCAGCAGGCATTTAAGGTGTTCCGAAAATTTGCAGGTAAAACTTTAAACTCTGTAAACACTGCGGGAGCGGCAGTGTTGCTCGCACCCTACGCCCTCGGCGCTAGCACACTTTTTAGCGTGGCAGCAGTTATGGGAGCGCGCCAGGGGGACATGACAACTGAAGATGCAAAAGCGGAAGTGGCAGACAGCTTTAAATCAGTGGGCAAATGGTATTTGGAATTTACAAAAGAATTTGGCGCGGGAGGTGAAGAGTTCATAAATTCACTTTTTGAAAAAGACGAATATGTGAGTCTCGCAGAATTGACAGGACTCACAGACCCAAAAGCAACCACAAAAGATATGGAATCTTTTATTCAACAAATCAACGATAAAAATGCTGGAGAACAACAATCCTTATCTGATGCTGTGGATAACAGCGACGATCACGCTTCGCCAAATGACATTGCTTCTAAATCTCGTTTTGCCTTGCAACATTTAGTGAGTATGGCACATGTATCCGGCAGCATAGGCATGCCTGCGTGCCCTTCTAAGCCAGAAATTGCGAGTAAGAAATAAGTTTTTGCTAGAGTTTAAATTATTTTTGGCACTCATTTTATCCTCCTGTACGCTTTACTTTTAATCCCCACGAATTTAATATTTGTGTTACTTTAGCGGCGTCTTCAAGCTGAATAATTAAGGTCGAATCTTCTACAGTGCCGCCGCAGGCCAAACTATTGTTGAGTCGGGAACACATTATTTTGAGCGCATCTTTCGATCGCAATGAATGCTCCGAAAAATCGTGAAGTATACAAACAGTGCGTCCTCCTCGCCCCTTCGATTCTCTGCGACAGCTCACAGTTCCCTTTAAAATGTCGGGCAATGCAAATGGTTCTTCATTTTTTGGAGTGGATTGTTTTTTCTCATTTTTTAAAACAACACGAGAATCATTTTTCACTTCGGCGAGCTGTACTTGAATTTCTAATTTAACTGGTTTTTTGGGCTTAGATTGATTCACAAATCACATCCTATTTTTTTTTCGCATCGGGCGAAATGGCAAGGTCTTTGCAGGCCACAAAAAAATCGTCGAGGTGCGGATACCGTTCTTTTGCTTGCAGCGCCCAATAAAGTTGCCTGCGCGGATTTTCGTGCCGCACAAATATTTGGAGCAACAACTGTTCGTCGTCTGTGAGCAAAACTTTTCCTGCGGCCCCCCTCTTTAATTCGGCCTGCGATAAATTACGCAACTTTTTATCGTCCGTAAAGTGTTTTTTACGATAATTCTGCAAGTCGCTCGTTGCTGCATTCAATTTGTGAAACTTTTCAGAATAATGCAGCCAGGCTCCAGCCAACATTCCTAGGGATGGAATTTCTGCCCCAAAATGCTGAATAAGTGCTAATATTTGTTCTACGGGATGCGATTCTACAAGCAAATGGGCGTAGCTTTTTTCTTTGTCCGGATTGTGAGTCCCCTGGCTTTTTTGATTGCGAAATGCATCGTAAATTTGCAGTGCGTCGTTTAAAATTTTTTCTTCGGAATTAATGAGCGGAGTTTTACTCTGTTTTTCTTTGCCCCCAGCAAGAGCCTGTAACTTATGATTCCCTATTCGCTGGGCAGGAAAAACCAATGCATCGTGCGAAGGCATGGGGTGAATATTGTGGGCATCACCAATTTGTGTTCGTTTTTTATTTTGCGGTGCGCGGCGCAAATTCTCCCATTTTGAACAATCCAAGCAAATGCGCAATCGAAAGGTTGGACCTTTTGCCACAGGCATGAGTTCGATAATGTGACTCGAAGCCAATTCGTCAATGGCTGTGCGCACCAAGCGCTCTGTAATTCCGAGCAAAACTGAAAGCTCGCCAGAGGTGGACAAAACTTCCTCAGCACCAGCTGCTGTGCAATTTAAAAGATAACAAACCAAAGAGTAAGCGCCTGCCGAAAGGCGGCTCACGGCTAAAAGTTTAAATCCGCCGCGTTCAGCAAAAGTTAAAATCGACATGGCTGGCCTGTTTCCTTCTCAAATATAAATTTTAATGCAGACTTAAATTTTTTAACCCAGACTCATGTTTCAACAACTTTGCTCCGATAAATCACTTATGGCAGTTACGCTTCAGAAAAGCACTCAACAGTGCAAGGATGCTTACTATGATGCAACGATTTGTCACCTTAGCACAAATACCAGAAATTCGCTCCGAACCAAGCTCCGCAGACCGTGACTCTCCGGAAGTGGAGGTCTTGTTACCTGTAGAAATTTATTGGGAAATTCAAGGTATAACCGACGAAATACGGTACGCACGCTCCGTTGGACAATCGGGCTCAAAACATGTGCAAAAATTCGCTCGTATTTTGTCGCGTTACGTAGTGAACGAACGCGATCGCATTTTTCTGACCAAAGGCGGATACACTTAAATTCGTCATTTTTTGATGGTGTCAATTTTGCCACATTTTTTGCAAGCTGAAAGTAGCTAGCTCGAGAATTGTTAGTGTCCGTCACTTTGTCGCATGCACTCTGTGTTTGACTGGTTTGAGCGCAGAATGCTTCCTAAAAGCTGGTAATTTGCGCCTTTCTTTCCAGCGTCTGTAAGAATTTTTTGACAAATTTTTTCTCATTATGGCGACAATATTGTCTGCAGTAATTCCGAACTGATCAGAAATCGCCTTAAAGGGAACTGTATCTTGCATTGCGAGGTCAATAATTTCTGAAATAGTATCCATTTTGAGTTCCAGACTGTATATTTATGTAGCAACTTACAAACCAACTTGTATCAAGTTCAATACTATAGAATTTTATTGAAAGGTAAATATTAATTGCAAGGAACACTTATACTTGGCGACCAACTTTTCCCACAAAAAAATTTCCAACAATGCGGCAATTTTCGCATTTTTATGGCTGAAGACCTAGAACTTTGCACGAGATTTAAATGCCACAAGCAAAAGCTTGTTTTTTTTCTTGCAGCAATGAGAAACCATTGCAACCTGCTTCGAGCAAATGGATTTACTGTCGACTACGTTTCACTAGAATCAGAAAATGATGAAGAAATTAACAATTTAAGCTATGAATCTAAGTTAAAAAAATGGATATTTTCGAACAAAATAACAATTCTTTGCCACTTTGAAATAGCCGATTCTTTTTTTAAAAATCGCATCGCATTAATTTGCAAAGAACTTTCAATTGAAGAAAAAATAATTCCTTCACCGATGTTTTTGCAAGATTCAACAGAATTAACCTCATGGATGAATAAACAAAAACGTCCCTTTATGAAATCTTTTTACGAATCGAGTAGGCTAAAATCTGGCATACTTATCGAACAAACCGGATCGAAACTAACTCCTGTTGGCGGACAATTTAGTTTCGACTCCGAAAACAGACTACCTCTAACAAAAGGCAAAAGTCCTCCCCCAATTCAAATTCAAACAAGCAATGATATCACGCATAAAGTGATAAAGTTAGTAGAAAATCTTTTTCCAATTCATCCAGGAAATACTGAAAATTTTTGGCTGCCAGTAACCAGAGAAGAGTCACTGCAATGGCTAAAAAAATTTTTCACAGACCGATTTGCGGAGTTTGGGCCATATGAAGATGCACTTTCAGACGCAAGTCCTTGGCTCTATCATTCTGTGCTTTCACCTTTGCTCAATGCGGGCTTGCTCACACCCCATGAGGTCATCACAAATGCGCTTGAGTTCGCGCAAAAAAATAACATTCCATTAAATTCTATTGAAGGCTTTGTAAGACAAATACTGGGTTGGCGAGAGTTTATTCGAGGAATTTATTTAGCATTTGAGAACAAACAAACACAACAAAATTTTTTTCAACACTCCAGAAAGCTCTCACCATGCTGGTGGAACGGAACCACAGGTCTTTTGCATCTAGATCGATCTATTAAAAAAGCACTTCGCCTGGGCTACTGCCATCATATCGAGAGATTAATGGTTATTGGCAATGTTATGCTACTTTGCGAAGTTCATCCTTTTGAAGCTTATTCATGGTTTATGCAAATGTTTGTTGATTCTGCAGATTGGGTCATGGCACCGAACGTATATGGAATGGCGCTCTTTAGCGATGGCGGAATATTTGCTACAAAACCCTACATTTGCGCGTCGAATTATTGGCTAAAAATGAGCGGTGAAAAAAAAGAACCTTGGTGTGATGACCTCGACAGTCTCTATTGGAATTTTGTAAACACTCAGCGAGATTTTCTATTGAAAAATCCACGTATGAGTATGATGGTGCGAACTTTTGATAAAATTCCAGCGGAAAGAAAGTCTTTTTTGCTTTCACGCGCTAAAGATGTAAAAGCTAGATTGACTTCTCAAGCCTATTGCTAATTCAAAATACGTTGTAAAAGTTTTTAGAAACATGTGTTTAGTTATATGAAAAGCAAGGAGTCGTTAGAATGAGAATTGCAATCGCAGGCTCAACAGGATTTGTTGGAGGGCGCCTCATTGAGCAACTTCTTGCAAACTCTAACATTCAAATTGCAGCGCTCTCACGCCGTGGTGTTGCTTTAATTCATCCAAATAACCAAGGTATTGTAACAGATTTTTTCTCTCTTGCTAGCGCAGAACGCGCCTTAAAGAACTGTGAAGTCGCCTTTTATTTTTTGCATAGCATGATTCCTTCAAACACACTTTCACAAGGAAATTTTGAAGATTTTGATTTTATATTGGCCGATAATTTCGCAAGGGCTGCTAAAGCAACTGGGGTTAAAAAAATTGTTTACGTTGGAGGAATTGTCGACGAAAATACAACATCAATTTCGATGCATCTGCGCAGCCGTCTCGAAGTTGAACGTGTGTTGGGCTCATCTGGTATTCCATTAACTACAATTCGCTGCTCTCTTGTCATTGGTGCAGAAGGATCTTCCTTTCAAATATTAAAAAAACTTGTCTCTCGTCTACCTAGCATGTTTTTGCCAAATTGGTGCAATACTCCTTGCCAGCCGGTTGCAATAGAAGACCTTATTCGAGTTTTAGATTTCACGATTTTCAGACACGAGCTCGATGGCATTTGCATAGACTTAGGAGCTCCAGGTTTGCTTTCTTACCGCAAACTTATCGAATTAACGGCTAAAGCAGCAGGTCTTAAGCGAAAATTTATGAGCATTCCATTCATCCCTATTCAATTGAGTAAGCTTTGGGTCAGGCTGGTGACAGGTGCCTCTCAGGAATTAGTGTATCCACTGATCGACAGTCTCATTCACCCAATGACAGTGCGGCCAGCAAATAAAATCAGTGCCAATATTTTGCCTCAATTTACCCCAATTGATCAAGCACTTGCTAAAGCAATTTCTGAAAAAAAAATAGTAATAAAATTATCTAATCCAGGCAACATTTCACTGCCACCTTCTGAAAATGCGTTTGAGAGTCGACTTGTTAAATCGGTGCAGCGTTTATCCAGACCGCAAAATACAAACGCCCTTAAAATTGCACGGCTCTACTTTGCATGGCTGAGTCGTTTTTTTAACGGCATTATAAACGTAAAAAACAATGGGCAATGTGCTAAATTTTACTTAGCTTTTTGCCAAAAATCGATGTTAGAGCTCACATTTTCTCCAAACCGAAGTACTCCAGACAGGCAGTTATTTTACATCACCGGTGGTTTTTTAGTGGCTAAAAACTCCAAAGGTCGTCTTGAATTTAGAGAAAGTCCCACGAGTTCTCATGTTTTTGCTGCAATTCATGATTTTAAACCTTCTTTACCATGGTGGATCTATCGCATAACCCAAGCACCAGCACACCGTTTTGTGATGTGGGCGTTTGGAAAATTTTTAAACCGACGCAACTTTCGTAGAAAAGGATGGCACTTGTGAAAAAATCATTCAGCTTCCTGCCCAGAAGGGGGGCGAGGGTGATAGCCTCATTGACTTTATTTCACCTGCAGCTTTCGACGTCATAAACTGGAAATCTGCTTTACAAAAATCTACTAAGGTCTCAAAAGACCTAAAAATCAACTTCATCTTGAGCTCCCGCAGGGCGCAGAATTTAAAGAATTTGAAAAGCAAAATGTTCCAGTCGGATACAAACAGAAGGTGACCACTTCAAATATGGTTGGCCAAAAAATTTTAGAGATCTATTTTTTACAGATTTTTAAAGGCAATGAACTTTTTTTAGATCTTCGAAAAGACCAGCATCAAAGAACGAACTCAGAGCTCTGCTTGAAGATCACTTTGGGAAAGGTAAGACGACTCCGATGAAATTTTCTCTAGAGCACTATATGTGCCCATTCGATAGTCTGTTTCTCTTTTTAAAGAATCACAAACTTCGATTTTCCGAAGATTTTCTGTTCTTAGGTATTTATATTCTCTCGCTTTATTTACATTTAGAATCGCTGGGCTCGCCGCTGGACGTGACCCAAGCCTTTCAAAAAGCAACGACAAAAACTTAAAAACGTCAAACATTCCTTGTTTTTGCACTTCGTGCCACTTTCTTGCAAAGTCCTGCTGCATTAAAATATGCTAAAGGGAAAATTTAAAATATCATTGCTCCACCGATTTAATTCATTAAGGTAACGAAACATCTCAGGAGTCATATGTCAGTACTCAAAGCAGAATTCGTCAATGGAATTGTAAAAGTTCAGGGAAAATTGCGAGAAAATTGCGACTTAGAAAGTTTAGAAGTTTTATTACATTCCGAAAAGTCCCAAAAAAAAGACGCCGAAGGCATAAAATACATTGATCTCGATTTTCAAGAACTCGTTGCACTCAATTCACTTGGTTTGCACCGCTACGGCCAATTGGTTGCGACTTTAGGATCAAATATTATTTTACGATACCACTGTCTCAATGAACGCTGGATGCTTCACATGGGACTTTCTAGCTCACTCTTGCGTAAAAAAGACGAAATTGTGAGTTTCATGTTGCCAGTTATGAGCGCCACCAACGACCCCGATGTTACTTTAGTAAAAGTTGGCAGCGATATTCCATTGCTCAAATCTTATGAATCTTATGAATGGAGTGGTAAAATTAAAAACATTTTACACACCCAAGATTGCGGCTCCGATTATTTCGATATTTTACAGCATATTGCCAGCAGAGATATTTCAAATTGAATTTTTAATCTCATATTTAATGCAATTTTTTGATAAACATTAAAATTAACTCAGCGATTTTCGTTCATACCCAAAGCCTTCATCAAGCGACGCAAACCTTGCGGAGTAAATCGTAAAAGGCGCGCGGCCTGAGTAAAGTTTTGCGGAGAAGCCTTGAGTGCCGCTGTTATTTTTTCGCGTCTGAACTCATCTACCATGTCGAGCAAACCGTGTGCAAACTGCGCTCCATTGGCGTTATTTTCATGAGAATAATTTGGCACCAAACTTTCTCTCATATCAGGCGATAAATAATCTGCCAACAAACAGTTTTCGTCGCCCGATAAAACACAAAGCCTTTCCATTTCATTGCGCAATTCACGAATGTTTCCAGGCCAAGCGTAACTCATTAAAGTATCAATGCACGATGGAGTCAAAAATTTCAGACCAAATCCTAAGTTTTGTGAAAATAAATTAACGTAGTGTTTTGCAATAATAGGAATATCGCTAGGGCGGTCTCTCAACGAAGGCAATTTTAAATTAAATACATTGAGCCTAAAATACAGGTCTTCTCTAAACAATTTCTTTTTAATCATATCTTTGAGATCTTGATTTGTAGCAGCTAAAACTCTTACATTTATTTTTTTTTCGCGTGTGCCTCCCACGGGAATAAATGTGCCTTCTTGCAATACGCGCAATAATTTTACTTGCAATGCTGGCGAAGTTTCGCCAATTTCATCTAAAAAAAGTGTGCCTTCGTGAGCTGTTTCAAAATGACCTTTTTTATCGACGTGGGCTCCGGTAAATGCACCTTTCACATGTCCAAAAAGTTCACTTTCGAGTAAATTTTCAGACAAGGCGCCGCAATTGACTATTGAAAAAGGAGCTCCCTTTTGCCCACGCGGCGAAAGTTTATGAAGTGCTTTGGCGGTTCCTTCTTTTCCAGTGCCATTTTCACCGCTAATAAGCACTGTTGAATCGGATGGTGCAATTTTGCGGATGAGATTTAACAGGGAACACAAACTTTCTGATTCACCAATTATGCCAAATTCTTTTCCTGGAGACTCAGTATTTTGAGTCGGATATTTTTGGAGGTGGTCGCTTTGCAAATGTTCCAATGCCCGAGAAATATCTTTCCAATCCTCAACATTTACAAATGAAAGTTTCTCAAAACTCTGTTTGAATTTTTCAAATTCAGTTTGCCAATTTTTTGAGAACTCATTTGCTGCAGTCATGCCACCTCCACTGCTTCTAAAGTAACAATTCCAGCATTTGACGCCATGCCCCTACCTTTGGAACAATGACGCAGGAAAAGATTTCTCATGGCAAGGGCAAAGGCATTTCAATTACTATGAGGTGACTTAAGATACCAAGGGAGGGAATATGCGCGTACTGATTCAGATGCCCGACCCCGGGTTCCAAAAAACGGCCTTATTACTTGGTTTTTTGGCCAGGACATTGGGCTTAGGGTCTCAAATAACTCACAACGAATCGGAGTTGTTTGAAACAGGACTCCAATGCCGCGAACACGGTAGTTTTTTTATTGTCATTGGAGATGTCCTGCAAATTCCTTTGCTGCAGAAACTTTACCGCGAAAATCCTTATGCAAGAGTTTTGGTACTTATTGGCGAAGAATTTTTAAAATCACGAGAAGTGATGCTTTCGTGCGCCGAATTCAATCATTTTCTCCCACTCATAAATAACCTCCCAGTTACAGAAGCTGTGCTTACTACTTTGCAGCGCATGTCGCGCAAAGAATATTGGAGTTTGACCGACTATTTAAAACGACCTTGTTACCTTAATAGTACTCTCTTGAGTTCGTCCAAAGACCGAGACGACGCACTAGAACAAATGAGCTCTCAACTTAAATCTTTGGGTCAAGACTTTGCCAAACCTCTTATGGATCGCACTCTTCCGCGCATTTTAAGTATGGTTGAAGAACTTCTTTTAAACGCGGTTTTTGCAGCCCACCCAAAATTTCAAAAATCAGACGGCTCAGATGGCTTCGAGCTGCCTTTTCACGAGTCGGTGCGGTTTGAATGGGGACTCAACGGCCAAATTTTAGGAATTTCTGTCACAGACCCTTTTGGCGCGCTTAAAAGAGATAGTTTTTTTAAAAATATATTAGGCGCTGAAAAAGAAGACTCCCTGCACAGTCATCATTCTTTAGGCCATGGCCTTAAAAGCCTCATTCGGCATGCACACACTATTATTGCCAATGTTTCCCCTGGGGCACGCACTTCTATACATGTTTTTTTAAATTTTGAAGCTTCGCTTAAAAGTGCCGACGAACGCCCGAAGCAAATTGAATATTATCTTTGCTGAAATTGAGTCAACATAGATTGACGAAACCTACGCAAGTGCGACAAAACAGTGTTTCGATTCATTCCCAACATTTTACCTATACCATTGACATCGCGACCATCGAAATAAAACAAACGAGCAATTTCGCGACGCACAGGTTTTTCTTGATCCATGCAGAGAACCACTTTTTCTTGCTCTTCTCTCGCCAACAAATACGAAAGAGCATCAATATTTTCGTTGCGGTGCGCCTCAGAAACCTGAATTTCGCCGTCAATTGTTAATTTTTCTGAGTTGGAAAAAGTTTTTCTATTGAGTACTTTTTTACGAATTAAAGTGCGAGCCTCGTTGTGCGAAACTATCACCAACCAACCCGCCAACGCAGGGTGACTTGTGAGCAAATGGCGATTTTGCCATGCTTTTAAAAGTACGCACTGAGTCGTTTCTTCTTGGTCCTGTTTGCAAAGTCCGTACCCACTCAACACGCCGCACACTACTGCCATCATATCTGCCCAAGTGAGGGCAAATTGCGATTCGGAAATTTGATTTTGGTTCTTCATGTTTTCTCCTTGTTTTTGACTTCCAGGGAGACCAAAGCAAAAAGACGGCCAACGTTGTAACCCTCTAAAACAACACAAAATTGGTACAAAAAAATCAAGACTATTCCGGAAACAAATGTTGTCGGTGTTCAATCCAACGACATTTCAAATTTTATTGGTTTGAAGAACAACAATACTGATGTTACAAATTTAAAAATTCTGACCGTAACCATAAGGTAAAAAATAAAATGCAAACCCCAAAAGCTGAGATAACGAAAACTCACTACGATTCCTTTGCGGAAGGCGGAAACGATGCCAGAAAAAAGGCATACCTTAACAAAAACATTTTGCCGCTCATCAGTAAAAAACCCGCAGAAAATCCAAAATTTCTCGAAATCGGACCAGGACGCGGTGAACTTTTAGAACTCCTGCTTGCAAATGGTTTTCAAGATTTAAATGCTCTAGAAGTTTGCGAAAAATATGCTCAAGACCTCATACAAAAAGGATTTTCGGTCCAGTTGTGTCAGTCAGTAATCGAAGCTTGCAAAGTAAAACAAGACTCTTCATTTGACACGGTTTTCTTGATCGACATAATTGAACATTTGCCAATGAACGAAGTTTTAGAATTGCTCGCTCAAATCTGGCGACTTCTTAAACCCGGAGGTGAAATCGTTATTCAGGTTCCAAACATTTCAGGATTATATGGCTGGAATACATTTGCCGCAGACCCTACTCACATTACTCCATTCAACGAAACCAGACTAAAATGCTGCCTCAAAGTGGCTGGTTTTAAAAACTCAGAATGTAAAGAATTGGCATTGCCTGGCGGCCTGGGAGACTTGGTTCGCACTATTTTGCGCAAACCAATCTTTTTGATGCACCGATTTATCATGCGCTGCGTAGGCGCCAATCCCGTAAAAATTCTCACTCATAACGTTATTGCCATAGGCAAAAAAAGTTAAATCAAATCAAATTTTTAAAGTAACAAGAATGCAAAACCAACGCCGTAACGTAGGCCCGAAAAAGACAAAGATTTTGAATAATCAAAATTGTATGCTGCGTTTAAACTCAATGCGAAGTCTTCGAGGTCGTACGCGTATTTGGTCTGACCCATGTCTTCAGAAAAAAGCTTGGTCAACGAAAATTCTAGGGCGCCGCGCAAAGCAAAAACCTTTTTAACATCAGTAATGCCCATGGTTCCTACAGAATCTGAAGTTTTTGAACTGGCGCTCGACTTTGCTTCCAATTCAGACTTGGCTTCTTCTTCTCTAAACCTATCTAGGCCACCGGAAATTCCAATGCGCGGAGCAAACCAAGGAGCGGAGCCAATGCGCAAGCGGTAATCTGCAACTAATGCAAAACCCGGCGCAAAAAAGCCAATTTTCTTGGCAGACATTGCGTTTCCATTGGCATCAACACTTGAGCTCTGGGGTTCCTTGCCCTGAGAAGACATCATGTGAATTTCCCCGCCGAATCCCAATTCACCTAAAATATCGATGATTCGAAAAGTTTGACCAATTGCAAAAAACACAGGGGTGCGCATTGGATAATATTTATTCCACAAAGCAGTATCGGACGTAGGTTTATGGGCTTCGATTAAAAAATAAAGAGAGCTCGACGCACTGCCCAAAGGTTGCGCTACAAACGGAGCCGATTGCGAATCTGAAGAAGAAGGCGAATACAAATTACCGGGTTGATCTTTAAATGCAGGAGTCAATACTTCTGCGGGCGCATCGGTGGCAGGATTCGACTCTGCCGAAGAGATTGCTGGTTTGGGTGCTTGCGCACTTGCCTGTTGTTCCCACAAACTTTGCCAAATTTTAAGCAAAATATTTTGCGATTTGTGCACTAAAATTTCAAAATTAACTATAGATTTTGCAGACCAAGTAAATACAAAATTTGCCGCAGGTTTTAATTTTTCATGCTTATTTAACCATGCTGCTAAACTTGGGCCATTTTTATAATACCACGAACTAAAACCAACTCTATCAAGATATTTATCGCGTAAAATGCGCCAGTAGTGCACAGAATCGGAGTCTATAGCCCCCGATGCAGCGGTCACTACAAAACAATCTTCACGAGTTTTTTTCAAGCCAGGTGTTTTTTCGAGGCTTGCAATTTTTATGGGCTGAGGACGCACGAAACTGCAGCGCGATCGCGCGCGAGAAAGCCCGCCAGCAGCATCAACACCCCAAACCATAACGCCGTAATCTGAACCGTTGTCGAGCTGATCTAAGGCAAAACTGCTGCGTCCATCGGCCGGAACATATCTTACATTGTAACAACCAACGTTTGCAGTTGGATTTTCTGCATTGACATCGGCATCTGGCACGGCAATAGAATCAAAAGTCTGACCAAAGGTATCGTCAGTTACAGGAGTGGTTTGGCACCCTAATTGGCATTGAGAAGCAGCAGAATCGCGCGCCGATTTTTGTAAAAAACCACAACTCAATGGGGTTTCTACAGCTCCACGTGTTAGTTTTTTATTGGTTCTAAATTTCCACCCAGAACTGCAATCGGAGTCTTTCCAATAAGCAACTACGTATCCTGTTACATTAGATTTACCAACGTCGGTGGCATTATTTTCGTTGCCAAATTCAATCGCAGAAGTGTCCGATGGCGCAACTACTTCCATAGTAAACGAACCATCGCGAGTGGTTGTTTCGCCCAAAGTTGGAGCAAATTTCATTGCACCTTTGTCGTTTTGCAAATAGGCACTCGACAATCCATCTTTGCTAGAAACAGCTGCGGGGCCTTCACCTTTGACGCTGTAAAAGAGTCGAAATTGCAATTTTTTACGTCCACCCGATTCTTCCATGACAGAATCGGCATAGAATTCTTCAGGTAATTTGCCATCAGCAAAGGTAAGAGTGGCCTTCACAATTCCAGCACGAACGTCACCTGTGGCGGGAAGCGTGTCTTCAATTTTAAGACCATTTGTTGCCAAATATATTTTAGGTGAAGTTTTTGAACCCACCGAAAGTGCCCATTTGGCTTTGTCG
>JAYTOT010000286.1:0-1550 GCA_043747645.1 Pseudomonadota bacterium | reverse complement strand
TGACTCTGCAGGAAGTAACAATGTGCCAGTTAAATCGCAGTTGCCGATTCCTTTTTTAATGTCACTGGCAACAATTAATTCTCGCTCCGTAATATTCTGAGGTGAGTTTAAAACAAGACCAGATTTTTTTGCATCATTGTTATTTTTGGCAGTAGCGCAGGAGTATAATAATATTGCAAAAACGAACCGCACTATAGAGGTGCGCCTCGAAAAAATGACCCGATTGTTGAAATTTGTAAATTTGGAATTTGCCAATGTGAAAGATTTTATTTGGGTTGATTTCAATTTTTCGTTTTTTTTCAATTTTTTTTTCCTGAATAAAAAATATTGCTGCGATGATTACGCAGTTAAATTCATGTTCAGTGTTGATTTATTTATAGACAAGAGTCAAGTGCGAAAGGAATCTGGGGTATTTATATGACAAGGTCTTGGCAAGAAACCGGACGTCCGCGAAGCGGCAGGCTTTTCTAACGCAGCACGCATGGAACGCTCAATGGCGGACATAGTTCATGGCTCTTCCGTAACAAATGACTTGCTAATCCGAGCATCCTATGCGTATTCAACGCCCTAAGCATGCGCTCACGGATCCCTTGGCTTTTGAAGGCGCTGAAAGCACTTGCAGTGAGCTGAGGTTGGAAATCAAAGAGTGCCAACGATTTTTTCTACAAACCCAACGTCAATTTTTAAAATTCGTGCGATTTTGGTTGCATTTATGCCCTCAGAATGCATGTTTAATACGACTTCTTGGTGATATTTTTCGATGCCTTTTCGATGCCTTTTCGATGCCTTTTTCGATTCCTTCTTGCATGCCTTCTTGCATGCCTTCGAGTCTGCCCTCTTCCCTTGAAGCATCCATTGCTGTGCTAAAGTTGGCCACAGCTTTTGCTCTGTCTTCGATCATTTGCTTGGCTGATGGGTCGTTGAAAAGAGCTTGAAGAGCCTGATGGGCTTTTTCAAAAATGGGTCGTTCCATGGCTAAAGTCTCCAATTCTTCTATTGATTTTGAATTAAAAAACGAGTCCGGTAAATAATATCTCGAGTGTTTTCGACTGGATGGCTTTTAAGGTATTTTGAAACTTTCAAAAGTTTAAGCCATATTTACTCAATAATAACCTGCCAAGGTCAAAGGGACATGGCTTTTGAAGGCACTGAAAGCCCTTGTCGTGAGCTGATTTCGGAAATCAAAGAGGGCTGATGATTTTTTGTACGATGCTGACATCAATTTTTAAAATTCGCGCAATTTGCGTGGCATTCATACCGTCTGAGTGCATGTTTAAAAGGACTTCCTGGCGATTTTTTTCGATGCCTTTTTCGATGCCTTTTTCCAAGCCCTCTTGCCAACCTTCTTCCCTTGACGCATCCATTGCCGTGCTAAAGTTGGCCACAGCTTTTGCTCTGTCTTCGATCATTTGCTTGGCAGAAGGGTCGTTGGAAATAAATTGAAGCGCCTTGTGGGCTTTTTCGAAAATGGGTCGTTCCATGGCTAAGGTCTCCAATTCTTCTTTTGATTTTGAATTAAAAAAACGAGTCCAGTAAATAACATCTTGAGT
>JAYTOT010000285.1:0-10950 GCA_043747645.1 Pseudomonadota bacterium | reverse complement strand
AAGTGTACCGGAAATTGTGACATTTCCGCCGGTGGGTATGTACCGAGCATCTGCAGTTTGCCTGTTTAATAAGTGCGTAGCAGCTGTAGCATCTGCGGCGATTGCCACGCCACTAAAGGTACCAGTTGTTGCAGTCACTGCGGCTAACGAAGACGCTCCAGCTGTAGTAATAGAACCGGCAGTTAAAGCTACAGATGTGGTAATTGCTCCAGTGGTATTAATTACACCAGCACCGGAAAGCGTTTGCGAAACGGGCAGTGCTGCACCGGCAGCCAAAGTAACAAGACCGGATGCATTGATTGTTGTTGCGGTAATTCCAGTAGCGCTAATTGTAGTACTGGTAATTGCTGCAAGAGTTGATGCGCCAGCAACTGCAAGCGTTGTACCAATAGAACCAGCGCCTGTTGTCGTAATTGACGAAGCATTTACTGCTGCAAGAGTCGAAGTTCCTGCTGCACTCAGGGTTCCAGAAATTGTGACATTTCCGCTGGTGGGCATGTATCGAGCATCTGCAGTGTTTCGATTTAATAAGTGCGTACCAACTGTAGCATCTGCAGCGCTTACTACGCCACTAAAGACACCAGTTGTTGCAGTTACGGCCGCTAACGAAGTTGCGCCCGCCGTAGTAATAGAGCCGGCAGTTAAGGCCAAAGATGTGGTAATTGCCCCAGTAGTATTAATAACACCTGCGCCCGAAAGTGTTTGCGAAACGGGCAGGGCTGCGCCGGCAGCTAAAGTAACAAGGCCAGATGCATTGATTGTTGTGCTCGTAATTGCCGCAAGAGTTGAAGCTCCCACAGCGCTTAAAGTACCGCTAAGTGTTGTATTTCCCGCAACAGCTAAAGTGGTACCAACGTTTAAAGTCGAGCCAACAGACCCAGCACCAGTTGTGGTAATTGAAGAAGAATTTACTGCTGCAAGAGTAGAAGTACCTATTGCACTAAGGGTTCCTCCGACTGTGAGATTACCACCTGGCATTAAATAACGAGCATCTGCAGTTTGTCGATTTAATAAGTGCGTAGCAGATGTAGCATCTGCACCGCTTACTATGCCACTAAAGGCACCAGTTGTTGCTGTCACTGCTGCTAACGAAGAAGCGCCAGATGTGGTAATTGATCCAGCAGTTAAAGCCACAGAAGTAGTTATTGCAGCTGTCGTATTTATTGTGGTTGCACCACTGACAGTTTGGCTTGTAGGTATAGAAGCGACAATAACGTCGAGACGTGCCTTTAAAGTTGAACTGGCACCTTTAGCATCGTTAATTTCAATTTTTGAGGCCGAAACATCTGTGTCTATCGAATCGAGCCTTGCAGAAAGTGTGGTAAAAGCTGCAGCTGATCCAGTTTTATTGCGCGCAGATGTTATTTCTGAAGCAGCAAAGGCAGCAGCACTGACTTGAGCTACTATACTGGTTAGTGAGGTATCTAATGCTGAAAATCTACTTTTTATACTAGTATAATCTGTAGTATGAGCGTCACTGATTTCGGCCACAACTGCCATAATAGCAGTGTAATCTTTGTACTCCCATTTGCCAGTAGTAGAATTGAACACTAAAAATGATTTATCTTTTTTTTCAGTTTCATCTATATTAGTTGCCGAAATTCCCGAGCCACTGGTTTTTTCTACTGCTCCCAATGGATTTTGATTGTTCGAAGATTTCTTTACAGCTGGAACCAATCCACCTTCACCACCGCAAGCCACCAAAACCATTGGCGCAACAAACGCAACACCACCGAGCGCCATGCGCCGCGACATCGAGCTCTTGCCCGTAGGCAAGCTTAGACTCTCTTGTTGGTTTATAGATGCGGCCATATGGCCTCCTTCAGCGGAATTTATGCTTATGAAAGTTACATCGGCCGCTTCGCACAAAAATTAACCTCTTTTGACAATTTCAATTTATTCCAGAATTTATTGATGAATTTTCGGCGCATGTAGTAAAGTAACAGAAGGTAACAAGCACATGAGATGCAAAAACAGATGCAAACAGCCCAATGCAAATATACTATTTAAATAACAGGCACTTACAGCAATGGAGAACTCGAAGATTATGATATTAAATGTTAATTTTAAATCCCGCACCGCAGATGTATCCCCCGACACCCCCCTTCTCTGGGCTCTGAGAGAAGACCTCGGCCTCCCTGGAACTAAATTTGGCTGCGGAATGGGTCTGTGCGGCGCTTGCACAGTACATATAGATGGCGTTGCTACTAGGTCGTGCCTAACACCCGCCTCCGCTGCAGAAGGCAAAAAAATTACCACAATTGAAGGCATAGGCTCACCTGAAAAACTACACCCTGTGCAAGCAGCTTGGATTTCTGAAAATGTTCCGCAATGTGGATACTGCCAGTCGGGACAAATTATGTGCGCAACAGCTTTATTAGCACAAAACCCAAATCCGACAGATGCCGAAATTGACTCAGCCATGTCTGGAAACATCTGCAGATGCGGCATGTACCAACGCATTAAGTCAGCAGTTCACATAGCCTCAAAGACTATTAATCAAAAATAAAGGAAATGAAATGACTTCAAAATCTTTGAACCGACGTTCCTTTGTTAAAGTAACAAGCATTGCCGGCGGCGGTGTGGCAATTGCAATGATCCTTCCCGAAAATTGCAATGCCAGCCTCAAGGGAGCCAGCGGCCATATCAATGAAGAAAAAGCTCTTGTTCCTAACGCTTTTGTGAAAATTTATCCCAGCAATAAAATAGTATTTATACTAGACCGCGTTGAAATGGGCCAAGGAACAATGACATCTCATGCACAAATTCTGTGCGAAGAGCTTGAAGTTGAACCTAGCCGTTTAGTTATTGAGCTTGCAGGTGCCGATAAAAAATATTCCAACCCGCTCTTTGGACTCCAATTAACAGGAGGAAGCACATCTGTTGCCGCATCATTTAAACCATTGCGTGAAGCTGGCGCATTGGCAAGAGAATTGATGCGCGCTACGGCAGCAAAACGATGGAATGCAGATTTAAAAGATTGTATTGCAAACAAAGGGACAATTATTCACTCAATAACTGGAAAAATTGCCACCTATGGCGAGCTTGCCAACGACGCATCACACATAAAAATTAAAACTATGCCTGAACTTAAAAAACCCGAAGACTACAAATACATTGGTCATTCCCAAAGGCGCCTCGACTCGTTTGCTAAAGTAACAGGCACCGCGGTGTTCGGAATTGACGTCTCTATTCCTAATTTACACTCCGCAATTGTTATTCACTGCCCCACAATTGGCGGCACGCCAAAATCATTTAATGAAGCAGAAATTAAGAAAATTCCTGGTGTTACAGACACGTTAATGCTTCCAAACTCAATTGTTATTGTCGCAAACAAATACTGGCAAGCCCTTGCAGCATCTAAACAACTCAAAATAGAATGGGACCATGGTCCACTTTCAAATACCAGTTCTGAATCTATATTTTCTGATTTCGAAAAAGCGTTTGAGTTGTCGCCAATAAAAGCAAAATCAAAGGGCGACTTAGATGAAGGATTTAAATCTGCAGTTAACATTGAAGAAGCGACGTATCGTATTCCTTTTTTAGCGCATGCTACAATGGAGCCTCAAAACTGCACGGCTCATGTGACACAACACTTCTGCGAAGTCTGGGGGCCTTTTCAAAACCCAGCAATGGTTCACGAAATGTCTGCTCAAACTTCAGGCCTAAGTAAACAGCACGTAAAAGTGAATCAAACGTTAATGGGTGGTGGATTTGGCCGGCGGATTTCGTATGATTTTGCTGTAGAAGCCGTGACAATTTCAAAAATGACGTCAAAACCCGTCAAAGTAATTTGGAGCCGCGAAGAAGACATGCGCAACGACTTTTACCGGCCCGCAGCCGTTCACAAAATTAAAGCAGGCCTTACAAAAGACGGTCAAATTGCAGCCTGGAGCCACAAAATAGCTGCCCAATCTTTGCTTGCTCATCAGGCTCCAGCTTTTGTAGTGGGAACTGCTCCCGATTGGATTCCTTATGGAGTAAGGCAATTTATAGGCGACAACTCTGGAAAGTTATTTAAAAATGTGATGCTAGACACTACAGTAGTGGAGGGCGCCTCCGACACCCCCTACGATTTTACAAATTTCAAGGTTGATTTTCATCACAAAGAAGTGGGCATTCCCGTAGGTTTCTGGCGATCTGTTGGCCACTCGAGCAATGCTTTTGTGATGGAAACTTTTGTAGATGAATTAGCAAATAAAGCAAAAGAAGACCCTCTTGAATTCAGAATCAAATATTTAAAAAAATCGCCAAGAATTATTGGTGTTCTTAACTTAGTTGCTGAAAAATCCCAATGGAAAACTGCCGCACCAAAAGGAATTTTTCGGGGAATTGCACAACACACTAGCTTCGGAAGTTTTTGTGCGCAGGTTGTAGAAATTAAATTAGAAAAAGGAATTCCAAAACTCCACCGTATTGTTGCGGCCATCGACTGCGGGCTTAATATTAATCCGGATCTGGTTGCGGCTCAAATTGAAAGCTCAATAGTGTTTGGCTTATCGGCTGCCCTCAAAGGGAAAATTACATTTGAAAAAGGGGTTCCACAACAGACTAATTTTCATGATTATGAAGTCTTGCGCATGTCCGAAACCCCAAAAATCGAAGTCCATATTGTTCAAAGCAACGAACCGCCTACGGGCGTTGGCGAACCGGGCCTTCCTCCCGTGGCTCCCGCATTGGCAAATGCATTTGCAGCGGCCACAGGCAAACGCTTAAGGTCGTTGCCGTTGCAATTTTCATGAGGGAATTAACTGCTGCGTTAACTCTTTTCTCGAGTTTAAAATTCTTCGAAGACGCAGTTGTTGCCACAATCATATCTACCGAAGGTTCCACCTATCGCAAGGCCGGAACCCGTGGCCTTTTTTTGAATGATGGCCGCAGTGCGGGAATTTTAAGCGGCGGATGCCTTGAAAACGAAATCAAACAAATCGCATTAAAAGTTTCAAAAAAAAACGCAGCCGAAATTCACTCCTTTGATTCCCGATCTTCCGACGACATTTTGTTAGGATTTGGCTTGGGTTGCAATGGAAAAGTAGACGTTCTTTTTGAACCGCTTTCAATTCAAAATTCTTTAAATGCCTTCAAGCTGAGATTAGACCAATACTGTTCAATCAAAAAAGAAACTCATACTTATAATATTTCAGTTTTTTTAGAAACACATACAAATACATTTCAGCTACTCAATACTTACACTTGTCATTCTGAAACATACGATTTTCACATATTAAATCAAGAATTTAATGTCTTTTTAGATCATCAACTCATTGCGCTCATTGAATCAAAAAAAACAACTTGGAGCACCTTCTCCGACTCTCAAAACAAAAAATACGCCGTTTTCGCCGAAATTCCGCAGCGCCAAAAAGAATTGACCATTTTTGGCGCTGGCACCGATGCGTTTTCTTTGGCTGAAAATGCGAGCTTGCAAGGATGGAAAATTCACATTTGGGATCACAGATCTTCGGCCCTCGAATTATTTTCGACTTTTAAAAATGCGCACACTCATCTCATGCCCCGCGCACTGCAGGGTCATGAATTCATATCTATAGAGAGTGATGCCATGATTGTCATGACACACAATTTTCTGATGGACTTGGAAATTATAAAGGCTTTATCGGGCAAAAAAATTCACTATTTGGGGCTATTGGGCCCTAAAGTTCGCGGAGATAGTTTAATTCAACAAGCACAAATGTGCGGATGCGATACTTCCCAATTTCAAATATTCAGTCCTGTTGGCCTTGATATTGGAGGCAATGGCCCCGACGAAATTGCGGTGTCAATTGTCTCGGGAATTATTTCACAAAGCAGAGGCAAAATTGATTCTCAAAGTTCACAACAAAAAAATTCTTATTCGGCGTGGGGAGTGTAGCCCAAAAATTCTTCAATTTCGGCACCAAATTTCTCTGCTAAAAGCTTAATTGTCTTGAATTGTGCCTTGACTATTCCATTCTCCAATTGCGAAATATGTCGACGATTCAAACCAGTAAGCTGTGCTACTGATTCCTGTGTGTCCAATCCAAGCCTTAATTTATGCTTGGTGTAGGCCCTAAGAAAGACTTCTAATGCTTGCAATGCCTCATTTGATGACTTTCCGTGTTCGTCTTTTTTTCTCAGTTCTCCTTGCCAAGCATCAATATTTTCGATGTCTTTATCAAAAGTGTCGGCAAAATGCTGTTCACGAAGCATTTTCATGTAACTTGAGACCCCTTCCATAACATCAAAAACTTCCGCCATGTCCTCCGCGGATTCCTCGGTATTGCCTTTTTTTAACTCCATAACTTTTTCCCACAAAGTGCGTATGCTGACTGAATGCTGATGCATTTCAACCCAGTAACTCTTTGCGTCATTGCAGGAATTTTCGGACTGGAGAAACATATTTTTTGCCCATTCGCACTTGTCATTGAATGACATTTCATCAAGCTTGATGGCCTGCCTTGTCGGACGAACGCGGTATCTTTTGACATCAGGCGCAGTCATCTGAATCCTCCAGCGTTTCCTGGGATGCTACTAAATGCTACTTTTCGCTACTTTTACTTCGGTCCAGTGTCAACAATATTGAGGTTGAAAGGTTCGCCTTGCGAGCTCATACACTTAACACACTGTTTTGATTAAATTACAACAACACGAATACTATCAATAGTATCTAATTGACTCTATCAATAGTATTCAATGAGCTCTATTGATAGTATTGCACCGGCTCTATTAATAGTATCGAACACGAACCAGGTTGCAGACAAAGAAATTAGCAACCAAAAAGGAAAGCATGCAAATTAGCGCAGGACCCGTAGTGACCGGCGAAAACTTCTACAAGGGTAGACAAAATCTAGTTGTTGAATTCGGTAGGCTCTTAGCAACTGGAGATGTATTGGTCGCAGGTCCAAGAAGAACAGGGAAGACCAGCCTCATAAAAGAGCATTGTTCAAAGTTTGAGGCGGAAACCAGCACGTTTATCTATATAGATCTCGAAAATGTTGAAACACTGTACGAACTATACACGAGAATAATTAAAGAATTAACAACACGGCTCAGCAAGCGCCACCAGATTTTTGCGAATGTGGCAGATTTTTTGAAATCTACAAGTACGCGACTCTCCAAAGTCTTTGGAACGACTGAAGTAGACATTTCAGGATTAATGGGCACTCCTGGAGTGTTAAAAATCTTTTTTAAGCTTCCACTTTATGATGAGTCAACGGCAAATGAACTTGCAAAAATAATCAAAGAAACTCTCGACAATTTCAATAACGAAAAGCTTGTCCTAATTTTAGACGAGTTTGCTGAAGTCATTTGGAAAATTGGCTCGAGAGAAAATAAAAAAGACCAATATGCGATTAGAAAAGCACATGCAGCGCACCTCCTATCAACTATTAGAATGCTCCACCAAGACCGAAACTCAGAAGCCAAATATAGAATAGTTTTAGCCGGCTCTGTTAACATCGAAGAAACAGCCAAATTTCTTCAAGTATCGGAATATTTAAATCATCTGCAACGCCTCAAAGTACCAAACTTGAACCAAAGCCAAGCTGCCGATTTGTTCTTTTTACTCACAGATTCCAACGATATTCTCCTTGAACAAGAGAAAAATGAGGTTGCGATCTTTCTTGAAAAACAATTTGGAAACGTTTCTCCATTCTATATTCAGTGTTATGCGGAATTATTAAAGAACATTATTTTACAGCAAAAAGAAGGTTATAGAATTACACAATCTGATTTAAAACAATGCGTGAAGCAGTTACTTACAGACACACACAGAGGGTTAAATTGGTTAAAAGGTAGAATATCTAAATACTATCCTGATCAAGAAAAAATAATATTATCAATACTTGAATCTATTGCAAAGTTTCAATTTCCGAACGGTAAAGGAATTAGCGAAGAAGAGATTTTCATTGGCGACAAAATATCAAATAAAATGTCGAGATTAGAAAAAACTGAGCTACTTCAAAAATTAATTTCTGATGATTTCATATCTTATAGCGGAGACAAACATATCGCAATCCCATCTAAACTCGCACTTTCTTATTGGAATTACAAACTTGTTAATGAGAAATTTCTTTATGATACCTGAAAATATTAATAGAATCATTGACCATACAAAAAAACAATTTAAGAACGGAAATCGCCAACTTCCAGGGTCTTTTTTAATTACCGGGACCAACGGTGTTGGAAAATCTTGGATTCTAAGTGAAGTATTCAAGGCGATCGAAAGCGAAAAAAATATTAAATGCATTTGGCTCCCAATGCAAATAACAGGTGAAAATCTAGTTAAAACCATTGAAGATCTCCTTCAAAAGGCAAAAATGGATGAGCTTCTTTTAATCGCGAACGAGAAAAAATCAAATTATCTTTTTTTTATAGAAAATCTTGACCGCATATTCGACAAACCAGTCTCGGGAACGAAAAAACCAAAAAGAGCCTACGGAACAGCGCAACAACAATATGCTCAAATGCAATATGCAAGCGAACTTAGAGCATTTTTGAACCAAAACACCGGCCATGTAGCGTTAATTTCATCATGCACGTCCAATTATAATTGGATCAATGATTACGACCAGCCGTTCTTTAATTTCTTCAATATAATAAAAGTCGAGCCACTAAATCCAAGCGAGATATTTGAATATTGTCAAAGCTTAATTTCAATCCCAGCGATAAACACATCCGAATTCCTAATTGACATATTTGGGGACAACAAAATAAGATTTATCTCGATATTAACTGAAGGTCGCCTCATATATGGACGATTATTAGCCGAGAGCATTGAGCGATTGGAAGTAAAATCAAGCACACGAAAAGAGATCCTTCAATCACTTCTAAACGATTATTTCTCAATAATTGAACACTATATGTGGTCGATAATTGAGAAAATGTCATTGGACGAAAAGCGTGCCTTGGAAAAAATAGTGCTTTTAGGAAACGATTTTACAATAAAGGATATTGTTGATGAAAACAAAAATCGCTCAAGAATAATGAAAAATCTAACTCAAAAGAAACTAATTTTGCCTGTGACATTGAAATCAGGGGAGGTCAGATTCAGAGTTCAAAATACGCTTTTAATTGCATGGTTGCGACAAAAGAAACAGTACGATTTGCAAGCAGTTCTGGAGGGAGCCCGATTACAATAGAAAGCGTCTTTCAGTTCAACTGTCAACGCTTGCGTAGATCCGAACTAAATTGAATTTTTCAATGTCGATCCAAAATTATTTCAAGACAGCAAAGAACCACATTTAAATAGAAATTCCGATGCCGTAAAAAGAAAATTATTAGAAATATCTAATGAATCATGCTCGTTTTAGTTGATTCTTTTTTGCTGCAGGAAGAGCAAACCTCGGCGCTTTTAGTTTTCCAAAGGCATCGGCTTTTATGCCGAAATGTGCTGCGAGTTTCTCCGCCTGGGCAGTGTTAAGCTTGCGCTTTCCGGTAATAATGGCAGACACATTCGAAGCTGGGGTTTCTAAAAGTTCAGCAATTTCTGTTGGCGTCGTTCGTTTCAAAAACATAAGCTCACGAAGCAGATTGTGCGGTGCCACTTCAGGATTAAATGCATGGTGTTCTTTCTCCCAGAGCTTTACAAGTTGTGCAAGAATTTCTAAGGCTGTTTCGGTCTTGTCATCACCAGGAGGGGTATTCTCAAGCACCGACAGTGCCTTTTTGTAATCGGCTTCGGTTCGCAGTGGAAAAATGTGTAACATATTGTGTTCTCCTCAGGGCGGTCATTCAAATTGAGTCGTCGTAAAATCTATTTTGTCATATTCGGAGTGGGTTCCGAACCACTTCAAGAAAATCCTCTCGCGTGCCAAATCAACATGAACAACAAGACGGAACCGGTTACCAGAAATGTCGAATATCACTCGCAGAAGATAACTTGGCACTCTTGCTGATTTACGGACTGAAACAATATCGGCCGTCAAATTCGAAAGCATGTCAGTTGGTGTTTTCCAAGTTGCCACCTCTACTATGAGCATCCAACCTTTGAGGCCCGCGCGCGCCGATGAGTGAACCCTACTCCAATCATTCAGCGTCCCTTCGTAGAAAATCCTCACGCCCACTCCTTATCGGACAAATCGAACATATCGTTAATATCGTTAATATCGAAAAGCGCTAGGGCAAACTGAAAAACATGAACCCAGTTTGAGCAGAAAGGCATTAATTGCAATAAGTGTCGGATTTGCGAATGCGCTAACAATTTAATGAAAAAACTATTCTAGAGATTGAGGCTCAGGCTGATACCGAAGCAGAAAATCTTAAAAATCTGCTAGAGGAAGTATCAAAGGCAGTGGCTGCATATATGTCTGAGCAAAAAATTGGATTTAATGAACTCGTAAAACGGCTTGGAACAAGTCCTTCACAAATTGCCAAAATTCAACGCGGCGAGGCTAACGTAACACTCGCCACTTTAGCGCATTTTGGATCTTTGATTGGAAAAAAGCCGAGAGTTATTTTCGAATAAAGAATTTTTCGAACTACAAAAAGGAAATTTTAAATGTTTTTTGATCTCGTAAACAGGTCTGCTTTTTTCTTTTTTGTTTTGTGAGATTTCACCCTAATTGTCGGCGGTTCTGGCGGGATCGACACGAAATTTGAAATCAAACCGTTACTTTAACCGACGATTTTTTCTACGACGCCGACATCAATTTTTAAAATTCGCGCAATTTGGGTGGCATTCATACCTTCGGCGTGCATATTTAAAACGACTTCTTGGCGGTTTTTTTCAATGCCTTTTTCAATGCCTTTTTCCAATCCTTCTTGCCAGCCTTCTTCCCTTGACGCATCCATTGCTGTGCTAAAGTTGGCCACAGCTTTTGCTCTGTCTTCGATCATTTGCTTGGCTGAAGGGTCGTTGGAAATAAATTGAAGCGCCTGGTGGGCTTTTTCGAAAATGGGTCGTTCCATGGCTAAGGTCTCCAATTCTTCTTTTGATTTTGAATTAAAAAAACGAGTCCAGTAAATAACATCTTGAGT
>JAYTOT010000284.1:0-4135 GCA_043747645.1 Pseudomonadota bacterium | reverse complement strand
GTTATTTATTCTCATCTTGGCAAAGCACTAGAAGAAGCAGAGTATGCTGGAGAAAAAAATAAGCTTTTAAAATTGCTACTTCATTTAGCCGAAGCCGCTCGTGCCATTCCTTGGTTGATGGAATCTCTTGAAGAGCGAGAAATTTATGGTGCTCAAGTTTGCACTGCGCATCAGGCACATGCCTTCCTTAAATCTCTGCCTACTTTGTCGCTTCACGGAATTCGCTCGCGTGTGCAGATTGGTGGTCGACACATTCGGCTCAAATTAAAGCAAAAGTAGTTCTCGATAATGCAGTAGGTACAAGTTTAAATGCTGCAAGTTTATTGCATTTTGATGTTACCTTAGCCCTAGACGAAGAATCGCTGAACGATGAAGAAATTAACAAAATTTTTAATTCCAACGAGAAGTTTTGCGTATTAAGGGCAAATGGGTAGAAATTGACAAAGAGAAACTAAAACAAACCCTTGCACATTGGAAAAAAGCTTCTCTGGAAATCAAAAAAAACGGGCTCTCGTGGCATCAAGGCATGAGACTTCTTTCAGGAAACGATGAACTCGGTGCTAAATTAGGCAGGACAAACTCAAATGAAGATTCTTTTTCACCTGTATGGACCGAAGTGATTGCTGGCGCAGGAATTCAAAATTTGCTTTCAAAAATGCAGGCACCCTGCGCTTCAAAGCAATTTAATCCTGGCTCTTTGCTAAAGGCCCGCTTGCGCCCTTATCAAGAAAAAGGAGTCGCCTGGCTCGGGCTTTTGTCGGAAATCGGCCTTGGCGCGTGCCTAGCCGACGACATGGGACTGGGAAAAACAAATTAAGTTTTGGCTTTGTTACTTTGTTTGAAAAAGAAAAATGGCGAAAAAAGTCTTAAGTCTTTGCTTATCGCTCCTGCATCTTTGCTTGCAAATTGGCTTGCAGAATCGCGCAAATTTTCGCCCTCTATTAAAATATGTATCGACCATGGTGCATTTAAAAATTCAGAAAATTCTATTGATGCTGACCTTATTGTTACCACATACGGAGCACTCACGCGCACCGAAAAATTTAGCCACGAATTTTGGAATTTAGTCATATTAGATGAGGCGCAGGCAATTAAATCGCCACACACTGCTCAAACAAAGGCAGTAAAGGCGTTACAATCTCGAGCCCGAATTGCACTCACAGGAACACCCATCGAAAATCGACTCATGGATTTATGGTCGTTGTTCGATTTCTTAAATCCGGGTTTACTTTCTACACAAGAAAACTTTCGGCGTTTTGTGAATCCAAAAGGCGAAGCACCCAGAATTGCACCTTTGCGATCACTCACTCAACCCTACATTTTGCGACGGTTAAAAACTGACTGCACAATTATCGACGACCTCCCAGACAAAACAGAAACACTTGCCTGGCGCGTGATGTCTAAACAGCAAATTGGTTTGTATTCTCACTCGGTGCAAGAATTTAAAAAAGATCTAGAAGCAGCCGATGGCCTTCAACGCAGAGGAATAGTCCTCAGTTATTTGCAACGTTTTAAGCAGATTTGCAATCACCCTTCACTGGCACAAGGTGACGGAGACTTTGACCCTAAATTGAGTGGAAAATTTACAAGGCTTCAAGAAATAGCTGAAGAAATTGCTGCTAGGCAAGAAAAACTCTTGGTATTTACCCAGTACCGAGAAATGTGTCCTATATTAGCAAAATGGTTGCGCGGAATTTTTGGCAGAGATGGCTTGGTACTCGACGGCACTACGGCCATAGCAAAAATACGGGCACTTGTTGATGCATTTCAGACTGAAAATGGACCACCTTTTTTTATATTATCGCTTAAAGCTGGCGGCACTGGGCTCACACTGACAGCCGCAAATCATGTGATTCATTTCGATAGATGGTGGAACCCTGCAGTAGAAAATCAGGCTACCGATAGGGCATTTCGAATTGGACAAAAAAAGAATGTACTCGTTCACAAGTTTGTGTGCAAAGGAGCACTTGAAGAAAAAATCGATGAAATGATTAATTCAAAGAAAAGTCTTTCAGATGGAGTACTAGGAAATGAGCAAGAAGTTCCACTGACTGAACTCAGTAATACTGAGCTCATAAATCTTGTTAGCCTCGATTTAAACTCTATTTATTCTGACGAAGAAACTTAATTTACTCCCGAGGCAAGCAAATGTCGTTTTCGTACAGTCCCTATGTAAACAAAGCTACAAAACAAAGAAATGCAGCTAAAGAAACAGAAAAAATGCGAAAAAAAGGAGTTAAAGTTGCTCCAATTAATATCACCGGGCGCATTATTGCAAAGTCGGTTTGGGGCAAAGCTTGGTGCGATGCTCTTGAAAGCCATGCCGACTATGCCAATCGGCTCGAACGAGGAAGAACATATGTGCGCAATGGCTCTGTTGTTCATCTCGAAACATCTCAAAATAAAGTATCTGCAAAAGTTGCAGGTTCTAGCTTTTATACTGTTGAAGTCGATTTTATGCCCTCGCCGAGTGAAAAATGGAATCGGATTCGTGAATGTTGTAGTGGGCAAGTTTCATCGCTTATCGACCTCTTGGCTGGCAAGGTTTCAGCATCAGTAATGAGTATTGTGAGCGAGAAAGATCAGGGTCTTTTTCCGGGGGCGGGGCAAATGAAATTCACACGCAGTTGCCCAGACTCGGCATTGATGTGCAAGCATGTGGCAGCTGTGCTTTACGGAGTGGGAGCGAGACTCGACTCAGAACCAGAACTTATTTTTAGCTTACGGGGAGTGAGTCATCTCGAACTGATTCACGCAATTAAAGATATCGTTGGCAAGGCAAAAAAGAATACAATTTCAGATGACGAAATTGGAGATGTTTTTGGAATTGATTTTGCCCCTGCTCCAAAAGCAATTAAAAAGGTTGTTTCAAAAACTAAAGTTAAAAAGTAAGATTATTTTTCTGCAAAAAAAACCTTAAATTATGAAGCTTTTTTAACTACTACGCATCTATTGAGCCCATGTTTTCTTAAAACATCTCTGAAATAAATTTCCAATAGTGTGTCAGCAGGAGTATCGAGAATTGATGCAATCTGTTTAATAAACTCAATTCCAACCTGTTTTTTATTGTTCTCTACTGCCGAAAGAAATTGTTTATTCACTCCCAGCCGCTCTGCCAATTCTGAGATTTTGAGGCCTTCGCATTTACGCAAAGATTTTAGCATTTGGCCAAGTGTAATTTCTTGTTCGAGATCTCCAAGAGCAGAATCAGCATCTGTGAACATTTTACCAGCAATTGAAACTTTATTTATATTCATGCTTATTTATCTCCTGAACTGCGATGATATGGCAAATATCAGTATCATTTTCTACATAGAACAATCGCCACGCTTGATTCAATCGAACAGATCGCCGACCTGACTCCGCCCCCTTCAATCCTTCATCATGATACCCAGGAGTTTTCCGCACTTCTCTAATGCCTAACGTTTGAACATCAGCCTTCCATTTAAAGAACTTGTGTGAAATATGCAATGGAATTAGGCCTCTCCGTATTGCCTTGACGACGTCGTCTGAGACAAAAACTGTCGTAATCTTTTCCATGCAATATCCTAATGCTTCTCTCCTGTCTACCTAAACAGGTAGACAGGAGAGTTTTAATGAAAAAAATACTGCCTCGCTGCCGGAAAATCATACCATTTTTCAGTTGCAATACTTTAATTCTAAAATTGGCTTGATCAAAATCACTGAAATTCCGCATAAAATTTTATATCTCGAAGAATCGGTCCATACAACGGGCAAGTACTTGTGATTTACACAAATCAAAAAAATGAGATTTTTAGGTTTAGATTCAAAAATTTAGTCCGACATTAAAATCACACCTGAGCGGCATCGTGAGAATGCCAAAAGGTTCTATTTTAGTGGGACGCATCCATGGTTGCACCAGTATTGAATGGGTTCTTTATGAGTATTCCCCCCCCCCCCAATGCACTTAAGTTAAGCTGAAATTTATCTCGGGTTTTTCAACCGTGTCAGCAAAAAAGAGGTTCAAAACAGAAGTTGCATATTTCTTGGGGCAAATATTGTTATTTTTCGCAATCAATTGCTGGAAAATAGGAACAAGAAAGCACACGCGCACTGAACAGATGCACGCGGCAAGAATCGTGTCGAAATTAGTGGCTAGATTTAGCTTCGGGGA
>JAYTOT010000283.1:0-5509 GCA_043747645.1 Pseudomonadota bacterium | reverse complement strand
AAATAGTGTGTGCTATGGGAAATACACTAATTGAAGATGAATTAGTTGGGCTAAAGAAACAGATGAATGAATTTATGTTTAATTCTGTTCAGTTCCCTGAAGGTGACGTTAGCAATTCAGCCGATAATTATTTGGCATTTAAGAAAGCAATAACAGGTAGAGATTGGAAGCTTTACAGGGTTAAGCGGGAGGGAAAAGTAATTGCATTGCTTATGATTATTTCATTTGATATTCACCCTGTTTTAAATTGTAGGGCGGAGCAGATTGGATATTTTGGCATTGATTCGGCAGTAAAAAATGTCGAGCTGCGTCGGGCAATTAAAAATTGTTTTCACTCTGAAATAAACGCCGGTATTTTAAATGGGACAATTATTTCAACGGCGATTGATCATTGGAATTGGCGAAGTTTACGCCATCGATTAAATAACAGTCGGTTTAACATTCATTCTGTTTTGTTTTCGAAAAAGAAGATTTGTGTTTGAATATTTATTTTCTATGTTAATTTTGTTGCAAGTTTTGGATTCAATTATTATTTCGATCAGTATTTTAGATTTTCAGTACGCATTGAGCCGGCTTGCAGAGTTAAGCGAAATTTCGATAGGGGAATTTTCCAAAATAGAGATCAGTGAAAAACATCTAAAAAATTAATTTGTTCTGACGAATGCCAGAAGAGGTTCAAAATTGCGTTCATCTGCCGCCCTTAATGCTTGCAAATAATGAGTTCTCGCGAGCGATATTTGCGTTCCGACTTTGCCCCAAGTGAATTCTTTTTGCTTGTATTTGCGAAGCATAAAATCTGTTATGTGATACGATTACCCGAATGACTGCGGGATGTTCGAGTTTCAGAAATTCAAAGCTTTTTTTTTGAGGGGGGAGGCGACAATGGATAGCAAAGAAGATTTTGCTCTTGTGGCGGCTGGTTCTGAATTTGCAAAAATAAACCGTTCTTGTGTTCCTTCCTGACCGATTGGCACCAAACGCCAGTCCTTTTTTGTTTGAAAACACTCCATCGGCACCCAAAAGAATTTTGGAATAATTCGCTACGCAAATTCGAAACCAAAATACCCGCACCGCATATGTGTTTGCCTGCGAAAAATTTCTCAACTGGTGTGAATTTAAAAATGTTACTTTACAAAAACTAGAGCCCATTCACATTGCTGCTTATGTAGAAAATATGAGTGGCTCAACGCCCACAATCAAACAACACACCGCTGCTATCCGTCAGCTGCTTGATTATCTTACCAACAAAGGAATCTTGGAATACAATCCTGCGTTGTCTGTGAAAACTCCCAGACACTCTATTACCAAAGGCAAAACACCCGTAATGGAAAGCGAAGACGTGCGAAAATTGTTCGATTCGCTCCCTGTAAATACCCTTGTTGGCTTGCGTGACATATCTGGATTGTTACCTTGAAGCACCTGGATTATTAAATCAGAAAAAGGCACCACTTTTTCAAAGTGCAAACGGAAAAACTGACGCACTCACCGGAAACGCAATTCTACGCGAAAACGTCATGCACATGATCAAACGACGCTGCAGGCAAGCTGGAATAGCAGAAATATTTGGCTGCCACACCTTTTGTGCCACAGGAATCACTGCCTATTTAAATGCCGGTGGTACTTTAGAAAAAGCACAAAAAATTGCCGCACATGCTTCTGCTTCAACCACTAAACTGTACGATAGAACAATCAGAAACAAGATATGAAATCAAGTCGGACGGGTTTGTCTCTCTGGGAGGTTATTCCGTCCATGCAGCCACCGCGGTTAAGGCTCATGAACGGGAAAGGCTCGAAAAGCTTGTGCGTTCTATGGCTCGGCGCCCCCGGCGCGACCCGCACTGGCAGATGAACGCATTTCAATCATTTCTGAAAACGAGATCCCATTGCGTCTTAAAACCCCATGGAAGGACGGAACGCACTCATTGGTCCTGAGTCCGAGTGAGCTCATGGAGAAGCTAGTGGCCTTAGTGCCTCAACCGCGCTTTCATTTGACACGAAACTATGGCGTTTTAGCGCCAGGTTCAAAAGATCGCACAAAATTGCCAGATATGCCCAATGAAACCCAAGAAGAATCTGAGAAGAAAAATTCCAAGGGCCGGAACAGAATTTTATGGGCAGCTTTGCTCAAACGAAGTTACAAAATCGACGTATATCAATGCCCCAATTGTGACGGCAGCATGCAGCTCATTTCTGTGGTCGAATGCTCCCGGATCATCTTGGAAACTCTAACGGCAATGGGAATCTCTCCAGGGGCCCCTCCTATGTTACCTGCCCGGGACTCCAAGGACCTATTTTCCGACAATACGGAAGCCTTTTCCGAGTTCGGCATCTGAGTCCAATCGAATAACCCAACCTTAATAACCTGCAAGGCTGCGGGATTGGCAGTGCATTCTAAAATTGCTCCAGGGAATCCTAGAAAATCAAAAAATTGCGTTCACCCCGAAGTCCAACCCCGTCCGAAGGCAGCGACCCTCAAGAAATAGCCTAATTTTTCAGCAAAACGGACGTTGCAAAAGTTCAATTTGGAGCCTAGCCTGCGAGGCAGAAGCGCCAGAAACTCCTAGGCACAAAACGACTTTTGACGCTCACTCAGGCTGATGTATTGCACTTTGAGCAGAGTGCTGAGGACATGTTAAAGTGGCAATTCAACAGAGCGCATCTTGGGAGTCCGAACAACTTTTTTTAGATGGTGACAGCTACTTCGATGCACTCAGAAATGCTGTCGAAAGATCCAAAACATCCATTGATATTGAATCATACATTTTAGAGAATGACCCGCTTTCTGAAAGTGTCATTACTTGCTTGATTGCAGCACAAAATCGGCAAGTTCATGTTCGCATTCTCATTGACGGCCTTGGTGGCGGTTCTTGGGCACTCGAAAACGAACCCCGGTTGAAAAATATTGGTATTGAATTGCGCGTATACCATCCGTTACCTTGGCTCATGTTTCCTTCGTTGTTAAGAAATGTTCTGGCAGTGCAGAATTTTTTGCGCTTTGCCTTGCGTATGAACCGCCGCAACCACCGAAAAACCTGCGTTGTGGATGGCAAATGTATGTTTTTAGGGAGTATGAATCTATCTGTGTTTCACAGCAAACGATTGCATGGAGAAAGTGCTTGGAGAGACACCGGAGTGTGTGTCCTTGGACCTGGCGTAGTTGCGGTACAAAACGCGTTTGAATTGACCTGGAAAAAGTCTTGGAGAATTGGCTTGAGCATTCGCGCACCCAGTCTGCCCTGGCGCAAGCAATCTTTACTGACGTCTCATCCTTTGGTGCGGTTGAATAATACGATGGTTTTAAGATGGAAAATGTACAATCAGCTGTTGAAACGAATCCGGACGGCGAAAAACACCGTGTGGCTCACCAACGCCTATTTTGTTCCCCACGGAACTTTGCTGCGCGCTTTAGAACAGGCTGCAAAAAATGGTGCCGATGTGAGGCTTCTTTTGCCCCAAAAATCCGATGTCGTTTTTCTGCCGTGGGTTTCTGCAGCATTCTTTCAAGCACTGGTAAAAAATGGAGTGCGTGTTTTTGAGTACTTGCCTGGAATGATACATGCAAAAACAATGGTTATTGATTCTTGGTGCGCAGTGGGTTCGTCTAATTTTAATTCGAGAAGTTTGAGGCATGATCTAGAAATTGATGTCGTGCTCACATCAGCAGATTCGAGAAAATCACTTGTATGCGCGTTTGAGAATGATCTTTCCACTTCTGAAGAAGTGACCGTTACTTCGTTTTCTCGAAGGCCGGTTTGGCAGCGAATATTGGGGCGATTGGCGCTCATGGTTAAATATTGGCTTTGAAATGAAATGGAATTGAAAAATGACACTCAAGGTGTTGACCTACAATATTCATAAAGGCTTTGCCGCTGGTAACCGCCGATTTGTTTTGCAACAGATTCGCGACAGTATTGCCACCGTCGATTGCGACCTCGTATTTTTGCAAGAGGTTCAGGGCGCGCACAGCGGCCATGCAGAATCTCAAAAGTTTTGGCCCAGTGAGAGTCAATTTGAATTTCTTGCAGGCAATATTTGGCCGCATTTTGCTTACGGAAAAAACGCTGTCTACAGCCAAGGTCATCACGGCAATGCAATTTTAAGCAAACATGGATTTGTGTCTTGGGAGAACATCGATTGCTCCACAAATGCGCTGGAGCAGCGCGGTCTTTTACATGGCGTGATTGAAGTTGCAAAAAATTTGCCACATCTGCATGTGATCTGCGTGCATTTAGACCTGCTTGAAAAGGGTAGAAGGTTGCAGATTCAGCAAATTTGCGATCGCGTTGCACACTCTGTTCCTGCAGATGCTCCTCTTATTCTTGCTGGAGATTTTAACGATTGGAACCATAGCATTGGGAGGCTTGTTGAACACAAGCTTGATATGTCTGAGGCACATAAAAATCTTCACACCTACTATGCACGTACCTTTCCAAGCCGATTTCCACTCCTCCGCCTTGATCGTATTTATGTGCGAGGATGTGTGCCACTTGCCTGCCGCACTCTCTCTGGGTCCCCGTGGAATAGCCTCTCAGACCATTCGCCTATGCTGGCAGAGCTTAAAGTGCGCGAAATAGAGGATTGACAACTCAATGGTAAGCGCTTCACGAGCGGCAGGTTTTAAGATTTTTTAGAATGGTTTAGGTTTAGGCAGGAGCAGAAGGCATGACGGCTTTTTGAGTCTGAACAGCTTTCCAATTCAATGGTAAATATGGCGTTAAATCAGGCTTAAGATTTTTTGTGAACAGAATCGGGAGTTCTGTAAATATCGCCACGAGGTAGGTACGTACGTCTAATTTATTTTCTTGCGCAATAATGAGCAAACTATAAAGACCAGCGCTGGCATGTGCGCCAGCAGGCGTGTCAGAAAAGAGCCAGTTTTTTCTGCCAATAGCAAAGGGTCGAATGAAATTTTCCCTGCGGTTATTTGAAATTGCTGCAGGGCCGTCGGATAAATAAACGGTAAATATGGGCCAATCGTTATCTAAATAAGCAATGGCTTTACCAAGATGTGATTTTGGAGAAACTTGAGAACGATATTTATCGAGCAAGCTTCGAATGTTTTCAACTTAAGGGGCTGCAATTGTTTTTCCGCCTTCGGCGCCATCTTTTTTAGCCACGTCGAATTTTCTGCGTCCATGGACGGGGCCGCCCAGGCCAGCAGCCAATGCGAGTGATTTTTTGATTTTTGACAACTGAATTATATCCGGCATATCTATCGACGTGTAATAATCCGTTAAAATTTTGAATTAGATTCTTTGCAGAATTACCACTTCGGTTGTCATGATACTCATAGTAAACAGCAGTTGGATCGTTTTTTGAAGTGCAAATTGTCCACATATACGATTTAGATTGCGGTGCTTTTTCAACTTTTTTTAGAACTTGAAAAAAAGTCTCGTCAGCATGAATCACATCTCGCGAAAGAATAAATTCCTTCAGCAAATCAAGAAGTGGAGTTAAAAACTGATTCGTTTTAATCACCCATCGTGCCATAGAAGTCCGAGAAATATCT
>JAYTOT010000282.1:0-21843 GCA_043747645.1 Pseudomonadota bacterium | reverse complement strand
CCGCAATGCGGCGATGGTACTGCAGGACAACCTGTGGGAGAGTAGCACGGCGCAGCCTCTATATTACGAGAACCCTCGTCATCCTTGCGGTGGCGGGGGCTCTTTAATTGAAGGGTCTTGTCAGTAGATTGGCGATTTTCTGTTGGTTTTTTTGAAAAAAAGAACCAGAAAAAATTGACAAAAGACTAGACTCTGATTACAGATAAGTCTTTCGCGGGCTCGTAGCTCAGTCGGTAGAGCATTTGACTTTTAATCAAATGGTCCCCGGTTCGAATCCGGGCGGGCTCACCATCGTCTTTCTAGGGAATGTGCAATCATGGCTAAGTCAAAAGGTCGGTTGAAGGCTATTAAGCGCAAAATCGCGCCGAAGACACCTAAAATAAAGACTCGTCGCGCCGCGGCGAAGCGTTATAAGGTGTTGGGTTCTGGTCGAGTGAAAGTACCTCATGCAGGTAAGTGTCACAAAACTGGATTAAAGAGCCGTAGTCGCAAGAATCGCTTGCGTAAGCCAAAGCTTATGAGAGCTGAGAGCATGTTGTTGGTTCGTCGCTGTTTACCAAACAGCTTCTGATTTTTTTTCATTCTGATGAGTCGGTTCTAAGGGCGCCTTTGGGTGACTCCGACTATCGAAAGGGTAATTTATGGCTCGCGCCAAACGTGGATTTAAACTCCGCCGTCGTCACAAGAAGATTTTGAAACTTGCTAAAGGCTACCGTGGAGCACGTAGTACGTTGTATCGTACAGCGTTGCAAATCGTTCGCCGCGGTTTGGTTTATGCTTATCGTGACCGCAAGGTTAAAAAGCGTGACTTCCGTCGCTTGTGGATTCAGCGTATTAACGCGGCCTCTCGTTTGCACGGCATGACTTACAGTAAATTCATGAACGGACTTAAGAAGGCTAATATTGTTGTCAATCGTAAGATGATGGCAGAATTGGCTGTGCGTGATGAGCAAGCTTTTGCGGCTTTGGCTCAACAGGCAAAAGCAGCGCTAGTTTGAGTTTTGCTTCTGTTCGGTGACTTTTTTTTTGGCTTCTGAGTTTTTTGGAAGTTCATTTTTGTTTCCGTCGGGGCGTAGCGCAGCCTGGCTAGCGCACTTGCTTGGGGTGCAAGGGGTCGCAGGTTCAAATCCTGTCGCCCCGACCAATTTTTAGACTCACAGGGATACCGGTAAACCCCGATAAATGGTTCCTCCCGAGTGATATTGGATACGCGATGAAGAATCCAGATTTGATGCTTTTTGAGTCGAAGTTTTCGCGTCCTAAGCCTTTGCCTGAATTTCGCGGTGGTGACACTGTGTCTGTTTGGGTTAAGATTGCCGAAGGAAACGACAAAGAAGGCAATCCTAAGTTTCGTTTGCAGGCTTTTGAAGGCACAGTGATTCGTTTCCGCAAGGGCACGACGAATTCGACTTTCATGGTTCGCAAGATTTCAGCTGGCGGCGTTGGTGTGGATCGTAACTTTTTTGTTCACTCCCCATTGATTGACCATGTTGACGTTAAGGTTCGCGGTAAAGTTCGTCAGTCACGAATTTACTACATCAAGAAGCTCAAGGGTAAAGCAGCTCGCATTAGCAGCCGTTTCATTCCCGGAGAATCAAAGGCAGATTAAATTCTGGTTTAGAAAAAAAGAAGTCGCACAGCGGCTTCTTTTTTTTTGGCAAATTTCTTTGGAAGATTTTGTATCGCACTGGATAATTGCTTTATTGGGTCTAAAGTTGTGTTTTTTTGTGAACCGAATTGCTCTATTTAAACTAAAATGGTGTGTTTTTGGGAACGGGATTGTGGAAGTGAATCGTTTTGGAGACGTCACCAAGGTGGAAATCAGCTCCCTGGACGAGTTTTTGGTACGCCGCAATAGCGTCAGCCTTTTTTACGAAATCGGCGTGAGATTCCCTGTATTCTCCCAGTTCGACATGTGTGTACTGAATGGTAACTCTATAGATTCCATTGAGCATGCGGTTGATTTGGACGCGGTTTGCGTTAAAGCCGTGGGATAGTGCAATTGGGGTCTCAAAAACTAACAGAAGTGCAGTCAAAAAAAATGTCATTTTGATTTGTTTAACTTGAGTTTTTGTAAACATATATTCTCGAATTTTGCCCAGTTTTCATTTTGAGTTGTTCTTTATTTTAGCTCAACGGCAGAAGAGCGATACTGCAAATCTTGCGCCCTAGACTTTGGCGTCGGTTCAAAGTGAGATAAGACAGTTGCGTCGTTGAAGGCAGGTCTTTGCGGTAGGATGTTGGGAGCAAAATAATGCGCTATAAGAATTTTCAAGATTTTATTTGGGCTCTAACATCTTATTGGACCGATTTGGGCTGCATTTGGAGCCAGCCGTACGATTCTCAAATGGGCGCTGGTACATTCCATCCTCACTCGTTTTTGAAGGCCATTGGGCCTGAGCCATGGCGCGCTGTTTATGTTCAGCCTTGCCGCAGGCCCGTGGACGGTCGTTACGGCAAAAGCACTTACCGCTTTCAGCACTATTACCAATTACAAGTGTTGCTTAAGCCAGCGCCCGCAAATATTGTAGATTTGTATTTAAAAAGTTTAGAGCATGTAGGAATATGTTTAAAAGATAATGACGTGAATTTGCTGGAGGACGACTGGAAAGGGCCTACTTTGGGGGCTTGGGGTCTCGGCTGGGAAGCACGGGCAAATGGCCAAGAAGTTTCACAGTTTACATATTTTCAGCAGCTGGGGGGAGTAGATGTAGAAGTCATTCCCGGTGAAATTACTTATGGTTTAGAGCGGCTGTTTATGTATGCAAATGGTATTAAAAATGGAATGGAAATTCCATTTAATGATCATTTTACATATGGCGACATATTCTATCAGAATGAATATGAGTTTTCGCATTTTAATTTTAAAGATGCAGATACAAAAGAACTCTTTTCGCTGTTCGAAAAATGTGAAGAAAATGTGCAGAGATTGGTTCAAAAAGGTCTGATTCTTCCTGCTTATGATTATGTATTGCAGGCATCGCATGCTTTTAATTTATTAGATTCTCGGGGCGCCGTGTCGGTTGCTGAAAGGCAAAGATATATAGGTCGGGTGAGAGACTGCGCGAAAATCTGCGCGCAGGTTTACAGGGCTGAGCGAGAACGACTTGGATTTCCAATGATGAATAGGATTTCCAATGATGCGCGCGAAAATTTGTATTCTAAAAACGAAAATATTGACGCGCTCAAAGTTGAAAATGACCCAGTTAAAATTAAGTTATGGAATTCCGCGGTGTCAGAAGCAAGCCGCAAAGAATCTGTAAATAAATCGGTGGATTTAGAGCCGAAAAAATCTGCAAATCTGTTGTTGGAAATTGGCGTCGAAGAAATGCCTCCCGCATTTCAATGGAATGCATTAGAACAGCTTAAAGCTAGCGTAACCGACTGGATATTAAAATTAAAAACGGGAAATTCTTCAGACGCTGCCTGGATGAATAGTTTAGATTTTTTGCAGGCTAAGCTTGATGTGAGCGGTCGAAGGCTATCAATTCAACTTAAAAATTGTCCTGTGGTCGAGCCCGCGCGAGAAGTTGAAATTTGGGGACCAGCAGAGCGTATTGCGCGATCTGCGGATGGTAAATTGACTCCCGCTGGAGCAGGATTTTGTAGAAAGAATGAAATTTTAGAATCGAATGTTATTTTTAAACAAAGGGCTGATGGGACCTTTCTGTATGCCATCAAATCTATAGTTGGCAGGGATGTTGCAAAAGTATTTTTTGAATCAGCGCGGCAATGGATAGAATCGTTAAACGCTCCTTTAAAAATGAAATGGCTTCCATCTGAAATGTCTCCTGCGTTTGTGAGGCCAGTCCGTTGGATTGTGGCCTTGGTAGACGACTGCTTGTTTGACATGGAAATGTTTGGACTAAAATCTGGTAATATTAGCTTTGGACAACGTATTACTCATCCTTTGCCCTTTGAATTAAAAAATGCCTCTGACTACGAAAATGTGCTCGCAAAAGCGGGAGTTTTTGTTGATATTGAGTTACGCAAAAATTTTATTATCAAAAATGCGCAAGTCGAAGCAGAAAAAATTGGGGGCAAATTAATTTTAGATGATAGCCTGGCACAAAAATGTGCCGGACTTTCTGAGTCTCCAATGGTGTTCTTAGGCAAAATTGATTCGAAATATTTGCGATTGCCAAAAAAGCTAGTTGTGAGCGTACTTCGCGAGCACATGAATTATTTTTCCGTGGGTGATTCATCTGGTAATTTAATGCCGTATTATATTGGCGTAGCGGGATATAATTGCACTAATATTGAAGCAATGAAAGACGGCACGGCAAATGTTGTAACCGGTAGGCTCGATGATGGTGCATTTTATTTTGATACGGATTTGGAAGTGCCAATCGAAGAATTGAAAGCGCGATTGGACACTCAGTTATTCCAGACAGGAATGGGAACTCTTCTTGATAAATCGAATAGAATAGGCTTTTTGGCAGGAAAAATTGCAGATGGAATTACCGCGGCCGATGTCAAATGGTCATTAGTGAAGGCAACGGCTGTAGACGCGGCAAATCTTGCAAAAGCAGATTTGAAATCTGGCTGCGTGCAAGAGTTTCCAGATGAAATGCAAGGTCAAATGGGCGGAGTTTTGGTCAAATTTCAAAAGACTTTTGGAGATAGATCAGAGGCTGTGGCTGAAGCAATTTCGGAACACTACGAACCTTCGGGTGCGTTTTCGGATTTGCCGAAAAGCTCTGCGGGTAAAATAGTTTCTTTGGCTGATAAATTGGATTCGCTGGCAATCATGCTAGACGGCGACGTAGACATTAAAAGTAACAAAGACCCTTTTGGATTGAGGCGATTGGCGATTGGTGTTTTGCGTTTATTAGGAATGGATTGCAGCCAAAAAGATACAATTCCTTTGAGTTTAAGTCGTTCAATCGATATTGCTCTAGAAAATTTGGCACTAACGGGACGTAAAGTTAAACCAGAGACGCGCGAAAAACTGTACGCATTTTTGCTGGCGCGACTCAAGGCATCTTGGAAAAATGACTTTGATACCGGAGCTGTTGAGGCCGTTTGTGGTCGCATGGGCGATAAGTCTTTGTCTGAAATGGTAGCAATTGTCTCCGCAGCAAGTGAATGTTTGAAGCAAAATAGCGGCGAAGATTCATTGTCATTTGCATTAGTTCCTTACAGGCGAAGCAAAAATTTGACGCAGGAATTGTCTTCTAGTGTGACAACACAGAGTCTAAAATCTGATTTATTTAATTCACAAGTAGAAAAGAACCTGTATCAAAAACTGCTTGAGACTGAGTTAAATGTTGGAAAAATGGTGAGTACTGGTGACTACGCCGGTGCCTTTAAGGGACTATCTCTCCTGGGAAGGCCAATGTCTGAGTTTTTTGAAGGTGTCATGGTGAATGACGACAACGCAGATATTAAGAATAATCGCTTGGCACTCCTTTTAAGAGTTCGTTCACTTTATGAATCAGTTGCAGATTTCTCTCTGATTCAAGTATGAGTCAGATTTGATATTGAGAAGTTTTTTAAATTAAATTTTTATTTGACGATTCGGAAGTACAAAATGAGTCTAGGTTTAAAGTTGTATGGCGATCAGGATGTGGTTCTCAATCGCCTTCCGGTAGCTGTGACACTTGGTAATTTTGATGGGGTTCATTTTGGACATAAAAAAGTAATTGAGGAATTAAAGGCTCTAGCTGGAGGGGCCAAAACTCTTGTTATTACTTTTTTTCCACATCCGACTCGAATTTTATGTCCCACATCACCCAAGCCGCTTTTGTATGGAATTGATGAACGTGTGCGTTTGCTCCTAGAAGCAGGTGTAGATTGTGTTGCTGTGCAAGAGTTTTCGCGCGATTTCTCGTCGCTGAGTGCAGATGAGTTTTGCTCTCAGTATCTGAGTAAAAATTTTAATATCCAGTCTATTTTATTGGGGTTCAATTTTTTGTATGGTCGCGATAGGCTCGGTAATTTTGAGCATTTGAAAAAATATTCCGAAGCTGCTGGCTGGGTTTGTAAACTAGGGAACGCACATACAGTAAACGATGATTTAGTTTCATCAAGCTTAATTAGAGCATTTATTAGCAATGGAAATGTAGCCGCTGCGGCAAATGCCCTAACAAGGCCCTACGCTTTAAAAGGCACTGTTGTAAAGGGAGACCAGCGAGGCAGACTTTTGGGATTTCCAACTGCAAATTTACGCACAGATGCTGAAGTGTTGCCAAGTGCTGGCGTGTATGCCTGCAGGGTGCTTTTATCAAAGCAGAAAAAGGACTATTTTGGCGTGATGAATTGCGGTTTTAGGCCGACAATTGCAAATGATTTGCGGTGGCAGATTGAAACCCATATTTTGGATTTTAATGAAGATATTTACGGAGAAGAGATTGAATTTGTTTTAGAGAAGTTTTTGCGTGGAGAAAAGAAATTCGCTGGTTTAGAGGAACTCAAGGCACAAATAGCCGATGACGTCAATTCAGCACGATGTTACTTTAAAATTTGATTGTATCATGGAAACGGTTGCTCAAGATTTTACTCGCGAATAGCCACATTAAGAACTCATCCATGTGGTGATAATAGAAGGTGCGGATTTAATGTTAGATGAGTCGGAACTTTTTTTAAACAGAGAGATTGCTTGGCTGACATTTAATGAACGTGTTTTGGGCGAAGCAGAGTCTAAAACAACGCCTTTATTGGAACGACTTAAATTTATCATTATTTTTCATTCCAATTTAGATGAATTTTTTATGGTGCGTTTGTCGAGTTTGCTGCGACTTTTAGAGCAGAACGACGAGACTCGGACTTTGTCAGAAAACTCAATGGATGATGAAGATATTGAAGACACATTGGACGAAGTGTCGGTTAAAGTTCGTCAGGATTTAAAGCGAGCCAGTCACGCTTTGTATTCTTCCATTTTGCCAGCTCTGGCGGAAAATCATTTGCTCATTGCAAAAATTGATGATTTATCGCGCGCTGAATTAGAGCGTGTAGACGAGTTTTTTGAACTGCAAATATTCCCTGTGCTAACTCCGTTGGCAGTAGACCCTGCCCATCCATTTCCTTATTTATCGAATCTATCTTGTTACCTTGTTGTTAGTTTTGAGGAAGTAGGAGACAACGGTGAGCCGTTGATGGCATTTGTTGAAATTCCACCCAAATTAAATCGTTTTGTTAAAATTGCGGCAAGAGGAAAACGGCATAAATTTGTGCTTTTAGAAGATGTGATTAAAAGACACTTAGAAAAATTATTTCCCTGGACGCAAGTTTCTGGTTCGTATTCCATTCGGGTGACACGTAATTTAGATTACCAGTTACTTGAAGCTGAAGTAAAAGATTTAATGAAGTCAATTGAATTTGAATTGAAAGACCGGGCTCAAAAAATAGTTGTTCGAATGGAAATAGAGGGCGGCATTCCGGAGCAACTAAAAAATCGCCTTAGAGTGGCACTTGAATTAGACCACAGTGATATTTACGAAGTGCCAGGGTTTTTGAACATCAGAGATGCGGGTGCTCTTTTGAAAATAGAAAGCCCTCTGAGCTTAAGGGATAATCCGTTTAACCCGCGCATTCATCCTCGCATGGCCGATGAAAAAGATATTTTTGATGTGATTAGAGAACGAGATGTTATTTTACATCAACCATTTGATAGTTTTGTTAGCGTGCTAGAATTTTTACGGCTAGCCGCAGAAGACCCCAATGTTTTAGCAATTAAGCAAACGCTCTACCGCACTGGCGGCGATTCTCCCATAATTGAAACATTGGTTCGCGCAGCCGAAAATGGAAAGCAGGTTACTGCAGTAGTGGAGCTCAAGGCCCGTTTTGATGAACACAATAATATTGTTTGGGCTAGGCGTTTAGAAAGAGCAGGAGTACATGTTGTATTTGGTTTCGTAAATTTGAAAACTCACGCAAAATGTATATTAGTGGTTCGCCGAGAAGGCGCTCATTTGCAGAAATATGTGCATTTATCAACTGGAAATTATAACAGTGCGACTTCAAGAATGTACACAGACATTGGGCATTTTACATGCAATCCGGACATAACTGGAGATTTAGTAAATCTATTTAACTTGTTAACTGGTTTTAATATTTTAAGTGGTGCCGAAAAACCTGGTAAAAATGCAAAAATACCAACTTTTGAAAAAATAAAAGTTGCTCCTTTCGCACTTCGAAATTCATTCATTCATTTGATTGACAGTGAAAAGAAAAATCATACTGCGGATAATCCTGGACATATCATTCTAAAAATGAATTCGCTTGTAGATACTAAACTTTGTCAGGCACTTTATAAAGCGTCTCAAAAAGGTGTGCGCGTCGATTTAATCGTGCGTGGAGTCTGTGTTTTAAGGCCTGGATTGCCTGGTGTTTCGGATAATATTAGAGTCATTAGTGTAGTTGATAGATTTTTAGAACATTCGCGTATTTATTGGTTTAGGCACGGAGGCGACCCTATAATTCATTTAGGCAGTGCCGACTTTATGCCACGGAATATGGATCGTCGAATTGAAGTGGTTTGGCCAATTGAGGATGCGGAATTTAAGGGAAGAATTACCAATATTTTACATTTCTACTTAAAAGATAATGTGAAAAGCCACATTATGCAACCAGATGGCACATACAAACAGGTGACTCCAGGAAAAGAAAAACCGTTTCGATCTCAAGAGAAGTTTATTGAAACTGCCAGGGTGGAAGGAGTAAAATCTATTGCTTATGATCAAGCAGTAAAGTCAATTGATATTTGGGTACGAAAATGAATTTAGGATTGCGCAGAATTGCTGCAATCGATGTAGGATCCAATAGCGCTCAGTTGGTGATTGCTAATGTATTTGAAAATGGAAGTTTTGAAATTATAGAATCTATGAAAGAACAGACCCGAATGTCTTCTTTTTTAGATAAAAATTTAATTTTGCCACAAGAAGCCCTGCAAAAATTAAGCGCAGTATTATTGAAAATGAAAGAATTCTCTGACGCGCATCATGCGGAATTGCGGGCAATTGGCACGCAAGTTTTTCGTGAAGCAAGAAATTCTCAGGATTTTTGCTTACGTTTAGCTAAGCGCACGGGTGTGGAGTTGGAAATAGTTTCTGGAAATGAAGAAGCCAGACTCGTGTATTTAGGTGTGAATAATTCTATTCAGTTAAACGATGCGAAAGTTTTTTTGTGCGATATTGGTGGGGGCTCGGCAGAACTGCTTGTTGGGAAAAGCGGATCTACTCTTTTTTCTACCTCACTTAAGCTAGGGGCTGTGCGCCTTACGGTCAAATTTTTACACGGAAATCCTTATACAGATGTGGAAATTGCAAATTTACATAGGTATGTACACGCCAGGTTGTTGCCTGTCATAGAAAATATAAAGAAATATGATTATTCTATTGCAATTGGTTCTTCTGGGACAATAAAGGCGGTAAAAAATCTAGCCCTAGGGCTCTTAGGAAATGTACCTCCAGCGAATTTTCATGGACAGAATTTGTCTCGGCTTGAGATTGAAATGGTAATGAAAGCTTTGATGAGGGCCTTAGAGGGCAATGATCGCAAAAATCTTCCAGGTTTAGATCCAAAGAGGCAAGATATTATTTTTGCCGGCACGGTAGTGCTTTACACGCTGACAAAAATGATTGGAATAGAACAATGGAAAATAAGTACAGTAGGAATAAAAGAGGGGATAATTTTAGATTCAATTATTAGATTAGAGAGATTTAATGCTAGAGATATTAGAGACATTCGATGGAATTCAGTTGTGGAATATGGGACAAAACTAAATATTAGCGAAGTGAATGGGAAGTGTGTTTCGGAATTGTCGAAAAAATTATTTGCGGAGCTTAAAAACAGACATAAATTGGATGATAAATGGCTAGAATTGTTAAGTTGTGCTGCGTATTTGCATGAGTGCGGAAAAATATTGAGTTTAGCATCGTACCATAAACATAGCAGTTACTTTATAAAACATTCTAATATGTCTGGATTTTCAGTTAGGGAATTGAATTTAATATCGTGTATAGCTCGATTTCATAGAAAGAGACTTCCGCGGCAAGATGATGAAATCTATTGCGATTTGGATCTGAAAGATAAAGGTGCGTTAAATTTTTGTGCAGTAATATTAAGGTTGGTTGTTAGCCTTTCTCGAGGGTGCATGGGTGAGATTCAAGAATTGGGGCTTTTAGATGACGGCAAATTTTGCACCCTAAAAATTAAACATCAAACCAACGAAACTTTGGAAAATTCAGCTTTTGAAGTCAGTCTTGAAAAAGTCTTTTTTGAACAGGTTTTTAATTTACCCTTAGTGACTATTTTTGAATCAAGCTAGAATTGTTGAATAAATGAGTAGATCTTGGAATATTATGTAAGGCATTGTTTGAGATGTGCTTAATATTGCAAATTTTATTCCGATACGATCCTCGCAGTGCCAATCTTTAGTGTATTGGTGTTCAGGTAAGGTATGCGATAATAATACAGCGCATAGTTGAAGCGAGGAATTGAAGTGCTGCCGCAGTTGCCAAAATTTATTTTGTTGATGTCTTTGCCGGCTATTGCCGCGCAAGCATTGGCGTCTGAGAAAAAATCAGATGTTGTGACTCAGAATTATACCGATGAATTGACGCTAGATAATAATAATATTTGTGAGTCTCGATATAATTCTATTTTGAGTGTAGTTAGTCAGGAAAATATACCGCAAGAAACCGAAGACAAATATGAGCCAATGGCTGGTATTTCAGTCATAAAACAAAAGTTTTCTTTTGCTTCAAAATCATTGGAATCCGACTCAAAGGTTGAGATTTTGATGGATGAATCTGATTTTGTGGATAAGCAGAAAATAGTAGGTAAGCCATTAATAAATAAAACTTTATCGCCATTTATTGCCGATGATGTGCCTATGGAAATACTGCTTCAAGACAAAAAGAAATTTCGGTCAGTCGTAGCTGAAAGTTTACGATCTTTTGAGGCAGATCGAAAATATGTCGGTTCATTGCAAGAGATTGGGCCTTTGGCAGATCCGTTGCAAGCTCCGAGCGGCGTAGAAGCAGTTGCTCTTTTGGATTCCAATTTAAGTTCTTATTTAACCGACAAAACTTATTCGGTTGTTGACGGTGAAATTGTACTCGTAAAAACTTCAGATTTTAAAATGGATCAATCAGCTCTTAAGAAGCTGGATATACCTGCTGGATGGGTCATAAAAACATTTGATTCATCAACCAACTCTGTGGCGTCTAGAAAGCCAGATTACTCCCTTTTGATAGCGAATTCTGGCGTGAGCGCGATGCGAGATATAGAAGGTCATGCTAGCGCAAAGCAGAATTCAGAAGTTCAGACTGTGAATATTAGAAATAATACTCAACAAGCTAGTGCTTTTAGCTCACCTATTTCTGCCTCTGCAAATTTAGATGAATCTAAAACAAAAATTTCTATTCGTGGAAAACTATTGTTACCTAAAGATGTGAATCCTGCGCGAGTCAACATACGAGTTGCTGGCACTTTCTGGCAATTTAAAGCAGACGCCGACGGCTTTTTTGAAATCTCTGATTTGCCAAAGGGCAGTAAGTTTGACTTGCTTTTTTGGGATGAAGACAACGTGTTAGTGCGTCGTTTAGTTTCAGTTTCAGCGACACGAGAAAATAAAGAATTTGTGTGGAGCTTGGACAAAGTTTCATTCGTGAGCGAATTAGCACAAAGTTTTGGAGTGAATCAAGATGTAACCAAGGGTGGTTTTTGTGCGAAATTGAAAGTCACAAATCTGGAATCGCTCGTTGGCGCAAAAGTAAATTTTAGAAACTCAGGCGTTGTGACTGGTCCGTTTTATTATGGTTCTCGTAATTTACCGGATTTAACTCGCACAGAAATGAGCACAGACGGACGTTTTTGTGCATTTAATTCAGTTTCTGAAATTGTAGATTTAGATGTCGTTCTACTGAATGGGGTTCGTAGGGCATTTTCTATCCATTTAGAGCCGACGACATTTGCCAATGATATTGATTTGAATTTAGATCGGGCATTGTATCGGCCTGTTAATGCATTAGAGCTTGTCGATACCTTGGCAGCAATAGATGTATCTGGTACCGAGTTGAAGCTCAAATACAATGACCTGGGGTCTAAAAATTGGATTTCAGGAATCACAATGCCAGTTTGGTCTAAAGTGAGTGATTTTTCTTTTTACGGTGATTTGGCTTATTCACCCGAAGTTATTATGGAAGAAACTGAGAATCAAATTCGTTATTTTGCCCAGGGTGATGAATTTGTAGAATTGAGTTGGTCAATGATTCAAGATCACACTCCATCTGGTTTTCAATTGGTTTCACGAGATTTAATTGAATCTCAATTAACGCAGACACAAAGAATCAAAAAAAATACTCTGGCTATTGCGCAAGATTCCCATTCTCCATACACGTTAAAAGTAATGGACATTGACTTGATGAAGGAAATGTTGCGTGTGGTTCCTGAAGCTCAGCATGCTGGTGACCGCGGTGCTGCATTTGTTTCGATACAAATGGCGGCATTAGGTCTGGATTCACAGGATTTAAGATTGTCATTGCGAGATTCTTGGACTGGCAATGTGGTTTCACGGTTTAGAAATTTGCCCTATTCGCCAGAAATTCAAAACTCTCGTTATTTACGTGGATTTTTCTCTGACTTGCCGGAGGGACAATATTCCCTTGTTATTACGGATAAAAATGGATCGTTGAAGTGGCTTGACGTTGTGAGAGCTCGAAAGGGATCTTTTCAGGTTTTGTCTATCGGCGAGTGAATCAGTATCGTCGTTACGTTGGCGATTTTGAAGATTGATTTTATTCCCTTTGGTACAATTGAGTATCTGGGGGATTAAATGATGCCAAGTTTTTATGTGCGTTTTGAATTTAATTATTTTAGGATTGTAAAATGTGCATTTATTCTAATTGCACATATGTTAGTTACTGAAAATATTTATGCGACTACAGACCCGGAAGCATTGCCCTCGCCTCTACCCATTCGAAAAAAGAGTGCTCAGGCGCAGGTTTATCAAACCGCACAGGGTGGTCCTTATTCACTTTTTGAGTTCAATCCAGCAGACTTAATCCAAAGCAGAGTGCGATTGAATGGGGAATATATTGTTATTGATGGTTTTGCTTTTGGTGGCGCCGGAGAGTGCCAGAAAATCGTAGATTCAAATTGGACACACACGAATTGTGCCTTAGGAATTTCTGCAACCCAATATTTAGAAAGTGCAGGAATGAAAGGATTGTATTTAAAAGGTGAGGCAGACGCATATGGAGCCATGTTTAAAATAAATAAAAAAAATGCAAAAACTCAGAACTTGTTTGGTTTGAGTTTAGGATTAGATGCTGGTTATAGATTTCAAATCAGTGAGCGTTTTACGAGCGCAGCTGCTTATGGCGCAAGAAGAAAAATCCCAAATTTTTTTAATGCAAGTGACTCTCCGGCTCCCCAAGAATATTTAGACCGGGTTGATTTATGGGAGGCGCGGATCCAGGTCACATTGGGAATTGCACTCTAATTAGGGCTCCGTAATGCGTTCATCTACTCCTGATTTTGCGGTGATTGCATTTCGCGCCAATTGGTCACACATCTCGTTATAAAAGTGACCCGAATGGCCTTTGACCCATTCCCAGGATAGATTATGTCTTCGTCTGATTTCTGACATTATTATCCAGAGATCCTGGTTTTTTACAGGCTCTCTGTTGGATGTTTTCCAACCATTTTTTTGCCATGAATCGAGCCATCCAGCCGTAAAAGCGTTTTTGACGTATTGGCTGTCGGTTGTGACCAACACTGCACTGGGCTTTTTAAGTGCCTCCAGACCTTTAATAACAGCCATGATTTCCATTCTATTATTTGTAGTGGCAGGTTCAAAGCCCGAAAAGCGTCGAGTGGTTTTTTCGAAAAGCAACACACTTCCCCAGCCTCCTGGGCCAGGGTTTCCGGAGCACGCGCCGTCGGTGAAGAGCTGAATGAGCGTCATAAGAATTCCTTGCGAAAATGTTGGTGCACTTTGACCCCTTCGGAAGGGGGTGATAAGTTTGGAAAAGCGAATTGTAAGGTACCTTTGTGAAGGGGAGATCATCAAGCTGTTCTTGCCCTCGAAAATTAAAAAAACGATAATAATTTTATTTTTCATATTCGTATTGTTACTGAATGGTAAAGAATTATTTGCACAGGTGCCAGAAAACAAAGAGGAACCTTCACGCGTATTAAGGCAATATTCCGGCTATAGAGGGATGAACGGCAGCACATTTGGCTTGGGAATATTTAAAGATTACTTGCAAAACCGAACCTCGGCTCGCTATGCGGCTTCGGATTTCGGAATTCAATTTTCATTTGATCAAAAGATTAAAGACATGTTTAGCGGCGGTTTGGTTTTTCGCTGGTCGCATTGGACTGCGCAAGAGGACGCAGAAAATACGCCGGCAGAAGCAGCGCCAATTGCTTTTTTTTCAAGAATTGAAATGACTCCGCCTCTAAATTCTGTTGCTAGTTCAAGTATAAGTGAAGTTATCCGGCCGTTTTTAACTGCGGGTTTAGGAACTGTAACCTTTATGAGCCGACGAGGAATTCCTCTCGAAAAAGCTAAAAAAGAATCTACTGAGCCTGCTGTTACTTTCGGTTTAGGATTGCGAATTGTGGTTCCAGGTGCAGCTGCCTTTAGATTCAGTGCAGAAAAGTGGCGCGGAGTAAGAACGTTTCGGTACACAGCCTGGGGGGCGTATTTCGAAGTGCAGTTTGGGGATGTGGCGCGATGAAATTTGTAATCAATTTTTTTTCTGTTGCGACTTTGTTAGCTGTCTATTTGTCGTTGGAAAACGCTATTTCTTTTGTTGGCGTAAGTTTATTTGTGGTTGAAGCGCAGGTAACAGAGCAAGCTGCTTTGCCGGAAGTAAAGTTTCAGGATTCTGTGTGCACTGTTTTGACCGTTGGAAACGATATTTATACAAATCTTGATGCAATTTTATTGTTAGCTATTTGGGATAATATTTCTGGTGAATCTACTCGTTTAAGCTTGGATTGGCGTAAGAAATTGCAATTTAATACAAATCACCAAAAAGATTTGGTATTGAGAGTTTCGGAATGGCCGCAAGATGCAAAGCGTTTTTTATTTGTTGCGCTTGCCTGGAATGAGACAAAGAAATTTAATTTATTTGTGCCCACAGCAAAAGATTTAGAATCTGCAAGAGTGAAAACAGATCGAAAGATTAAATGGGACTCCGTTGCACCTGATATTCAGTCGTATTTTAACGAAATTCCAGCGGCAAAATTGAATATGTATTTAGAAATTATTTTGCGGTCAATATCATTTTTAAAAATACGTGGAGATTTTTCGAAGAATTCTTCCCTTTTGGCGACTCGCCAGTGGCATTGGCATTCTGGATGCGCCAATGATTGAAACCGTCTTTTGGTTTTCTGAATTGAGTCCTGAATTAAGCCATGTAAAAATGCTTCTCAGCCTGGGCCAATTACAACACTTAATGGCCGAGGACGATTCCCCCGTAAGGCTTGCGGCAATTCAGAAAATAGTGTGCGGTAGCGAAGAAATTCAAAATGAAGACGCCGCGTGCAGGGATGTTTTGATTTTTGCTTACGATAATTTTCGCATTTGTGGGATGTTGCATGCCAGAAAAGTATTTGAGAGTGTCGAATTAGATTATATAATTGTAAATTCATCGAATCGGGGAAGTGGAATTGCATCTGCTTTAATGAATAAATTTATTTCTCATGCACAAGAAGTATTTTGCACAAACATTTTTTTAGAAGTAAGTTCATTAAATGTTGGCGCAATTAAATTGTATACAAATTTTAAGTTTAATAAAATTAATGCGAGAAATTCTTATTATAAAGATGGGTCTGATGCCTTAATTATGGAGCTGAAGTTGTGAAGGTAGGAATTGTTCACACTGCTTTTTTTGGCGACTTGGTTCAGCTGGGACTGTTGATTGAAGGTTTGTATTTAAGTGGGCATGAGGTATTTTTGATTTCGAATCGAAGAGCTTTATTGCTATTTAATACTGATTTTAGAATAAAGAAAATAGTACTTATAAATAAGGGTCGTGGGATTGGAAAAATTGGCAAAATTTTTAGCAATGTTGGCATTATAAATGCATTGAATCTTGATTTTTTATTAGTTCCGCACCTCTCTGCGCAGTCTAGTTTAATGTCTTATTTTTGTAATTGTCCCGTAAAAATTGGTTTTTCGACCGCGAGTTTTGGATTTTTATTTACTGAAGTGGTTCCATGGAATTTAGATGTTCATGAGTGCGTCCGGTATTTAGCGCTGGGTACAAAATCGTTAATTGTTAGTGAAGTATCGGCTGCATTATTGGCCAATCCCCTACCCTTTTTAAGGTCGAAAAATAATTTGACAGAATTTAGAAAATTCTTTGCAGATTTTGATGAATTGAAAAGGGTGTATTTTATTTTAAGCCCTGGTTCGGTTTGGGCAACTAAGATATATCCTCCGGATTTAATGCTCAAGTGTGTGGAGATGATATTAAAATATTCTCCAAAGATGATTTGTATTGTGAGTGGCGGTCCGGAAGACTACGCGGTGATTTCTCAATTTATGAATCTCGTTTCTGCACTGGAAAGAGGAACAAGGGAGCGTATTTTAGATGCTTCTCGCTGCTTGCCTGTGGGTGAATTGTTGGAATTGATGCGAAACGCAAAGTTTTCGCTGAGCGCCGATTCAGGGCCTTTTCACATGGCCATTGGAGTTCAGGCTCCTGCATTAGGAATTTATGGTCCCACATCATCAGTGTCGGGAATGGGGCCCATAGGCATAAATGCGGCCGCAGTTTCGTTAGCTGATCAGGATGGAAAACTTCTTTCGTGTCAGCCCTGCGGAGCTCATGGTGCGAAAGCGTGTCCTTTACAGCATCATAAATGCATGAGACTTTTAGACCCGGCGATCGTTTTTGCGGCTGTTAAAAGACTTGTACCGAATTGTTTTGTTTGACTTAATTGTTCTGTTTTCTTCTTATTTGATAATTATTTAGGGCGGTTATGCATGCAGCCAAAGCCAATTGTAAAATTATCTCAATTCAGAGTGTTACGGCCTTTATACGAATCACTTCAGTCTGATGGAGTTAAATGGCTTGCAGCGGCCCACGCATTGGCCGAAAAACATTCTTCAGCAGATGGATTTGATGCAGCAAAATTTGAATCGCAAATGGAAAAATTTATTTCGCGTTACGGATGCGGGCCTGAAAAAATAGCAACTCGAGGTCATGAGCTGCGAGATTACTTGCATACAAATTGGGACGAAATGCGCATTTTTAATTTGAATAAAAATCCGAATGGCGAGTTCATTGAAGAGAGGTCACGATTTTTTTTAGAGGCTTCGGACCGTGCCTTCGCGCATTTTTACAAAGATGAACAAAGTGCGCCGAATGACATTATTCACGTGAGTTGTACAGGTTATATGTCGCCGAGTAGTGCACAAAAAATTGTAGCACATAAGAATTGGCAAAAAGAAACTACGGTGACTCATGCCTATCATATGGGATGTTACGCATCTATTCCTGCGGTGCGTATGGCGTCGGGTTTTTTGTCTGCATCTGTGCTTTCTGAAGGTGCTTTAACAGGATTGAAAAAAAGAATTGATATTGTTCATACAGAGCTTTGTACTCTTCAATTAAATCCTTCAATGCATTCCCCAGAGCAGTTAGTGGTGCAGAGTTTATTTGCCGATGGCTTCATTTCATATCAGGCGCATTTAGTTGAAAATTCGAGTTTGCCTGGTTTAAATATACTTGCGATGCAGGAAGAAATTGTGCCGGATTCAACAGAGGCCATGACTTGGGAATGTGCGTCTTGGGGCATGAAAATGGGACTTTCTCGTGATGTACCCAAACTCATTGCAGATGCGCTGCAGGGCTTTTTAGAAAGTCTTTTTAAACAATGTGGGCTCAGTTTCAAAGCAGAGAAATCGCGAGCATTGTTTGCCGTACACCCTGGTGGCCCAAAAATAATAGAAAAAGTTCAAGAATTGCTGGGTTTGAGTGATGCGCAAATTGAGTGCAGTCGCGGAGTATTAAAGTCTTGCGGAAATATGTCTTCAGCGACTTTGCCTCACATTTGGGAACGCATGTTGTCGGACGAAGGAGTGCCCTGGGGCACAAAAATTGTGAGTTTGGCGTTTGGTCCAGGACTTACAATTTGCGGTTCTATTTTGGAAAAAGCAAAATAGCTCATTTATCGGCGGGCTTTAGCAGCATTGATAGAGTTATTGTTATTGCCAATATTTTGAATTGTGTCTTCTAAAAAGGCAATAAGGGTGAGTTGGTCCTCGAACTCGCGCTGAAGTTTTTTAATGAGCGAGTCTTTTTCGTCTATGTTTTGCTGCATTTTGGCAATTTTCATTTCAGATTCAAATTGGGAATTTGGACGATATTGATTCCCGAAAGTAGCATCTCGATTGCTATTTAGAGTTGATTGCTTAGGGTAATATTCTGAAATGGCCTGGGTAGTTTTAACGTAATTGATTTGATTGGGTTCAAAATAATTGCCACTTCGCTCATCTTTTAACAGGTAAATAAAATACTTTCCGTCTTTAAAATCGTGCGCAATTTTGCCGGTTTTTATTTTTCTGCGGAGCGTGATTTCAGAGACACCAAGCACTTGTGCTGCATCGAGAAGCTTGAGCCACTGGCCATTTTGATTTTGTTGCGTCTCATTCATTTTTCGTCTCGCTGTTGACGCGCCAAGGCTAAGTCGATGGTGGTGTACATTGTTTCGGAAGAATAAGGCTTTGGTAAGCAGGTAAAATCTGGGTGAGATTTTCGCAAATCAGTAATGCGGGAGTCGCTCATGTCGTCACCGGTGGTGAGTATAAAACTCCCTGTGTAACCAGTATGTATTAATTCATAATAAAATTGCAAGCCGTTTTCCATATTTGCTAGGTACATGTCAGAAATGATTAGATGCGTATCTGTGGACGATGCAATGTGTTTTCGTGCATCTACTAAGTTCACTGCCTGTGCTACAGTGAAATTTCGGCGTTCGAGCCTTCTTGCAATCATCTCGAGAAGAACAGCGTCGTCATCAATCAATAAAATTTGCACAAGCCTCTCCTTTACGAGTTGATACAGGATAATATATTTCTCTGAGAGACGCGGTGAAAACATTGACGCCTGGCGATATTTTGACCCACTGCTCTTTTGTGGCAAAGTCATGCGGAGTGGCTGGAGTAGAGCTATGAATGACAATAACTAAACAAATCTTTCAAGATTTAAAGTAACAGAATTGGGAGGCTAAAGTGGGATTGCGAGAAGACGCACTAGAATATCATAGCAAAGGTCGCAAAGGCAAAATAGAAGTTGTTTCTACGAAAGAATGTAAAACTCAACGAGATATTACATTGGCATATTCTCCCGGTGTTGCGGAGCCTTGTAAAGAAATAGCATTAAATGCAGACATGGTTTTTGAATACACAGCAAAGGGAAATTTAGTTGCAGTGATATCGAATGGTACTGCGGTTTTGGGATTGGGTAATATTGGGCCGTTGGCTGCAAAACCAGTTATGGAAGGCAAGGCAATTTTATTTAAAAAATTTGCTGATATTGATTGCTTTGATATTGAACTCAATGCCCCAGCTGTAGAAGAAGTGATTGCAGCGTGTACAATGTTAGAGCCTACTTTTGGTGGAATTAATTTAGAGGATATAAAAGCACCAGAATGTTTTGAAATAGAAGAACGATTGCGAGAAAAATTAAACATTCCAGTATTCCACGACGATCAGCACGGAACCGCAATAGTAAGCGGAGCGGCATTGTTGAATGCATTGGAAATTACAAATCGTAAAATTGAAAACACTAAAGTAGTCGTAAATGGTGCTGGTGCTGCAGCGATAGCTTGTGCGCAAATGTATATTAATTTAGGTGTAAAGCGCGAAAATTTGTATATGTGCGACAGTAAAGGCGTAGTTTATGCGGGCCGGACCGATGGCATGAATAAATACAAAGAACGTTTCGCAAATAAAACAGAAAAACGCACATTAATGGATTGTTTTGATGGCGCCGATGTGTTTTGCGGATGTTCTGTGGCTGGGTCCGTGACAAAAGAAATGGTGAAAGCCATGGCCAAAGACCCTATTATATTTGCAATGGCAAACCCTGACCCAGAAATTAGACCAGAAGATATTTTAGCAGTGAGATCTGACGCAATTATCGCGACTGGGCGTTCGGATTATCCGAACCAAGTGAATAATGTATTAGGTTACCCCTATATTTTTAGAGGTGCATTAGATGTTCATGCGCGACAAATAAATGAGGCTATGAAAATGGCAGCGGTATATGCGCTTGCGGCACTTGCCAAGGAAGACGTGCCCGAAGCTGTGACCCGCTCGTACACGTCAGGGCATTATACTTTTGGCAGAGAATATTTAATTCCCAAGCCTTTTGACCAGCGATTATTGTTGTGGGTTGCGCCTGCAGTCGCAAAGGCGGCTATGGAGTCTGGAGTTGCTCGCAGAAAAGTGGACATGGACATTTATGTCGATCAATTAGAAGCGCGATTAGGTGTGGTGCAAAGTGTCACCCGTAGAATTAAACGAGAAGTAATAGAAACGAATAGGCGTACTGGTAAAACCACGAGAGTAGTATTTCCTGAAGGAGAAAGTGTTTCGGTTTTAAAAGCTGCCGAACAAGTTTATGAAGCGGGAATTTGCGAGCCAATTTTATTGGGAAATATAGATAATATAAGAAATTTATTGTCGGAACATGGCATGGAGAAATTAAGTCATTCTTGTTTGCTTGACCCAGCTTCATCGCCTCATCTGACAGAATTTTCGTCGACATTTTTTGAGAAACGAAGCAGGAAAGGCGTAACGCGCATGTCCGCCCAAGAGGTTATGACAGAGACGCACCATTTTGCTTCTATGATGCTCGAAAAAGGCCTTGCAGAGGCCATGTTGAGTGGTGTGCATCACAATTATCCAGACGCTATTCGCCCTGCATTGCAAATTGTTGGAACTCAGCCAGACAAAGTATTAGCTGGTGTTTATATGCTCATCTGGCGCGATAAAAGCCTGTTTTTTGCTGACACTACTGTGAATGTAAATCCTTCGGCAATGGAATTGGCGCACATTGCCATTCAGGCGCACGATTTGGCAAAGTCGTATTTGGGTGAAGAAGTGCCTAGGGTTGCAATGCTCAGCTTTAGTAATTTTGGAAGTAACAAACACGAGTACGCAGAAAAAGTACGCACTGCAACCGAACTAGTGAAAAGCTTAAGGCCGGATATTGAAGTTGATGGTGAAATGCAAGCGGATACTGCAGTTTCAGCCGAAATTCTGCAACGCAGTTTTGGTTTTTCGACTCTAAAAGGCCCGGCAAATATTTTAATATTCCCCGATTTAACGTCCGGAAATATTGCATATAAACTACTGAGTAAATTAGGTGGCGCGACACTTATTGGGCCGCTTTTGATAGGAATGAAAAAGCCTGTCAACGTATTACAGCGAAACAGTGATGTTGAAGAAATTGTAAACTTAGTGACATTTACCGTACACCGTGCACAAAACGGCACCTGATAATGCAAAAAGCAAAACGGCACCTGATAATGCAAAAAGCAAAACGGCACGCCGTAAGTGAATTTAAATGCATACCTTTAAATGTGTGAAACTAAAGGTATTCATTTAATTAAACAAATTACATGACAAAATTTAGAATTCTGTTAGCCACATAGACTATTTTGCGTGCCTCTTTTCCTTCCATAGCTGCAACTACTGTTGGTGTGTTCATGGCTGCGTCTACGGCAGTTTTTTGATCCGCATTGCGCGCAATGGTGATTTCGCCGCGGTGTTTTCCGTTGACTTGCACGCCCATTGTTGCTTCGTCATCGGTGACTAAAGTTGCATCGTATTGCGGCCATGCTGCTAAAGAAACAAATGGATATTGA
>JAYTOT010000281.1:0-25493 GCA_043747645.1 Pseudomonadota bacterium | reverse complement strand
TGGAACTCGTTACCAGGCAGTATAATTCTGTCGAGTAAATTAACCAAAAAAAGCTCTTGATGCGCCAATTCGTGCACTAATGAGCGAAGTTGGAACTGAAATGAGAGCGTTTTGAACCCGGAATTGATAGCGATGATTCCAATGGCCTTTGGGTGGGATGCGCCAAAAAAATCACCTGTGTTCAATCTGAAAAACCTGATATCAAGAGACCTAAAATCTTTCTCTAACTGTAGCGAATAGGAAGCCAGAGCATTTGTAAGTTCCTGAACTTTCAATTCTCCATCGTCATCACTTTGACTGAATACCGGAGGGTTATGCGCAGAAAATAAACCTCCTAGAAACTCTTGCACCCGGGAATTGCAATTATTGCTGAAGTGCAGCACTCGACTGGGACTAGAATACGCAGCCGAAAGCTCTTCCATTGGAAGAGTTGAATAAAGCAATAGGGATAGCTGCGAAACAGGGATATTCGCAGTACTCAGTGATTTTTTCGCAAGAATAACGCTTGATATTTGCTCACGATAGGGATGAAGCAGGCTCGAAAAGCACCATTGCCCATCCATAAGCAAGCTTTTGACTTCTTCCAGCCGAGCAAATGTTTGCATGTTCGCTCCTTTTTTGGGCAAGTATTGAGCAATTTGTGAGTGGATTAGCTTCGACAAGTTTTCCACTATTCACTCGGGCGAGCGCATAGTTCTCAATATTATTTAAGTCAACAAAAAGTCTAAAATAGCCCACTCGTTATGGTCCCAACGACTCAATGGCAGGAATATCATAGTGCGGCCCCGAAAAAGTGGAAAGGTACTTATTTCTCGACCGCCCATACCCCAAAAGGTTTATATAGCCAAGGGAGATTTTGAGCCTTATTCGATTATAAAAAGTGCCAAATTTTCCAAAGGGGAGCCACCCAATTTCCCCTAACCAAAGCCACTCATAGTGCGTCTTCTTGCAAAAGTATTTTTTGATTATTCAAAACTGAGTCACCCATTGCTAAAAGCACTCATTCAGATATTTTTTTAAGTTTCGAAAGCATTCCAAATTTATCATATTTTCTTCGCAATAATACCGACACTTTCTCTACCATCCCATTGGAGATCGGGAGGAAAATCTAGTCTTTGAATCATTGAACATTTTTCAATTTGGAAGCCAGCATTTGCAAATGTTCGTGTTAAAACATTTGGGTCGAGTAAATGCATTTGCTTTGGTAAAAACTGACCTCGCTCGGGCGCTACAGCCATAACATCGTCAATAAATCCGGGCCATTTGTTTCCGTTGCTCATTCGGTTTTCGTAAATGGGAATGAAAGACTGAAAATTTCTAAGATAAGGCGTTTCTGCCACTACAAATATTTTTCCACCCTTTTTTAACCATGACGCAGCAATTGACGCTGTTTTTTCTACCATGTCTCCGGTAAAAAAATGCAACACGCGTGCAACCAATATTGCCCCCAACGAATTTTCAGCAATAGTCAATTCCTCAGGAAACCTGCCCGGCATAAGAGTGAGTTGTTGTTGCTCTCGCTCTGTGAGTCGTTGTTTCAGAATTTCGAGGTGCCTAGCATCAATATCGTTGGCAATCACCTGCGCTCCGTTCCGAATCGCTGGAATTGTCGCTATGCCATATGCCGCGCCAATATCGAGCGCCGGACCTGGTGCCTTTGCCGCAAATCGTGTGAACTCCGTAGAATATTCGTCTAGAGTTGAGGTCATGAATCCCATATTATTAAGAGTTCTGACAAACCCATTTGATTCTGCTTCTGGCATAGTTTCAGTGGTGATCATTGCCTTATTTTTCTCTTCTTGGAATGTGTTTTTGTGGTTCAGAAAGTGCGGTACTCTTATTTAATTTACCAAATTTTCCCATGAGGAGCCACCCCATTTCATTTAAGCCTTTACCAGTAACGATTGCAATGATGGCGCTTCACATGGCAGCATTGAATAAATCACGCTTGAAGCGACTTTCCCTCGACAAAATGTCGTATTGCGCAATATGCCTTCTTTTTGGAAACCGCATTTTTCAGCAATTCTGTGCACACCAAAATTCTCAGTATCTGTGGTGATTTGAATGCGCGTCAAATTACTTCTTTCAAAAAGAAATGAAGTTATAAGTCGCAGAGCATGAGTTGCATAACCTTTGCCCCAGTCGTCTTGTGAATAAATTCTAAATCCCACCTCGCGAGCATTCCAGAATTGAACAGGTTTAAAATAAACTACTGATCCAACAATTGCTCCCTGCTTGTCGAGAATATGAAAGCGCCCAGAATCTTCGCTGAAATATCCATCTAGTGAAATTCGCTTCTCATAAGATTCATTTGCCCTAAAATCTAAGAGTAGCCAAAAATCGCCAGCCGAATTAAGGTTTAACGATAAATCTTAAACTTCGTCGATTTCATTTTTTGTGAACAAAGCGAGGTCAACTCGCTCGCCTTGCATAAGTATTTTCCGATTTTTCATAATTGAGTCGCCTTTGGGCTGAAGAGCCAAAATTTTATGACGTTTCCTGAGTATTCTAGGGTATTTTGAGACACATTATCACTCATTAAATTCAACTTTGGAGAAAAACCAGAGGAGCTACAATGGGCAATTGGTCACGCGCGAACGATGCCAAATTTTCTATAGAACAGCAATCTTTTCAGTCTGAGCATACAAATATTTACTAATTTCATGGTCCTTTGAGTGCGAAATCATGGGCTTCGACTTGGGAATGCCAGTTTCAAAAAATCTAGGGGAGGGGCTTTTCGAATTGCGAGATAGAGCACGAGGACTAAGACTTTACTATTGCTTTTACGAGCACACAGTAGCGATTTTATTGCTTGGTGGAGACAAATCATAGCAAGATTCCGATATTAAAAAAGCTCGCACACGACGTAACAAACTCAAGAACGGCGAGGTAATCTTATGAAAATTAAATCCATTGAACTGGTAGATGTAGACAAAGCTTTTGACAAATATTTAAGCCCAGAAGATATTCGGAATGCTGATGCAGAAGCTGAAGCAAAGGTTTTATTTGCGATGTTAGATGACGTGTCTGAGATGGTTGTACAACTCATGCAAAAAAAGAATTTAAGTTTCAGGGCATTTGCAAAAGAGAACGATCTCAGTCTTTCTATGACTACCAAGATCATCAAGGGCAGCGGCAATATCACATTAGCGACCTTGGCAAGTGTGGCATCCAAAAACGGACTTAAAGTGAAAATTGGCTTCGAAAACGATTGAGAAATAGAAAAAACTTAAAAATCTTGTTACTTTAGTTTCAAAAAAACCTGTTTATTCATAGAAATTCAGTTTTATTTCAAATATAAATCTCATGAATTAGGAAGACGACTCTGGAAATTCACCGGTTCGCAAATGGCTCGATGTCCTTACGGCCGAACAAGTTATTCTAATTATATTTAAATATAACGCGTGTCTATGAGTTGCAAAGCACAATCTCAAGAGATAGTGTTTTGAACCGTGCAAAACCCCTAATCTACGAGCTCAAAGCCATTATGAATTGCAATTTTACAATACGAACCGCAAATATCAACGACCTCGAAAACACTGCAGTTTTATTCAATCACTACCGCATGTTTTGTGGAAAAGTTGACGACATTAATTTAGCTCGAGAATTCTTGCGAGAAAGAATTCAAAACAAACAATCGGTCATTTTTATTGCTGAACTCGCTACTGGTGGCCTTGCGGCATTTGCGCAATTGTACCCTTGTTTTTCATCCGTATCTGCGAAATCCGCCTGGATTCTCAACGACCTGTACGTCGCACAATCGTCGCGTAAAATTGGCGCTGCAAGCGAACTGACGAGCGCCATAATTGAGTATGGAAAATCAACAAATTCATCTTCTATCACATTGCAAACGGCAGTTGATAATGATTCCGCACAGGCACTTTACAAAAAATTTGGATTTATACAGGAACAGCAATATTTAACATTTAATCTTGCTTTGAATAAAAAATAGAGACTTTAAATCATATAGTAAATAAAAAACCTTTTTCAAAAATCCAAAATAGTTTCTTCAAATACTTTCGAATTTTTTTCAAAGGTACGCTCTGTAAATTTCAGATTTCCATTTTTTTCGACGGCAAATAGAGTAGATGTCTTAGTGCCATAGTCTGGAGTCAATACAAAAATCGACGATATAGCTTTCTCAATTTCATAACTCACTCCAGTTTTTGGAAGCAAGGTGTCGTCTGCAAGTTTAGAGTCGAGCATAATATCTAAAATATTACCCAGGGAGTAATCCTTTTGCAAAAGGATTTGCAGGAGCCCAATTCCTCTTTTGACCTTCGGCCAATCGGAATTCATTTCACCATTAGACAATCCGTAAATACCTGATTCCAGTTTTCTGTAAACGCCAACTTTCTGTGAATAATAAAAAACTTCATTTTTTTCTCCCAAAATCATACTAAAACCATTGTATTCATGGCTCACTGACTGCATATTTTCTATAAATTTTAAGGGAGACAATCCACTTCGTAAAAAACTTGGAACCAGTGCCCCACGGGAGCGCATTCCAGCTTTATGGTTTTTAGGATCTCTAAAATGTGTTATTGCAGCAAATCTGCCTTGAGAATCGGCCGCCAACCACGTGCCTTTCGACTGAAGGTCGGTGCCGGCATACAAATTATCATTGCTCCATTTTTTCAATTTTTCAGCAGACCTTTTATAATATTCATCGCGATTGAATACCAATAAAAGTGGATGCTGTACACTCTGATTTATTGCTATGAAACAAATGCACATTAAATTGAATCTCTTTAGAGGTGAAATAATTCTATTTTCTTAACGTAATGCGATTAACTATTGAGTCAAAAATTAAAACCATTTTACGAAAATTTAGACCAACCGCCATCCACAGCTAAACTTGTACCTGTAACAAACGACGCCGCAGGACTCGCAAAAAATGCCACCGCCGCAGCAATTTCTTCGGGTCTTCCAAAACGCCCAGCAGGAATTTGCGATATTATTCCTGCCCGCACTTCTTCAACAGGTTTGTTCAGTCTTTGCGCAGCTTTTAAATTTAAATCCTGAAGTCTTGAAGTTTCTGTGTAGCCAGGAAGCACATTATTAACAGTGATACCATCAGAAGCAAGCTCATTGCTGAGCGTTTTTGACCAATTGATTACAGCCCCACGAATAGAATTCGACACAGCTAAATTCGCAACAGGCGATTTTCCAGACACAGAAACTATATTCACAATGCGACCCCACGCTTTTTTACGCATGTGCGGAATCACAAACTTTGCAATTTCAGAAGCAGACAACAAATGAATTTGAAACGCCTCAAGGTATTCTGCAGAAGTAGCATTTTCTCCCGTTCCTGGTGCTGGACCACCGGCATTATTAACCACAATATCAATGTCGATGTTATTACTTCGTAGAAATTGGTGCAAAGAAATAACTTGTTCCGGCTTTGAAAGGTCGCAGGACACCGCCGCATGCTCGACTTGCGGTCCCAAACGACTTATCACAGTATTTAAGTTCTCATTGGACCTCGCCAAAGCAATGATTCGCGCCCCCATTGAAGCAAGCATTTGCGCGCTGGCAGCCCCTAACCCCTGCGACGCTCCGCAAACCAAAGCCGTTTTGCCCACCAATGACGTTTGAAACATTAATAGCTCTCCAATAATGATTTTAAACTTACAATTTACTGAGCACCCACGACTCACTCACATACGATAATTTATAGCCGAAGTCTGCCATAAACCCAAGGCGGTGCGAAATTACTATAATAGTTTTGCCTTGCAACTTTGCAAAAATGTCTCCGAGTTTTTTTTCTTGAACCAAATCTAAACAAGCAAATGGTTCGTCGAAAATAAGTATAGAAGCATCTGATAATAAAGTACGTCCAATGCCAATAAATGCTTTTTCAGACGCAGTTAAATGAGCTTCTTTTAAATTTGAGGAATGATTTTCAAAATTAAATTCACGGAGTAACTCCAGCACGGTTTGCATTTGAGCGAAATCTATTTTTCTACCAAGAGTCAAATTGTCCTCTAAAGTTCCTTCAATTATAAATTGAAACTGGGTCGCGACTGAAATAAATTGCCTCAAATCATTTTCTATTGCACTCAATTTGCAAATATTTATATCTCCAGAATGAGTGTGCATCTGGCCAAACAACGCCTGAACAATCGAACTTTTACCCTGCCCCGTGGGAGCAATAACTGCTACTTTTGAAAAACTCGGAATTTCAAACGACACACGATTTAATACCAAAGGCAAACTAGAGTGATATGAAGCAGAATAATTTACAAATGAAATAGCGTTACCGTTTATGACAGAATCCGATTGAAATTCTTTGCTTCCGACTTTTACATTTGTTTCAGCAGGCAAATTCAAGAGTTCATCAACTCGTGCAAATCCGGCAAATGCCTCTTGCATAGAACTCAAACTCCAAAAAAACCAGTCAGAAACCGATCGCATTCTAAAAACAAGTCCCAACATTGCACCAGCTACTGCAGCATTTAAGGAGCCTGAGGCAAAAGCCATTCCAATGGCAGTGACAATGATTGATGAATAAATCAATCCGCATAAACCCACCGAAAACCGCCCCCACGACAAAACATCAAATTCAAAAATTTCAGCCTTCATAAAGCGACTGTAACGCCTCTGCGCGCGATTCAAAAAATAATCCCAAGTTCCAAAGACGGAGTTTGTAAACCAACCTCTGACTAAATCGACGTTTGCTTCTAAGCTCAAGCCCGACAAAGCCGACAATATTGCGCCATTCCGCGCCACAGATTTTTGCAACTTATTAGCTAAATAATTGAATACCAAAAATAAAGGCAATACTGCTACTAACAGAAACGGTTTGTCTCTACTTAAAAAAATACACAGAATTAAAAATTCACTGCCCGAATTTATCACATCGCCAAAGCGAATCACGGCATCGAGCTTTATTTTTCCAAAATCGCGCGTAAAAACAGAGACTATATCTGCACCAGATCGACATTCAATTTGTTCCAGCTTTGTTACTTTCAACCGCGAAATCAATTTTGCAAAAAGCTCTTGTGATGTCCAAAGCCCCCAGAGTTCAAAAACAGACCACGACAAAAAACGAAAAGCAATACAAAACAACAATACAAAAGTGTAAAAAGGAAACGATAATTCAATTTGAAAATTTGCAATGTGAAGCAAACACAATTTTTGTGGTTGGCACGCCAGCATACGTCCAGTGACGTCCATAAATATTTGCTGACTCAACGATGCGCCTAAAATCAGAAATAATGTCAACATTAAAACTGAAAATGCATTTCTTTTAGACACTAAAAACATAAGAAATCGGCTATATTTTGCCGATCGGTTCGACGATTTCACTATTGTAAACCTCCTGATTTTTGCAAACCATCAGAGGTTAAAATAAAAAGTGCGGCATCAGCAGAAAATTCTGGTGGAGCAGACGACAAAAATATTGCGCCACGAAGGTTCTCTATTCTCCGAAGATTTCCGTAAATCAGAGAAGCAGTAAATGAATCAATGGCCGAAAAACTCTGATCGAAAATCACACACTCTGGCGAAAAACTCAGAGCTCGGCCGATTGAGACGCGTTGCCGTTGGCCTCCAGAAAGGTTTCTGCCTTCTTCTTTGATTTGTGCATTTTGCAAAATTATTTGACTCGAAAAATCGCCTGCGAGACAAGAATTTTCAATAGACTTTTGAACGATACCTTCTTTAACATCAACACACTTTAAAGAAACATTGCTTTGTAAGTCGCCTTGAAAAAGAAACGATGACTGAGGTACTGGTTTAACAAAATGATGAAGCCAATCTCTGACCGCTGGATTTTTCAAATCAAACTGCCGTCCGTCTTCATTCAAAACTCCTACCCAGCCAGCATCTGGTGATTTGAGCCCAAAAAGCAGCTCCATTAAAGTGGTTTTTCCGGCACCCTGCTCGCCTATAATCCAAATATGTTCATTCATAGGAATTTTGTGGTTAACATTTTGAAATACGATTTTTGCTGAAAAACTCACCGAAACACCATTCAACATCCACGCCACAGGGCGACCAAATTCCTCAATGGATGATTTTACAAAAATGCGAATGTTTCGAATTTCTGGCGTATTAATGAGATAAGGAGAAATGCGTTGCATTGCAATTTTCGCCGGCTCCAACAGCGAAATTGTCATGGGAACCCGACGCAGCGCATTAGACAACGTGATGAGTATCCAAGTTGACGCGAGTATTTTTGAAACAATTTCAGTATCAAATTTTTTAACATGTTGAGCGTAAATTACGGAAATAAAAACCGGAACGAGCCACCAGCAAAAACTCACTACAAAAAGAAAAATGGAAACAAGATGCTCAAAGACCGCAGATTTTAAATGCTCATTGTAAATTTTCAGAAGTTTATTTTCCTGGAGGTCTTGCAATTTTCCGGTGCGAAATTCACGAAACTGAGTCATCCAATTCATTAACATCGCACTCAATAAATCGAGCTTTAAATTTTGCACCTTACGAAACCGAGGTTGCAGTTTTCCAATCGCTAAAGAAATGGGAAGCTGACCGACAGAAAGCACACACGCAGACAATCCCATTGCGCCAAACGAGTAAGCACTCACACAAGTAAATACGATGAGCATGATGAGCGCAGGTACAAAAGTGACCAATACCGATGCCACAAAATTGCCAATGACTAATAAATCACTATTTTGGAGCGTCGCAATGCGACCTTCTGCGCCGGATTCTAAATGATATTTTGAATTGGGATTCGATATATTGTGATTGAAGCGAGACATGAGGAGACTTTTTACTTCAGCACGAATGCGGCCAATTCTCCTTGAAGCAAAGTGCATGAGTAACAGTGAAATGAACTCACAGACAAAGAAAACAGCAACAATTAAAAACAAATTAAAATTTATTTTATTATCGCTAATTAATTCTCTGGCAGAAAAAATATTTCCACATATAAAAATGCTCGAAAAAGAATGCATAATAAATACAATTATCGACTCTTTTTTCACACTTAAGCATACTGAACACCAAGGTTTACCCGCGTCAAATTCCAATTTTTTTCAATTTCCTCTCGCCTGAACTCAATTCGCAATTGCCAATCTGGGGGACTTGGCGGAAATGCACCGCACTGACCCTTATCCGACATCTTTACTACAGTCCAACAATATTGCTCGCAACAAGTGTAAAAATTACGAAATCCAGTACCATTCCACCTACCACAGCTGGGAAGTTCAACCATGAATGCGCACTCTATCGACGAGAGCCCTCAGGGCCTGCATTCTTAAAAGGCATTGCCCAGCAAGCGAAGTTCGCAAAAAATCGAAGGGAGACTGGGTGCCAATAGGAAGCTCCGCAAAAGGACGCAAAAACCAATTGTAACGAAGACTCGGATTTTCGGGATAGATAATGCGCAGCGCCTTGTGAATTCCCATGAGTATTCCGACGCGATGCAGCGCATCATCAGTTGTGGGGATTGACTTTTCATGCTTAAATTTTGTAGGTCGATGACTATTGTTAGAATTAAGGCCCAGCAAGAGAATTTGATCGGCGGTGCTAAATTGATATTTTTCTGCCATACCCCAAAACAAGCGCCCGGCGGTTTTATACAATTCATTCTTCACTTACAAACATCCGCTTTTGCATAACAAGGCAATGCGCCTCCAAACGACAGGCACACATCGAGCTTTGGCTCATCACAGGTTTTATTTTGCCGCGCGTTTGTAAAATTGCCCGCAGTTATTTTTAAAACATTTCTGTTGATGAATTCCGCTACCACAGCGCTTTCTGCAATTGCACGGGTGCTCACTGAAACACCATTTTCGTCGTGTCCAAATTGCCTCAGATTATAAGAACCCTTTGGTGAATCGACAAATCTTGCAAAAGTAATTGCATCAAATGATTTTGAATTTGAGCCAGAAACAATTTGCTTTAATCGCATTCCATCCATTTTTGGTGTTTGATTTTTAAAACCCTTCTGAGGCAAATGACAACTTGCGCAGTCTGAATTATCGAGCCCGACCAAATGAGGGTTTACAATATTGAGTCGCACTGAGTCTAAGCGTTTTTCTTCTGCATCACCACCGCCAAGCTGCTTCTGACTCGCCAGAGAGAATTGTTTTGTATTGTCTGTGATTGTAGGCAGGGGTTTAAAAGTGTTCCCCTCACCAGAGAGTGCATCGAAAATGCTAAAGGGAGTTTCATATAAAGAAATTTTATCGAGCCGAATGTACTTGTCGCCCTTAACATTTCCCGTAGAAAACACCCAGGCACTTTGTTCGCTGAACGTGGAAAGATCTACAGAACCCATAAGCGCAGCAAATTTTATTGTTGGTAAATTTGCATATTCGGCTAAAAATGAATTGTATTTTTCTAAAAAAATATTTCCCCCAGAAATAAATCCAGGGTGCACGCCCAATGGCAGCCCATTTGTGCTGGCGCCCGCTGCAGATTTTAGTTTTTCAAGTGAATCTACAATTGCCGCTGCTGGTTTCTGATCTGCATTAAAAATAAGGTGTATGGCGGCATCGCCCGTAATAATTTTTTGTGGTGTGTCCGCACTCATCAAAAACGGTTGCGCCACAAGACGAACTTGCTGCTTGCATGCAGTTTCGCCTGCAAGAATATTAGAACAGAGATCGACCCGCGTGCCCACAATGCGCCAGTTCGCAAGTTTCTTTGCCTCATCCCACTCCGGGCGGTTCAAGCGAAAAAACCGACCATCCTGCCCTTGTTCCAATATTGAGTGAAACAATAATTCAGCCTTTGAAGAATCTGCAGCCAAAAAAGTAGATAGTTTTGGCAATTTTTCTAGGGCCGCGGCGGAACCCACATGGGGGCTCAATATTGAGACATCGTTAACATCAAAACTTTTTCTTGCTAATGTGCTTTCGCCAGTATTTTTTGAGTCTAAAACTCTTGCGGCATTGTAGGAACGCGACTGACAAGACAGCGAAACGATGAACAAAGACGCTGTCGCAATTCGAATTTTAATCATAAAAGACTTTCCCCCGAGAAATAACAATAGTATACAGCAGGGCTTGAACTAAGGGGTGCCAAAATTGTTTGAGTTGCGTTTCTGGGGCGGATTTTCAAAACAAAAAAAACTTTGCCTTGCTGAAAATAAATTTTCGACTGGAAAATTAGATCTTGAAATGGAACGTGAACTCCATTTCGCAAATCACTTCTCAGCAGAGTCTCAAGGCCACAAACTCGCTGCCGATACTTGGACTTCAATGTTTTTTTTAAATAAAAAATATTTAATTCAATCTGCAGTTTTGTCCTTTTTTGGTGCCTTGGCATTATTGTTTTCAATTTTCTGCACAGAAAAACTTTTAATTGGCAATTCAAACCTCAATATATTGGGTTTATTATGCATTGGCTTTTTGGTATTTCAGTTAATATCTCTTGTTTGCACATATTATTCTGATCTTATAAAATTCCAAATTCAAAGTTTAACACATTTATCTTTAATCACTGTCATTAACTTAAAACTGCTTTCTATTGACCCTCAATATAAATTGCATTTTTCAAGCGGAAATTTAAAAACACTGACTTCGTCTGACGTCGACTCTGTGGGAGAATTTTTAAACCAGTTCATCTCTCAAGGATTTCCGTTTCTAGTTTCTACAATAGTATTGTTGCCTTACATTATTTTGGCAACTGGAGTTTCGGGATTATTAGCCGTTTTGGTTGCTGTAATTCAAATTCCAATATCAATGCTCACGGGAAAGTTAATTTTTAAAATTCGCGACAAATCTCAACTCAAGCGCGATAATGTAACAACTGCTACAGGCGAATGGATTCGCAATATGCGCCTCATTCGAACACTCTCGCTGCAACAAATATTTAAAAATGAAATTGGCACAAACATGCTTATTTTAGTGAAATATGTTTCCTGGGAACACGCCATTACCTGCTTGATTTTTGGACTGAGTTTTTGTTGGTGGATGGCCCCCATTGCAGTTCTCATTATGTCTGCACAATATTTAAATTCTGAAGTCTCACTGGAGAGTCTTTTTTCATCGGTTTGGTTATTAAATCATCTTTCGAACAGCATTAAAATGATTCCATATTCCATTACATGCTTCGCCACTGCCAAGGCCGGATTAAATCGCATTCAAAAATTTATTTCCGCGCCAGATGTTAAATTCTTAGAGCAATTGAATGTTGAAGAAATAGACTTTTCAAACCGGCTGCAAAAACAAAAAATGCAAATCTCTAAAATTCACTTTTCTAACGTTTGTCTTACAATTAACGGAACGATAATTTTTCAAAATCTCAACGTCAGTTTTGCATGGCACGAACGAACGGGGATTATTGGGTCTGTCTCTTCAGGAAAAACTTCTTTGCTGCGTCTTTTAACTGGCGAACTCGCTCCTAGCTCCGGGAGTATTAATCTTGAGTTTTCTAATGGAGAAATACGCAATTTATGGCTTGAAAACGTCTATTATAATTTCCGCAACCAAATTGCATACGTTCCTCAAGAACCATTTTTATCTAATGCATCGTTTGCGAGTAATATTTCACTAGACGAAGAAGCGCTGAATGAAAATCTCATGAAAGCTGCTGCTGCAGCAGAACTGGAAGCAGATATTGCTTTACTTGAATTGGGGTACGAGCAAGAAATTGGCGAAGCAGGAATCAATTTTTCTGGAGGACAAAAGCAACGCGTAAGCCTTGCCAGAGCCCTTTATTCAAAGCGAAAATTTATATTGCTCGATGATCCGCTCAGCGCCGTGGACTCCCACACCGAGAAAAAACTAATGGATACTTTTTTGAATTCGAACAACGGATTTATACTTGTGTCGCACCGGCTTACGGAACTTTGCAATGTTGACCGCCTTATAGCACTAGAAAACGGAAAAATAGTTGAAGACTCCACACCAGCATTGCTTTTGGCAAATCCTAATTCCCGTTGGAATGAGTTACTTTTAAAATGAACAATCCAAAATTTTCATCTCGCAATTCTAATTTTCGAATCACTTTTGGTTTTGAATATTTTTTGCGCTATTTTTTAAACTTGCGATTGACTCTTTTGCTGAGTCCTATTTTTCTATTTCTCTTATTGTGTGCAACAGCAGTTCCTCAGTTTTTTATGTGGTATTCTGGAGCTGCAGTGGAGTGTTTTTCGACGCAATTAAATTGCTTTGTTCCTTTAGCACATTTCATTCCCTTAAAAATTTCGATTTTTTCTGGTGGTTTTCTCATTTTAATTGCCGTAAGTTTTGTCACGCGGGTGTTATCGTGGATCGTTTTTGAGGTCAGTGCCCAATGGGCATCAATGGGTGTTTACAACAAAATGATTCATGCGTTATCTCATGTAGGAGTCACTTATTTTGATCAAAACCCATCTAGCACTATTATAAACAAGCTCATGAGTGATTTTGAAAAAATAAGAGTCATGGGCATTTTGCGACTGGGCGACGCAATAAATTGCCTGGTTGAAATCTTCTTTATTGCTCTTTTGATATTATTTTCCAATTCTTTCGTTGCCGCTATTATTTTACCAGTTTTAGTTTTATTTTTCTATTTGCAAAGGCAAGTATCGCCCATGCTAGAGCACCTGAGCACTGCAATGGCTGCCAAAAATGGCGACTTACTGCACCGCGAAACTGATTTAATTGATGGTGCGAGAATATTTTCACTTTTCGGAAAACAAAATTCTTTACTCAGCCGCATTCGCTCTGCATTTTTGAATTTTTATTCTGTTTGGTATACCCATACAAAAATATTAGCCTGGCATCGTTTTTGGCTAGGTTTTATTATCCTTGCCTACACAACAATAGTTTTGATTTTCTTGACTGTTTCTTTATCTAAAAATGCAATCACCCAAGCAATGGCAGCTGTTATTCTGACAGCAATTTTTAGATTGGCTCCCACTTTCGAATGGCTTTTCAACAGCACATCGGTACTATCCGGATACGAGGCAAATGCAAAAAGAGTCTTTGAATTGGTCGATTTGCCATCTGAACTCCAGACAGAAATGCCTCAACCCCGCTTTGAGTCGCACAAAACCGTTTATGTTGAAAACGGGTTTATTGAATTCAAGAACTTTTCCATGTCTTACCGGTCCGATTCACCGGTTATTTTAAATGAGCTGAATCTTAAATTGAAAATTGGAAGCAAAATTGGAATTATTGGCCGCACGGGCTCTGGTAAATCGAGCATTGTGCAATCTCTTTTCAGAATGGCATATGTACACAACGGCAACATTCTCATTGGCAATCAGTCTATCTATGAAACTGATATTACCCAGCACCGTCAGCAATTGGGAATTGTTCCCCAGCATCCTTTTCTTTTTTGTGGTTCCTTAAGAGCAAATTTAGATCGTTCTCAAACTTGCACCGACGAAAAATTACTTGCCGTTTTAAAATTGACGGGTTTAAATTACGGACTCTCGTTTGAAATTGCAGAAGAGGGCACTAATTTATCGCTGGGTGAGCGCCAATTGATATGCATTGCGCGCATTTTGGCATCAAACAAAAGCATTATTTTAATGGATGAACCTACGAGTTCTGTAGACACCGTAACGGACGCGCGCATTCAAAAAATATTATGTACAGCATTTGAACATAAAACCATTATTACCATTGCGCATCGTTTAAAAACACTAGATTTGTACGACGAAATTATTGAACTCCAAAACGGGAAAGTCGTGTTTCAAGGGCCCCCTAAAACTGCCCTTGCCCGGTGGCGAGGCGTGTAGTATTGGAATTAATTATAATTCTCTGTCGAAAGATTATTCATGAACAACTGCAAAGCTTTGCTTCTGAGTAGCACACACAAAATATGGACTGGAAATTGGATTTACGGCTCCAGCCTCAAAGATATCACACAACAATTGACCGCAAAGGGCTTGAAAGTTTCGAGCCCGATTGGCACGCGCCCACCCTATTTTGTATTAATGAATTTGGACTTCGACTCTGAATTAGAGGACCATTTGTGGTTTCCGCTCAATTCTGTTTTGTCTGAAAATTCTGAATTGTCCGACGAAATATTTTCAGTTTATTCCGAACTCTTACTTGGCGGGTATTTGCCGCCAGTCAGAAATTTCGATGTTTTTGCATTTGGGTCTAGTCCGTTTATGGCTGCACAGCTGGCTCATTTGGTCGCCAAAGGTGTCAAGCGTTGTTGCGCGAGCTGGAAGCACTCCCAAAATTACGACGCATTTAGACCAGCCCTACTGGGACCGCATTCGGTTGTAACCGACGATTTTGGAATTCCCGTGTGCTTTATTCAAACTGAAAAAGTGGAAATCATTCCTTTCTCTTCTGTAACTGCCCACATTGCATCTACAGAAGGCGAAGGAGATCTGAGTTTAGATTTTTGGAAAGATGGTCACAGGCAATATTTTAAAAAAGGTGGAGAACAAGTTGGTGTTGAATTCAAAGAAGACGACCTCATTTATGTAGAGACTTTTCGATTGGTTCAAGTGTTCGGAAAATCACCTTAAAACTTAATTGTTGCATTGTTTTCTGAAAAACTTAATTTTTACTTTATTTGCAGATTGGTTCTCAAAAATGATTCTCCTCACTCAAATGTTAATGCTTGCAACAATCCATTTGTTATCGGTTATGAGCCCTGGGCCCGATTTTACATTGGTCACCCGCCTCGCACTTACGGAGTCGCGGAATCATGCCTTAGGCGCAGCATTTGGAATAATATTAGGAGTGGCTTTTCATTTGTCGTGGGTGTTTTTTGGCCTTGCGCAACTGGGAAACCACGCACCGCTCTTTTTGAAAATAATTAAAATATTAGGATCAATGTATTTATTTTACATGGGAATAAAACTCATTTATTCTAGTTGGAATATGGTTTTTAAAAAAACGGCTATCAAATTCGCCACTGATCCGAACGCACCCCAAACCAACAGGCATTTATCAATTTTACAAAATATGGGCCATGGTTTTGTAACCAATTTACTAAACCCCAAGGCTATTTTGTATTTCATGAGTGTCGGTTCTCAGTTCATAAAACCAGAAATGACGTCCGCCACTCGCCTCATTTTTGCCATAGAAATTGTGGTCATTACTTTTGCTTGGTTTGCAACACTAAGTTTTTTAGCTGCGCACCCTATTGTAAAATTTCGCATGCTAGAATGGAGCCCGAAAATCAATTTAGTCACCGGATTTATTTTTATATTCTTTGCAACAAATCTTATTTTAATAAAATAATCTCAATATTCCACCTAGAAAATTCACCATTAGCAAAATTCACCGTTAGCAAATTTCACAACGAGAAAAATAGAACTCGAACAAATTACTGTTCTGCTTCTACTTTGACCATTTGCATGGTGTAGGTCACTTTTGCGTTCTTTCCTTTGGCAACTGCCACTGCCCCCGCAGAAGCATATTCCCAATCTTGGCCAAATTTATCTTTGAGCACTACTTTGCCGCCGTCTGTGGAAATCAATACACCTTTAGTGGTGTAGGTTTTAAGAGAGTTTGCACCGACTGCGTTTTCGACAATAGGAAATTTTGAAAAGAGATAACCAAAAATAATTCCGACACTCACGCAAATAAACACATTATTATAAATCAATTTAAAAGCACTATGATTTGATTTCACAAGATTCTCCTTTTGAATTTACGGATTCCAAGACTTCTGTTGTAAAATGAGATAACACTGCCGCCGAGCGCCCCACATTGAGTGTTGGCTCGTCGTCAATTGCCGACGGACTCAATACTAATTCTACAAAATCATGTGGCTTTTCTAGCGATAATAAACCCTGATGCGATGGAATAAATTTTTCTTCTTCATCGTCGCGAACCGAAAATATAAGCTTTCGTGATTCTAAAAACGCCAAGGCTTTATTGCATTCGCCTTCTTGAATGCGGAGCCGTGCCGCAATTCCAGAGCCTCGAACTCCCCGCCCTTCTGCCTTAAAAACATGACAAATGTCTTCGAAAACCTGTGCAGTGGTTTGTAATATTTGACGTGGTGCTAAGGCCTCGGTGCGTCTTTCTTGAGTCAAATACAAAACCCTGTCGATTGAAAGGGCCACCGTTGCTCCAGCAAGAAAAACCACACACATGAGGCGCAACCAAACAAATAATACGACTGCCAACAGCGGGACTGTTCCATATATCTGCGAGACAGATGCATCAGAAAAAGCAGAATGTGTGAGATAAATATTAATTTCTTGCAAAACTTCTAGCAATAAACTTACAACAATTCCCCCAACAATGGAGGCCTGCCATGCAATGCGACGTGCGGGAAGGACCATTAATAAAATTGAAAATCCTAATGATTGAAAAATAGCGCTAAGCACAAATTTTAGAATCCAAAATCCGCCTACACCATGAATAAAATCGCCCATGACAGGAAAATTTTTTAATATTTGTGTGTATTTTGCCGTAGAAAAAACAACAACGAGAGGTGTTAATGTTGTTAGTACCCAATAATTTAAAACTCGTCGAAATACGCCACGAATGTTTCGTGCCTCATATATATCATTTAAAGTTTTTTCAATACTAAAGAGAAGTCCAATTACGGTGATAAAGAAAGTAACAAATGACACAGCACCTAAGGTTCCTGTTTTAAGATGCAAAATAAAAGTGTCAATAAACACTGAAATTTGCACTGCAGCATTGCCTTCAAAATAATCTAAAATAAATGGTTTTAAAGTACTTTCAGAAAATTCTTTGAGGCCACCAAATAAATTGAAAAATGTAAATGCAATAGCCAGCAATGGCACAAATGATAGAATTAAGGAATAAGCCAATGCGGCAGATTTTCCTGCCAAGTCTCGGGCCCGAGCCGTAGCCAAAGTATCGCGCAGGCACAAGTGCGCCACATTGAGCCACGCCCACTTTGATTTTTGATTTAGTCGGTTCACCGCTTCGCGCCGTTCCGCATCGGAAGGCGACTGAAATAGATGTTCTAAAAAGAGGTGGTGATTAAAAGTCATTCTACACTTTCATCACATTGCTTTTGGCAATGTGTCATCACTTAAAAACTCTTGGTCTTCAACTTCGGTTTCGTTACTTTGTTTGTGTAAATTGGCGGTGCCAATGAGTTCTGCAGCTTGACCTGCAACATCAGGAGAACCATGGCGTCCTATAAAAGTTTCTAGCACGGTTCGCTGCTCCAAAGACATTTGCACAATTCGAATTCCAAATCCTGAAATTTGCATTGCTCCCTCTCCGTGAGCTTCAACAACGCGTGCTATTTTTGCCATAAATGGCATTTTGATTATTTCTTGTGTCTCCGGATTTTTCAGTTCGACAACGACATCTAAAAGAGTACTTGCAGGCTGAAAAGGATAGCGTTTAAAGTTATTACAGAGTACAAATGCACCTGTGGCAGATAAATCTTTAGTGAGAAATTGAAACTCGTTTGGCGACCCCACACTCCGCAGCATGACATTCAGCTGCTGCGGTATGCGCAAATTGTCGATGCGCTTTACAGCAGGGCGTTTTTCGTCTTTTTTCTTTTTGCCAATAAGCGCATTTTCTGTGTTTTCTGCGCCTTCATTTTCGTCGTTTTTCTTTTTAATCCAAAAGGCCATGTTCAAACTCCTTAACTCGCACCAGAGCCAACAACGTTGTCTGGCATTATAAATCGTGCCAGTCTGTTTGTCGGTTCAACAGCCATGTTACAACACGGCAAAATCAACCCACCAGTGACGTTTTTTTGGCAGGAGACTTTTTTATGATTGGTTATTTACGCGGACGCTTAACAGAAAAAACTCCTGACAGTGTTATTGTCGATGTCAATGGTGTAGGATATGAAGTTTCTGTACCATTATCTAATATTTGTATTCTACCTTTAGTCGGCCATGAGTCTGCACTTTTTATACACACTCATGTGCGCGAAGACTCCATTCGGCTTTTCGGTTTTGCATCACTTCTCGACAGAAAAGTATTTGAGACACTCATTGGCGTCACTGGTGTTGGCCCCAAACTAGCACTGCAACTCTTAGGTCCACTATCTGGCCAAGACCTCTGCGAGGCCATTTCTGCAGGGCGATTAGCCGTACTCACAAGCATTCCTGGAGTGGGTGCAAAAACCGCAGAACGCCTTGTGTTGGAATTAAAATCGAAATTGCAAAAATTGCTCACCCTATGGGAAGGGTTTTCGCATTCAACTCAATTAACATCACAAGATCCAAATTCCAGCGGAACAAGCCAGTCGGAAAATATACCAAATGCACTTTGGGCCGAACCACGTTCGCCAGCCCTCGAACGCGCCGAAGCTTTGCGCACGCGCAGTCGTATGCTCGAAGATTTGCGCAGCGGACTTGCAAATTTAGGTTACAAAGACAAACAGATATCAGAAATGAGCATTAATTTTGAAAAACGTTTAGATTCGGGCGAACCTGTCTCGCTCGAAAACGCTTTGCGCGATGCACTCAGAAAACTTTCGGGACATTTGGTAGCATCTTCACACTGAAATTTATAAATGACTGAGATTATTATGTCTGAAATGCACACTGTATTTGACGACCCCAGCACACATCCTCAACGCATTGCGCGAGAAGGTGTTGATGAAGCACATTTGAGTCTCAGGCCTCGCAGTTTTGACCAATACCCTGGCCAAGAACGGGTGGTAGACAATTTAAAAATATACACTCAAGCGGCAAAGATGCGTGGTCGCATGCTCGACCACTGCCTTTTTCATGGTCCCCCAGGCCTTGGTAAAACGACATTGGCCGGTATTATTGCAGCTGTGATGGACTACGAATTGGTGACAACGTCGGGACCCAACATCGAACGCCCGCGCGATTTAATGGGTATATTGGTCGGACTAGAAGCTAATACTCTGTTATTTATTGATGAAATTCATCGACTCCCCGCCCCCGTCGAAGAAGTTTTATATTCTGCCATGGAAGACCGGTCTCTCGATTTAGTTGTGGGAGATGGCCATTCTGCGCGCACTGTTAAGTTTGATTTAAAATCATTCACACTTGTTGGTGCCACAACTCGCGCTGGTAGTTTATCGTTGCCTTTGCGAGAACGCTTTGGAATTGTAGAACACTTAGAGTATTATTCCGAAGACTCTCTCGCCATTATTATTCAACGCAGTGCGAATATTTTAGGCACAGACATTGAGCCATTGGGCGCTTTAACTTTAGCCCAACGCAGTCGCGGCACCCCCCGCGTCGCAAATGTATTGCTCAGGCGCGTCATGGATTTTGCGCTCGTTGCAGGACAAAAAAACATTGATGCTAAAATAGTGGCCAGTGCCTTGTTACGTTTGGGAGTGGACGACGCTGGACTTTCACCGAAAGATCGATTGTTCTTAGCTATTATGCGCGACCGGCACGATGGAGGGCCCGTAGGGCTTGAAGCAGTTGCTGCGGCAATGGGCGAAGAACGACAAACTCTTGAAGATGTGTATGAGCCCTATTTGGTTCACAAGGGATTTATCATTCGCACCCTGCGGGGCCGGCAGCTTTCAGCAATGGCTCATGAGCATCTCAAAAAATTTGGAGATTTAGGCACATGAAACTGGGTCTGACTTTTTTTCTTTTATTCACTCTATTTTCATGCAAGGAGCGTGAATTTAATACCATTGTACAAGATATTTTAGGTCAGAACGAACCTTCAACTAAAAAAAAGAAAACAGCTACTACATTCTCCGTAGAAGTGGCAAAAACAGAAAAAAGATTTTCGGGCGACAAGGAAACTCAAATATTTTTGTGTGAAAATACTGAAATTTCAAATTCTATATCATTTTTTGAAAAATTGAATTCAGAAATTAAAAAGTCTGCAGATTTAAAAATGGACTTGTTACTTTACGCAAGTCCTTGCGAAACGACTGCGCGAAATTCTAAAAATTTGCATATTAATCAATATGAAGGTCGGATAAAACCGCTAACAAGTTTTGAAATTTGCAATTCTGTTAATGTAGATTCAGCAAAAACAAATCCTGCAGAAATTAAAAATCAAAAAATTTGTATCAAATTAAAAGATGATTCTTCTGTATTGGGAATTTTAATTTCAAAAAATTCAACAATTTCTATTTTTTCTAACTCTTTTGCTGATTCAAAAGAATTGAAATCCACTTTCCAAGAAAAAGTCCAGACTTTAAATGATTGGATCAAAAAAGAATAAATTAATTATAATTCTTTGATATTCAAACCAATGACAATTGAACCAATTGCAGTAGTACCATCTAAAATAGATACTGAAATCTGAATTCGCTGCACACCAGATGAAGCATCGGTTTCCATTTTGCCTTGCCATGTTTTGCCACTCATGGGTAAGTCATGTTTGGGCTATGTATCGGGCGAAATACCTTTAAATAAAATATATTATTTGACAGGCGTCAAAAAAAATCTGTAAATCTAACTAAAAAATGACTTTTTCAAATGCCAAACAAACAATCATTCCCCTCGAAAAATAAGGTTCTTGAGCTTGATATCGGGTGTTTTGAGCATTTAATCCCAATCCACTTGCGGCATCCGCAGTTCTCAGGCGTGCCAATGCTCTTAGTTCATTGTCTTGACATTTTGGCGCTTCGTAGCGCATTTGGTCACTTGCCAAAAATTCTTCCACTTTAACCTTTTGATTGCCGCTGCGAATAGTTACTTTGCCCAACGATTTAATTTCACTGAGAGATTTATTGTTGTTTTGTAAAGATAATATTTTTTCTTCACCCGTGGTTTTATTTTTGAGATAAACTTTTCTTTGAGTGCTAGGAATAAAATCATCAAGTAATATAATTTCAATAGGTAGGGGTTCTGAAAGCCAGACAGAGGCCACAAATTCGACCATTTTTCCATCTGAATAGCTGCTTTTTTGAATTAATAACACGTCACCATTGGCTAGTTTATTTTCGTAAAACGATGTGGAGACACGAGCTACGGTTTCTTCAATTTTTTCGAGCTTTGGTTGCGCAGCTTCACCAGAAAGAGTTAACAGCTGAGAGGCAGGCGCCTGAATCACAATGTTTTGTGCCCGTGCTCTAGAATTTAATTGCAAAAACAAATAAAGCGTCAGAGCAAGGCAAAAATGATTTTTGCGCAAAGACCAATTTTTTTGTAGGGGGCGGCCACATTTCATGAGGCTCCTTTCCGGATATCAAGATTGTCTGCTACGGTTCTTCGGTCAGAGGCTGCCTGTCTTGAGACATTTTTGCCGCCTTGTTTCCTCATTGCCTCCCGGTACTCAGAAAGGTTTTGAACAAAAATGTCGACCAGCATTGTAGACCCTAAATTCATTCGCAATTTTTGTATTATTGCTCACATTGACCACGGTAAATCCACTATTGCCGACCGTATCTTAGAGCATACAGGTGCCATTGCGGCTCGCGAAAAACAAGATCAAATCTTAGACAGCATGGAATTGGAGCGCGAACGCGGCATCACCATCAAAGCCCAAACGGCCACCATGAATTACAAGGCCAAAGACGGCCAAACTTATATTTTGAATTTAATCGACACTCCAGGACACGTAGACTTTACCTATGAAGTGAGCCGAAGCCTTTCTGCTTGCGAAGGTGCTCTTTTGGTGGTGGATGCCAGTCAGGGCGTGGAGGCTCAAACTGTTGCCAATGTTTATTTGGCCATGGACAATAACGTAACAATTTTGCCTGTTATAAACAAAGTCGATTTACCCAGCGCCGATGTTGAACGCGTGTGCTTACAAATTGAAGAAGAATTGGCAATCGATACTACAGATGCAGTGCCATGCAGTGCAAAATCGGGGCTAGGTATTTCGGAAATCTGCGAACTTGTGGTGAATAAAGTACCTCCACCTGCCGACACACGCAAAGACCCTTTTCGCGCACTTATTTTTGACAGCTGGTTTGACTCTTATCAGGGCGTAGTTGTTTTGGTGCGCGTAGTCGATGGTCAATGCAAAATTGGCGACGAAATTGTAATGATGCACTCTGGCAAAAAATTTGAAGTGCAAAAAGTGGGAGTAATGTGCATCAAGGCATTCCCTCGCGAAACTCTTGCTTCGGGCGAAGTGGGATACCTTATTGCCAACATTAAAGACGTGCGCGACACACGCGTGGGCGATACTATTACCCTGAGTTCCGAGCCAGCCTCCGAACCTTTGCCTGGATTTAAAAAAGCAAAACAAATGGTTTTTGCAGGTGTATTCCCTGTAGAAAACAATTTATATGAAGCCTTAAAAGACGCGCTTTCAAAACTCACATTAAACGACAGCTCCCTTTCTTACGAACCAGAAACATCAGTCGCTTTGGGTTTTGGATTCCGCTGCGGATTTTTAGGACTTTTACATATGGAAATTGTTCAAGAGCGCCTTGAACGAGAGTACAATATGAATTTAATATTTACTGCGCCTACTTGCGTCTATTATGTTCACACCACAAAAGGTGAAGTTTTAAAAGTCGATAATCCTTCGTCATTGCCTGCAATTAATTTGATTGAAAAGTTCATGGAACCTATGGTTCGCGTGACATTCCATTTGCCCGCAGAATATTTAGGAGCCGTTATGGGACTCCTTTCGGACCGCCGAGGTACACAAGGCAAATTAGATTATCTTTCGCAAAGTCGCGTCATGATTCAGTACGAACTCCCATTAAACGAAATGGTATTCGACTTTTTCGACCGCCTCAAAAGCCTCACGCGCGGCTATGCGAGCATGGATTATGAATTTTTAGAGTACAACGAAAGCGATTTAGTGCGGCTCGATATACTTGTAAATGGCGAACCTGTAGATGCACTTTCTTGTATTGTTCACCGTGATAGCGCTTACGTTCGCGGTAAATTATTGGTTAAAAAACTTCGTACAGTCATTCCCCGTCAGCAATTCGAAGTGGCGCTGCAAGCTGCTGTGGGCGCAAAAATTATTGCACGCGAAACCCTTGCTGCACTGCGCAAAGACGTGACTGCAAAATGCTACGGAGGCGATATTTCGCGCAAGCGTAAACTTCTTGAAAAACAAAAAGAAGGTAAAAAACGCATGAAACAAGTAGGAAGTGTCGAAATTCCTCAAGATGCATTTATGGCCATATTAGACCTCTCAGACGTGGAGTAATAAAAGGTGCGTCGCAAGTTATTTATTGCAATGAGCATTGTGGGAATTCTTGCAATTGCTACGGCATTGAGCAGTACCGTGCCTCTCATTTTGCATGAGAGGTCGCTGGCGCAAGACCTGCGGCAATTTGCCAAAGGAGGCCGTGCATTGCAAATGAACGACGACGAACTCCGGCGTGAGACTCAAGCCTTAGCGCGCAAACGTGGATTTCATCTGCCTCTGCCCGACGTGTACGTGCAATTGCAGGCCGACAAAAATCAGACTTTTGAAACTACCCGCAGACTTGGCTACACTCTTTTTCTGAATCTTCCCGTTTTGTTTTCTTGGCGCGCTCCCGTGGTCGCGGTGCGCGTTTTTGATGTCCACTGAAGGTTTGCCGGCGCAGGGTTGCACCGGCGCTGAGAAGTGGAGGACACTCCCTGAGGTTGCGCCATGAGCGCTCTAGTCTGTCAGGAATTGGTCGATACTCTGCACGAATACGCGTGTGCGCCCGAGTTTTCGGGCCAAATGCACGTAGCACGTGAACTTTTTTCTGTTGCAACGGGCAAAGTCAACGACGACGATCCCTTTTACGACAGCCGCATGGCGGCGTTTCAAGAGTTTTTTCTTTTTGATTATCGACTTTCTGAAGTTTTTTCGGGTTCTACGGTTTTTGAAACATTTTTAATGAATGCTCAAACCCGTTTAGCGCCTAGACAATTGTTTCAATTTGAACAATTACGAAATTTTAGATATTCAATTTATTCAATTGAAAAACTTCGCGACGACAGAGTCATTGTGTTCGATTTAATCGCTCGTATTGGCGATTTGGCTTTCCCTTTGTCAGAATTTAATTTTGCGGGGTTCGAACCGGGGCAAATTTTTCAAGGTCGCATGCTTACTTTGAATGGCACTCATTTTTTAACCGGTGCGTTTATATTTCATCCTAAAGAAGTGCGCGGCCTCATTGAAAAATACATACGTACTTTTTTGACTCACCCGCCCTATTGCCGTGCCTCAGAAGACTTAGATTGGGCCAAAGAACTCGACAGACGCCATTCACTTTTAGCTACGGTTACAGAAAAGAAAATTGCTGTAGAAAAAGCAGAACGCAAAAGAGCAATTGACCTTTTAAATGTCACAAAGCAAATGGTAAATGTATCGAGAGTCGTTTCGAGCCCTAATTTAGTTATGGCACTAGGGCGCGCAAACGAAGTTTCACCCTTTGTGCCAGAAACTCCATTTTTAGACCCCCTATCGTTCATGCAACGGTTGGCTTATTGCGAAGTACGGAGTTACCGCTACAAGCACATCGACCCGGTTAAAGTGTATTCTTTTGAAAGCGACGACCCACGCAGCCTTCCACCAACTTCTGACGTGATTGTGCCTCCTGCAGCAAAATATGCCAAGCGAATGGTTGGGCAAGAAGGGGCATAAGTTGCAATGAATTGTGACTGATTCCAATAATTTGTGATTCGAATTTTGAACGTTAAATTGTCTTTACCTCAATCTTACCTGTGGTTACAACTCTGTTTCCAAAAAAGCTCAAAACGAGCACTGCAAACATTACACTACCAACGGAAATGGCACACAAATATGTAAAAGATT